>NZ_JAUMTY010000006.1:29029-53771 GCF_030530965.1 Corynebacterium sp. | reverse complement strand
GAATAGTGCGCAAACGGGCGGCCCACTCGCAGGTGGTTGTCCAGCTCGCGCCGTACCCAACATCCACGGCCAGGGGCCTATCCGCACGGAGGAGCGCGTGGCGCAGGTCCGCGTTGTGGACCACCCATCGGTCGCATCGCCGCAGCCGGTTAATCCCCGTCGTTCCACGTGTCACCGTGCCGACGGGCCCATTCCCGCTCCACGATGGGGTGCGGACATTATGGGCGCGCAGATTCCGCGTCCCAGCGTCGGGCGTCCCAGCGTCGGGATGGCGGCGATTCCCATGTGGGGTCGAGGGTTTGTCCATAGGGGGTGCGGTTCAGCAGAAGTGCGTTTGAAGCGTCGTTAGCGGTGGTGGGATGTGGTACTACCCACTCGTCGATAGTGATCGTAGACTGAGGGGCCGTACTGTCACGAGTCAACCGGGGCTGAACGGCAGCCCACCAATCCGACACTAAGGCTGAGCAGATGAGTTCTTTACCGACGAGTCCGCAGCAGGATTCTACCGATGACCTCCTGGAGCGCCTGGACGCGACCGTTGGTGTGTCCGTTGTCCGCGGGAAGTCATTCGCGGACTTAACGACGTTGCGCATCGGCGGTACTCCGCGCGCGGTCGTCGAGGTGACAACCCCCGGCGCCGTCGCCACAGTGGTGAAAGCCGTCGTTGATGCTCAGGTGCCGTGGATCGTCGTCGGTGGTGGATCGAACTTGGTGGTCGCGGAGAGCCCGTCGGTCGAGGAGCTGATTGCCGTTCATCTGATGGTTCGCCGGCCTATTTTGGACGATCCCGACGATGACGAATCGCAGCTAGCACCCGTCATGATGGACGTTCACGAGGGCACGGTGAGCTGTTTCGGCGGCGTCGAGTGGGATGCCCTCGTGGCCGCGACTGTGACATCGGGTTTGGGCGGATTGGAGTGTCTGTCGGGAATTCCGGGGTCGGTCGGTGCGACGCCGGTGCAGAATGTGGGTGCGTATGGCGTTGAGGTGTCTTCGGTGCTGCAGCGCGTGTTGTTGACGTATTGCGGCGATGATGAGCACGAGCCGGGTGCACAGGAGTGGGTCACTCCCGACGCCCTCGACCTGGCCTACCGCTACTCGAACATCAAGTTCACCCGGCGGGCCGTGGTGACGGCCGTGGAGTTCCAATTGACGCCCGGGGGAGTGTCGGCCCCGCTTCGCTATGGCGAGTTGGCCCGGCGCTTGGGGGTGACCCCGGAAGAATCGGCCCAGGAGGGTGGTGCCCGCCGGCCAGCTGCTGCGGTGCGTGAGGCGGTCCTCCAGCTGCGTCACGGGAAGGGCATGGTTCTCGATGAGAGCGATCATGACACCTGGTCAGCGGGTTCTTTCTTCACTAACCCCATTATCGACGCGGACGCCCTCCCTCTTATCCGCGAGGCTGTCCGCCAGCGGTGTGGGGATGACATCGCGGAATCGATGCCAGCGTTCCCCGTCGGCGATCGTGTGAAGCTGTCGGCCGCGTGGTTGATCGATAAGTCGGGGCTGACGAAAGGATGGAAAGTTCACGTGCATGCTCCTGCGTCATTGTCGACGAAGCACACGCTGGCCTTGACGAACCGCGGCGGAGCGAGCAGCGCGGATATCGTCGAGCTCGCCCACGCCGTGCAGGATCACGTCCGGGACGTGTTCGGCGTGAGCTTGGAACCCGAGCCAGTGTGGGTGGGGTTTTAGACCGGACGTTCTAGCTCCGCTTCGAGCGCTCAATGATGTCATCGCGGACATCGCGTCGGCGGATCTTGCCCATCTGATCCCGCGGAAGATCATCAAAGTGGTAGAACGTGCGGGGCACCTTGTACCGGGCCAGAGACTTCCGGCAGTAATCCTTCAACCCCTCGGGATCCAGGGCCGCGCCGGGCTCCAGGCTGATAGCAGCGACGACGGTTTCTGACCCATCCTCGCGCGGCAGGCCGACCACGGTGGAATCCTCCACGTCGGGGTGCTGGTTCAGAACGTCCTCCACCTCTTGCGGGTACACGTTAAACCCGCCGGTGATGATGATTTCCTTGGTCCGCGCGACCAGCCGAATGAACCCGTCGGGCTCCATAATTCCCACGTCACCGGTGATGTACCAGCCGTCGTGGAAACTCTTCGCGTTGGCCTCGGGGGCATTGATGTAGCCAGAGAAAACCTGCGGGCCTTTGACCAGCAGCTCGCCGGCTTCACCGTCGGGCATGGTGCGGTCCAAATTATCTTTGTCCGCAATACGAATGATGGTGTCGGGGAACGGAATACCGACGTACCCGGGGCGTCGATCGTCGGTCATGGGGTTTCCGGCGATAATCGGCGAGGTCTCCGTCAGCCCGTAGCCCTCGATGAGGTGCCCCTTGGTCAGAGCTTCCCACTTTTCGACGGTGGACACGGGCAGCGACGACGCTCCCGAGAACGAATTGCGCACCCCGTGGATGTCGATACCCTTCTCCGCGGCCTCCTGAGCGATACGCCCGTACAGGGTGGGCACCCCGGGCAGCCACGTCGGCGTCTGCTTCTTCATGATCGACATGATCAGTTTCATGTCCGGCGTCGGCAGCAAAATGAGCTTGGCGCCACCAATAAACGGGCCGAACAGCATATTCATCGTGATGCCATAGGCGTGGAACATGGGCAGAGCGACAAGGAACGTTTCCTTGCCGGGGCGTAGGTCGGGCACCCACGCCTTGCCCTGGACGACATTGGCCACCAAGTTCCGGTGGCGGAGCTCTGCCCCCTTCGGCGCGCCCGTCGTCCCGGACGTGTACAGGATCAGCGCGGGGTCGTCGGGATCCGCCTCATAGGGTTCGATGGTGGATCCGTCCCCACCTAAACCGTCGGACACCAGTGTTTCCCAGGGCACGGTCCCGTCGACGGAGGTCGTGAGCTTGTTCCGCATGGTGGCCAGTGGTGGGAGCGGGATGCGCAGCGCAATGCGGTAGTGCAGGGGCATGGCCTTCGTCATGTCCACCGAGACGATGGTGTCGAGAGCGGTGTGCGGATCCCTGCGGAGAGTTTCAACCATTTCCACCGATTTGTCCCACACGATGGCGATGCGAGCACCATGATCCGCGAAGGGGCCTTTGAGCTCCGGGGCGGTGTAGAGCGGGTTGTGTTCGACGGGCACCGCGCCCAACATGATGCAGGCGAAGAAAGCGTGGACATGCTGGGGGCAGTTGGGCATGAGGATCGCGACGCGATCGCCCCGACGCACCCCGAGCGCGTAGAGTCCGGCTGCAGCCCGACGTACGTCTTGGTCGACATCTTTCCACGATTGTTCGGCACCGAAGAAGGAAACGCCTGGTCGGTTGCCAAATTTAGCCAGGTTGTCGCGGTAAATAGTGGACAGTGTCATGCCCTCATAATCCAGCTCGTGGCCGGTCCAATCGGGGTAGTACTGTAGCCAGGCTTTGTCGTCGGTTGCTCCCATGTCTGTTCTTTCTGGTGTCGATATCTCGTGTGAGGACATTCAGGTAAGTTTTCACCCTAACGCGAACCACCCCCTGATAAAAATTTTTATACCCAAAACTATCACGGGTGGGGAGAGTTTCGCAGACCCGGCCTGAGCACCCGCGTACCAGGAGGCCGGAGCACCCACGCGACGCTTGCACGGTGTGGCAATCTCATCCACTCTTGAAAGCATGAGCACTACACCTCGCGGCCGGATCGCCGTGATTTCGATGCACACCTCCCCCATTGAACAACCGGGGGTCGGTGATGCCGGAGGAATGAACGTCTACATCCGATCCACCTCATTAGAACTCGGCGCACTGGGCTACGAGGTTGACATTTTCACTCGCGCCACACGCTCCAGCCAGGGGAAAATCGTGCAGCTCGCACCGAATGTGCGGCTCATTAACATCATTGCCGGGCCCTACGAGGGGCTCAGCAAAGAGGAACTGCCCACACAAATGGTCGCTTTTACCAGCGGCATCATCGAATTCGCGCAATGTGAAAAAGTGTCCTACTCGCTCATTCATTCACACTATTGGATGAGCGGACAGGTGGGGTGGCTTCTCCGCGATCTATGGCGAGTCCCACAGGTCCACACCGCGCACACCCTCGCGCTGGTGAAGAACAGCGCGCTGGCCACGGGTGACCGCCCCGAACCCGAATCACGCCGCATCTGTGAACAACAAATCGTGGACAACGCGGATCGCCTCGTCGTCAATACCGAGGCGGGCAAAGACAACCTGGTCTTCCACTACGACGCCGACCCCGAGCACATCGACGTCGTCCTCCCCGGTGCCGATGTCACACAATTCTCACCCGGATCCGACCGCGCAACCGAACGCAGCCGACGCGAACTCGGTGTGCCCTTACACGCTACGGTCATCGCGTTCGTCGGGCGCATGCAGCGATTGAAAGGGCCGCAAGTTCTCCTGCGGGCCGTCGCCGACATGATGAAAAAGCGCCCCGACCAGGAACTACGCGTCCTCATGTGCGGCGGCCCATCCGGCAACGGGCTCGCGCGGCCCACCGAATTCGAAGACCTCGCGCGCGACCTCGGCATCGCCCCCATCGTCCGATTCCTCGCACCCCGCCCACCAGAGGACCTCGCCAGCGTCTACCGCGCCGCCGACATCGTCGCCATCCCCAGTTACAACGAATCGTTCGGGCTCGTCGCCGTCGAAGCCCAAGCATCCGGCACCCCCGTCGTCGCAGCGCGTGCCGGTGGACTACCCATCACTATCGACGACGGCACCAGCGGAATCCTCGTCGACGGCCATGATCCCGCCGACTGGGCCGCAGCCTTGCAATCCTTGTGCGATGACGACGACCGCCGAATCGCGATGGGTGAAAACGCCACCGCCCACGCCTCCAGGTTCTCCTGGGCCAGCTCAGCGCGTCACCTGAGCGACATCTATGAGGACGCAATCCGGAAAGGCCCCCGCGTTCGTTGCGGAAGTGACCGCGCCGGGGCGTCATAGAGGCCACAATGGGGAGTATGACCAAGAACGACCTGATCAAACTCCTCGACGAGGCCGATATTGAGTATGACGCCCCCGAGGGCAAGGACTTTGTGGCCGTTATTCTGCCCGGCACTAGGCGGCTGAAGACCGTTGCGCTGCTGATCCCGGGGCAGAATTACCTGCGCATCGAAGCGTTTGTGTGCCGTGCCGTCGAGGAAAAACAGGCCGACGTGTACCGGTTCCTGTTGCAGAAGAACAACAAGACATTCGGTGTTGCCTACACTCTCGACGCCAATAACGACATCTACCTGGCCGGATACCTGCCAGCGAATCTGAGCCCGCAGGACCTGGATCGAGCCTTGGGCCAGCTGCTGGACAGGGCGGATAACGATTTCAACCGGATGCTTGAGATGGGGTTTGAGGAATCCATCCGCAAAGAATGGGCGTGGCGGTTAAGCCGCGGCGAATCCACCAGAAACCTAGAAGCGTTCGAGGCGCTCCGGCCTGCTGAGGAGTAGCTGTTACGTCGCCGACGAGTAGCCGGGGAGTAGCCGCCGCCCCGTGTGCTGGACATAATCCAGGCACACTAGGCAAGGTGTTGCCATTCGTGGCACGATAGAGGGCATGAGTAACGGAAAACTTATTCTTCTTCGTCATGGCCAGAGCCAGTGGAATTCCACCAACCAGTTCACGGGTTGGGTCGATGTTGATCTCACTGAAAAGGGCGAGGCAGAAGCCAAGCGCGGTGGCGAGCTCATCAAGGAAAAGGGCCTTCACCCCGAGGTGCTCTACACCTCCCTGTTACGACGGGCTATCCGCACCGCTGATATTGCCCTCAACGCTGCCGACCGGCTGTGGATCCCGGTTATCCGCGACTGGCGCCTGAACGAGCGTCACTACGGTGCGCTGCAGGGCCTGAACAAAGCCGATACCAAGGAAAAGTACGGCAACGAAAAGTTCATGGCATGGCGTCGTTCCTACGACACCCGCCCGCCAGAGCTCGAGGACGGCGCGGAGTACTCGCAGTCCGACGACCCGCGCTACGCCAACCTTGACTCGGTCCCGAAGACGGAGTGCCTGAAGGACGTCGTCGCTCGCTTCGTCCCGTACTTCAAGGAAGAAATCCTCCCGCGCGCCCAGAAGGGGCAGACCGTCCTGATCGCCGCTCACGGTAACTCCCTGCGTGCGCTGGTCAAGCACCTGGACAACATTTCCGACGACGACATCGCCGGCCTGAACATCCCGACCGGTATCCCGCTGGTCTACGAGATCGCCGAAGACGGCTCCGTTGTGAACCCCGGCGGAACCTACTTGGATCCGGAGGCTGCTGCCGCCGGAGCTGCCGCCGTCGCTAACCAGGGCTCGAAGTAAAACCGGGCCTTTCGCCGTGGGGTTGTGAGGCATGGGGGAGCCCGCCCCGCGTGACCGACTACGCTTAATGATGTGTCCGCGACAATCGGCATCATCATCGCAGTCAGTGTGTTCGTCGGGGGAGCCATTGGGTTCACAGTGGCCAAATTGCACCGTGTTCTCTCTGGTGTGCAATTACTCCACCCGCGGCTGAAACCCCGCGCAGGTGGGGAAACGCCCGGCCGTGAACCGACGGCCCGGGTTCAGAAATCAGCGTCGCCATCGCGACAACCTAAAGCCCGGCAACCTAAAACTAAGGCGCCGAGCAAGCTGGTGACCTACGCCGACGTGCTTAACGTGGCTGTCGACAATTCACCCATCGCGGTGGTCGTCGTCGATAAGCATGAAGACATTGTGCTAGCCAACGATGCTTCCCGGGTACTGGGCATTGTGGATAAGACGCACATCAACCGGGCGGCCTGGGGAGCTGCGCTGAAGGTTTTCGCGGATGGTGAGCCGCGTGAGATCGTGTTCCGCCCGGAGCGGTCCGCTCGGCAGACCCGCGAGCGCCCCATTTTTTCGGTGAAAGCCGCCGTTCGTTTGCTGTCCGACAGCGATAATCGTTTCATCGTTATTTATGCGATTGATGATTCAGAAAATGTGCGCATGGAAACTGCGCGGAGGGATTTCGTCGCGAATGTGTCGCATGAGCTGAAATCGCCGGTCGGAGCAGTGTCGTTAATGGTGGAAGCCCTGCTTGAGGCGAAAGATGACCCCGATTCTGTCGAATATTTCGGCGGAAAAGTGATGAAAGAAACCCAAAGACTGGGCCAATTGATCACCGAACTAATCTCCTTAACCAAGCTACAAGGCGCGGAACCATTACCTGACTTCGAAGTCCTGAGCATCGACGACGTGGTTGACGAAGCAGTCGAGCGATGCCGATTTGCCGCAGAGGCGCACGACATCTCACTTTCCACCGACGCTCCCTGCGGAGCCACCGTGCTAGGGGACACGAACTCGCTGGTCACTGCGGTGAGCAACCTCATCATGAACGCCATCAACTACTCGCCGGAAGCAACACCGGTCACCGTCACTAGGGAAGTGCTCTCTGACCCCGACAAAGGGCGGCAGGTCGTCGATGTTCGCGTGACAGACCGCGGAATCGGCATTGCCCCCGAAGACCAGAAACGCGTCTTCGAGCGGTTCTTCCGCGTCGACAAGGCACGGTCCCGACGAACAGGGGGTACAGGTTTGGGTCTGGCAATTGTGAAGCATGTGGCAGCAAACCACGACGGCGACATTAAGCTATGGAGTAAGCCGGAAACCGGATCAACATTCACTTTGGAGCTCCCGACACATGACTAGTGTTCTTATTGTCGAAGATCAGGAAACGTTATCCGAGCCGCTTGCATTCCTCCTGCGCAAGGAGGGATTCGATGTCATCATCGCCCCGGACGGGCCGACGGGTCTGCGTGAGTTCAGCCAGCACGAGATCAGCATTGTTCTCCTCGACCTCATGCTCCCGGGGATGTCCGGCACCGAGGTCTGTAAAAAACTGAGACAAAGCTCCAGCGTGCCGATCATTATGGTCACGGCACGGGATACAGAGATGGACAAGATTGTTGGCCTCGAATTGGGTGCCGACGATTACGTCACGAAACCGTATTCGGCCCGCGAACTCATCGCGAGAATTCGGGCAGTGCTTCGACGTGGCCGCGGGACCTCTGGGCCTGATCAGTTTGACGACGAAATTCTTGAGGTCGGGAACGTCCGGATGGACGTTGAACGCCACTCGGTATGGGTGGACGGCAAAGAGATCAGCATGCCCTTGAAGGAATTTGACCTGCTGGAATACCTGATGCGGAATGAAGGGCGTGTGCTGACCCGTGGCCAGCTGATTGACCGTGTGTGGGGGCTGGACTACGTGGGGGACACGAAAACGCTGGATGTTCACGTGAAGCGGTTGCGGTCAAAGGTGGAGGATGATCCCTCGCACCCGCACCATCTGATCACGGTCCGGGGGCTTGGATACAAATTCGAATAAGGGCGTGGGGTTTTAGCGGCGTGGTGCCGCGCGGTTTTAGTTGGCCGGGTGTGTGCCGGCGATCGTTGCCGGATGCATCGCAACAATCGGCATTCCCAACGACACAGGGCGACGTGAATTCTGTGTGGCGGGGGTTTGTTGTGTGGCGGTGGACTTTCCCTCGGCCTCCATCACGATCCGAGCCCGTTCCTCTAACGCCTCACAATGCTCCGCGATAACCTCGTAAGCACTCTCGCCGAGCATTTCGGTCAACTCATCTTTGTGAGTACGCCACAGGGATTTCCCGTGGAGAAAAGGCATGGGCGTATGGCAGCCCGGAGCGCCGCTGCAGTACCAGTCAAAATCCTCTCCGCCGTCGCCCCACCCGCGGCGTTCATATTCGCCAATCGTCGTGTGCAGGATCTCGTGGCCATCGGGGCGGGTTTCCCAGTCCTCCGTGCGGTGCAAAGGTAGCTGCCAGCAGACCTCGGGTTTGGCGTATTCCAGCCGTTCGCCAGTGTCCATGGCCCACTGGTGGAGAGCGCACCCCGTGCCCGTCGGCCAGCCAGGTCGGTTCGCGAAAATGCAGGCACCATCCACAATGGGCGTTTTGAGTGCTGGTTCTGGTTCGCCGTCCTCATTATCCAGTTCATCCCACACCAGCCAAGGCTCCAACTCCGCCGGATCGCGGGTGCTCAGCCACTCGTCCGTTCCCTCCGGACGAAGCTGCCAATACTTCGAGGGCATGCGGGACACGCAATCCGTGAGAGCGTCGTGATCGTCTTCGTCGGCAAGAAAAGCCCCATGAACACAGCAGCCGGCATTGGGCATCGATGAATCGATCCCCGGGCATGCGTCGGTGCCGAACCGGCAAGAATAGCCGGAGAGCAGCCAGGTGAGATCGACGGTGATGAGGTGATCCTCGTCGTCCGGGTTGAGGAAGGAGAACCATTCGCGGGGGAAGTCTGCGGGGACTTCGATGCCGGCGCGGATGGAACGGTCCGCGAGGGTGCCCTCGGGGTAGCCGGTGCGCACGGGACGGGTGCGCGCTGTGGACTGGGTGGGTTTAGGAGTGGGCATTGCGCACTCAGCATAGATGCTGACCGGGCGATCACTTAAAACGCGGAAAATCTAGCGACGGTTGAACCTAAACGTAATACGGGGTTTTGCGCCAAAAATGTGTCCGCGTGCGGGAAAACTGCGCGGGTATATAGGGGTCGGTTGTGAAAACTGCGGGGGCATAGGGGCGAAAAATGGCCGAAAATTGGCCATATACCTCCGCACTTTTATTTTGGGGCGCGTATTCCCCCGCACTTTTGGGCTCTAGGCGTAGCTTCCCCGCAGTTTTCCGTGTGCCGGCTCCTTGCTCCGTGCGTCGGTGTTTCGCGCCCCAAAAATTGCGTTCTTCCTGGGGCGATACGACTGAAGATATACTCTTCCTTGAAATGAAAAACGGCCTCGAGCTGCTGCTCGAGACCAGGAAGTCTTTTTACTATGCAGGTGATTCCTGCTCATCCAGGAACACCTATTCTTTGCTGACCCGTGGGCCAAAGGTTCCAGCAGGTCCTCGATGGTAAACAGCCTTGAAACTGCCACGATCGCTTCCAGTCGCGTTGACTTTTTCGCCACAAGAAAGGGTGTCCTGCGCGCTGCCGATAATGCAGACGACGGTGTATTCCTGCCCTGTCGTCGGGCTCTTTTGTGTGAAGTCAGCGCGCAATACGGAGGTCACGGTCGGGTCAGGGGCCCACTTGGAGTACGTCTGCTGCATTGCGGAGGTGAATATTGCCCCTGCAAAACCGCAGGAAGTTTTCGCCCCTGCCTTGATCTCATCGCCGTCGTAGGTTGTGCCACAATATCCGCCGATTTGATTGGGATTGGGAATGTAATTGCTCGTCCCGTGCAACGTGGATGGTGCGTCTTCTTGCCGACGATGGCCACCCTCGGTGGCGTCGCCATCGGTGCCGTCACCATCTGTATGGTGATCGGCCTCTGCCTGGGAGTCGAGCGAGGGCTGAATGTTCGCGTGGTTGTTTGATGTGTCGCGGGGAGCCGACGATGAGGCCACCGACGGGGAAACCGCTGATGGTGAGCCTTGGGACGTTTCGTCACCGCCCTGGTCGCATCCGGATAGCCAAAGACCGACCACGGGCACGACGCTGAGCAGAGGAACGTATTTTCTACTTCTTGTCATGTCACCCATCGGTTTAAGCTCACCCTTCCTCAGAGATCTTTCTGACATTATGCATGATTATCTTGTGGCGGGCCCTTTTATTCCGTTCCTTTGTTTCGTGTCATTTCGCGGATCTGTCGCAGTGTTTCGACGGACGTATGATGGGTAAATGTTTACTGGTCCAATGAATTTTCGGTCCAACGAAGGGCCCAACGAAGGAGCCATCATGACTAAGAAATCACTTCAGCGTCGGCTGTCCCGAGCAAAGAAACTCTACGCAGGGCATGCGCCTAGAAAAGAGCCAGTTTCCCAGAAGGTCACGCGGCTCGCTCTCGGTGGATTTATGACGATGGCGGGTGTGTCGCACCTCGCGTGGAACCGCAAAACGTTCCAGGACCAGGTCCCGTCCTGGGCACCGTTCTCTGAGGATTCGGTCGTCGTCGGCTCTGGTTTGGCAGAAATTGGCCTTGGCCTCGGCCTGTTAGCTTTGCCCAAGGAGCGTCGCAAAGTAGGGGTCGCGTTGGCCGCTTTCTACATTGCTATTTTCCCAGGCAATGTCGGGCAGTACGCCGAGAAGAACGGCGGATTTAACCTGGATACCGACGGCAAACGCCTCCTGCGACTTTTCGGGCAACCGGGCTTGATCGCTGCTGCACTGTGGGCCGGCGGCTTGCCCGAGAAGGACTAAGTAACCGGGCGGGGGTACGTCACTCCGCCCGCCACCCACGTTGGTTCGTTTATCGCACTGATACAGTTATGTTCCGTGCGACTCGGTGTACTAGACGTAGGAAGCAACACCGTTCATCTCGTGGTGGTTGATGCCCGTCAGGGTGGCCAACCGTCGGCGATGAGCGACTGGAAAACCACCATGCGGCTCATGGAGCACATTAATAAGCATGGCGAGTTGAACTCGAAAGGCCGCCACAAGCTCGTCAAAGGGGTCAAAGAGGCCTCTGACCTGGCGGAAACGTTCGGTTGCGATGACATGATCCCCTTCGCTACGTCCGCGGTGCGGTCCGCCACCAACTCCGACGACGTCCTGGCGGAAGTAAAAGACCAGACCGGCGTCGAACTAAAAATTCTGTCCGGCGAGGATGAAGCCCGCTTAACATTTCTTGCTGTCCGACGGTGGTACGGATGGTCGGCCGGGCGAATCATTGACCTCGACATCGGTGGCGGATCCCTGGAGATCAGCGCTGGGCCGGACGAAGACCCCGAAGACGCATTCTCCGTGCAGTTGGGCGCGAACCGGTTGACTCACGATTGGCTGGACCAAGACCCGCCGTCGAAGAAGAAGATTAAAGCGCTGCGCGATTACATCGACGCGGAATTGGCCGCCCCAGCAGCGACGATTAAAAACCACGGGGTCCCTGATCTTGCCGTGGGAACGTCGAAAACCTTTAGGACATTGGCCCGACTGACGGGTGCCGCTCCCAGTTCGGCTGGCCCCAGAGTGAAACGGACGTTGACGCGCGCGGGTGTTCGGCAGCTGATTGCGTTTATTTCGCGGATGACGGCGGAGGACCGCGCCGAGCTCGAGGGCGTCAGTGCGGATCGCGCGCCGCAGATTGTGGCCGGTGCGCTGGTGGCTGAGGGAGCCATGCGCGCGCTGGACCTGGAAGAGATCAGCATTTGCCCGTGGGCACTGCGCGAAGGCGTCATTATGCGCTACACCGATTCGCCAGACTTTGTGGCTGACTATCAGTAGGCGGGTTGTGGCCGCGTGGCCTCTTGACGCCGGCATTCGCGGCTGTTGTAGCGTCGGTAATCGTTTGATTGTCGGCACTATTTGGCTTATACACCTAAGAGTGAAAGTAGTTTGTGGCCCAAAAATGTGGCCATATGTTCATTGTTGGCCTGCGCTTGGGTAGGGTTGAGGGCGTTAATGTCCGGCCCGTGAACAATGGGCCATTCTCCATTGATGGTCGAGAGGACGGTATGGCTGGCGACCAAATAACTGTGGCAGAACTTCTTGCTCGCCGCGCCGCGAGCCGGAAGAATGCCGGCGTAGCTGGGGAACCGGCTGACGATGCCGATGTTGCCCCTCGACGGCACCGGAACATTGAACAGGGGGGCGTGTCTGTCGCAGAGCTGACGGGGTCGATTCCGAAGGTTACCGACGAACACCTTGAGAACGGCGGATATGAAGAGCCGACGGACGTCGATGTTGATGACGTCGATGAGGTAGAGGCTGAAACTTCAGCGTCCGTGGACAACGAGTCGGTGGACAGTGAGTCGGTGGATCACGACTCAGCCGATAGTGAGTCCGTGGATAGCGACTCGTCGTGGTCTGACGAAACTTGGGCCCGAGCTGCACAGAATGATGCACATGACGAGCAGGGTGCCGACGATGTCGAGCCGGTTGATCAGAGTGCCGACGATGCGCGCGTCATTGACGACGAAGCTGATCTTGACGGCGGCGTTGACAGTGACGCTGATGCAGCCGACGTCGAAGCTGAGGACGCCGCAGACACCGTATGGAATGAAGATACGTGGGCTACGGGTGCGGATGACGCTGACGATTCAGCCGCTAGCAGCGACATTGCTGAGGACGATCAGTCGCGTGATTCCCTATCGGCGGCGACGTCGCGTACATCAACTCCGTCGACGGAAGAGACTCGCAATCTGCAACAGATTACCGACGAGGACCTCGCAGCCGCCGACGAACATCCCGACAACCAGGGATTAGTGCGCGGCGGTTACCCCTCTGATGACAGCGCTGGCATCGACGATGAGCCCGTGTATCGGCGCGATGAGCAGGACGGGATCCTGCCAGAGGAAGAGTACGACGATTCGGATCACTTGTCGGAGTACTCCGATGAGTACGATGAGTTCTCAGACCGGGACGAGGCTGCGGCCAGGGCCACATCGTCGGGCAAGAGTGTCTCCTCGGACAAAGGCGAGTCCTCGGACAAAATGAACATTGGCTTGATGATCGTCCAGATCATCGTTGCATTGGCCGCTGGCGTGGCCGTGTTCAAAGGGTTCACCATTTTGTGGAACAGGTTCTCGGTGCCGCTAACGGCATTGCTGGCCATCGTCATGACTCTTGTGTTCGTCGGGGTGGTTCACGCTCTTCTGCGTGAAAAAGACAAGCTCATCATGCTTCTTGCCGCGGTTGTGGGGCTCGCGCTGACCTTCGGCCCGTACCTCGTCGTCATGTAGCGAACCCGCGTCGTCGGTGTCGGTGGACGTGCATGGTTGACTCTGGCACCCTGGGTGCATGACTAAAATCGCGGTAATTGGTGGAGGAAAGATCGGCGAGGCCCTGATTGGGGGCCTACTGTCCGGCGATTACGATCCGACGGACATTGTCGTAGCTAATCGACGCCCAGAGCGCAGCGACGAACTCAAAGAGCGCTATGGAGTTACCGCCGTTGACGACGATGCCACTGCGGTAGAAAACGCGGACATCGCTTTCCTATGCGTGAAGCCCTACGACACCCTCGGCGTGGTGGAAAACATCGCGGATGTTGTTGACCACAACGACACGGACACGATCCTGGTGTCCATGGCCGCAGGAATCACCTTGTCCTCGCTGGAAGGGATCGCCTCCGCGGGGACGGCTATTGTGCGCGTGATGCCCAACACTCCCATGCTCGTGGGCAAGGGCGTCAACGTGATCGCGCGGGGCCGCTTCGTCTCTGACGAGCAACTGGAAACAGTCTCTGACCTGCTCGGACTGCTGGGCTACACCGCGGAAGTTAAAGAATCGCAAATGGACGCGGCAACCGCTGTGTCCGGATCGGGCCCGGCCTATTTCTTCCTCGTTCTGGAAGCCATGACGGATGCCGGCGTCAACTTGGGGCTGCCCCGCGAACTAGCTAAGGAGTTGGCTTCACAAACCGCACTGGGCGCGTCGACGATGGCCACGCAGGAAGGGGCCGACCCTGTACAGCTTCGCGCGAATGTGTCGTCGCCAGGTGGGACGACGAGTGCAGCGACCCGCGCCCTCGACGAGAACGGCTTGCGCACTGCCTTTTACCGGGCGATGGAAGCATGTGCGAAGAAGTCTGAGGAATTGGGGAAGCCGGCGTCGAAGTCGGATAATTCGGGCGATAACTAAGACGTCTTCGGAAGCCACGAAAAATAAGACGACAAATAAACGGTGAGAGTTAGGGGCGTGAAGCAATCCAGAAGTAATCCAATTGGGTTGCTTTGTTTCACACTCGTCCCATGATGCTCATGGGTTCTCATCGGTTCCATAGGTGTTCTTAACTGCACAATTAACACGTTGTGTCCCCCTATAATCGCTATGACACATCATTCACGCTAAGCTGGTCTAAGCACGTGCGTGTCACCCTGCGGGAGGGGAAGCCTGCAGCGCGGCGTGCCGAAAGGTAGAAAACTGAGTATGAGCCATGCAGAAAACGGATCGTTTCTGACGGTCGCTGAAGTTGCAGACATTATGCGAGTCTCCAAGATGACCGTGTACCGCCTGGTCCACGCCGGTGAGCTTCCGGCTGTTCGCGTAGGGCGTTCCTTCCGGGTGCACGAGTCTGCGGTGGATGAGTACCTTAAAGAGTCGCACTACAAAGCGATCTAGTCGCACGCGATCTACTCGTTGGTTGCGAGGGGTGAGGCTAGAAAAGTCTCACCCCCACCAGCGAATATGTCTGTGACGGACACTGCGTGGCAGATACGCCCTACGTTTCACTTTTGGTTTTAGCACGTCGTGGCCGGTAGAGTGGTGGCCATTCGTGTCTGCCTCGTGCGTAGGCGAGAAACTGTTCACTATCGATAAAGGATTCCTCATGGGTTCTGTCATTAAGAAGCGCCGCAAGCGTATGTCCAAGAAGAAGCACCGCAAGCTTCTGCGCCGCACCCGCGTTCAGCGTAGGAAGCTCGGTAAGTAAACCGGGCTCCGTGAGGAGCTCTCGCCAAAGCCGACCTGTCGGGTGAGGTGGAACCGTGACTGCACGGGTCTTCGCCTCCGGGGCCGGCTTTTGTCGTATCTGAGGACGTGTATATGCATCAGGTTGAGCTGATGGTCAGGCAATCATGTGGATCGTGCCGACGTGTTGCGGAGCAGATTCGCCCGATTTGCCAACGCTGGGGTGCCGAGTTTGTGGTGACGGACGTTGACTCCGACACCAGCTTGGCGATGGAATTCGGGGATCGTGTTCCGGTCGTCCTTGTTGACGACGACGAAATTGCGTGTTGGGAGATTGACGACGAGGACCTTATCGCCGCTCTCGAAGCGTGAGAGGTGCCGTCGGAGGTAAAGGACGTCGGGCGTGAACACCGCGTCCCGCAGATGGCCGCCGTCGGCAATGAGTAGTGCCGCCCACCCCCGCCCGGTTTTATGAAACTTTTGCCTGTCCTTACCGGGGTTGCCCGAATTGTTGTGGAATACCTCCAAAATCTGGCCGTTTACCCCCTCATGTGTGGCCCACACGCCGTAAATAACCGCTTTCTTTGTCATGGAAGGGGCAAAGCGGATACGGTGTTTAATCGAATATGTGGGATCAGCTGTGTTACCCCTGTTACTACAGCTGCTAGTAGAGACTCCCGGGGTGCCCTGGTTGGCCTGTCGAACGGGCCGAGTGGGGCGCTCAGCTAGCTCAGAGAGTTCCGTAAGGATGACGACCCTTCCGGTGGCTTCTGCGCTGGTGGACAGTCCGGCACCCGCACAGAGAAGAGCGGGGATCCCCTGCGAGGAGGTTCTTTCGTGAGCATTGTGCTCGTAGGCATGTCGTATCGATGTGCACCTGTTTCCTTGTTGGAGCGGGCTACGGTAAGTGCGGAGGACCGCCCTAAGGTGGCGGCGGACCTTCTAACTGAGCCGTTTATTTCTGAGGCATTGATCGTTTCCACGTGCAACCGCACAGAGTTCTACGTGGTGTGTGAGGGTTTCCACCCCACGGTGGAGCACATCGTCGATACCATTTCGCGGTATTCGGGCGCGTCGGTGTCGGAACTGTTCCCGCACTTATATGTGCGGTACGCCGAGTCCGCCGTGGAACACATGCTCCGCGTTGCTGCCGGCCTGGACTCCATGGTTGTGGGGGAGCAGCAGATTATTGGCCAGATTCGCGACGCCTACGCCAGCGCCACAGAGGACGGCACTATCGGGCACGGGCTGCATGAATTGGCACATCGTGCGCTGCGCACAGGCAAGCGCGTTCATGCCGAGACCGATATTGACGACGAAGGCCCGTCGATGGTGTCCTTCGCCGTTCGCCAGGCCCTGGACGCGATGGGGGTTGACAACCTCGACGGCCGTCACGCGCTCGTGGTGGGGGCCGGTGCGATGGCCTCGTTAGCGTCGACGCATCTTGGCCGTCTCGGCGCGTCGATGACCATTGCTAACCGCACGCTCGGTCGCGCGCAGAATGTGGCGTCCCACGCCCGTGAAGTGGGTGTATCCGCAGATGCGACCGATCTATCCGACCTTGTGACAGAGATGTCCCGCGCGGATATCGTCGTCACCGCTACTGGAGCCTTGGACCCGTTGGTTGATACTCCGATGGTTGACCAGGCTCTCGCGGCTCGCGCGGAACAGCATCACGGGGATTCGTCCGCAACCTCAGCCAACCTCGTCATTTGTGACCTGTCTCTTCCTCGCGACGTCGTGTGCGCTCCTCGCCCGGGCGTGACCGTGTTGAATATCGACACGATGCAGAAAGAGCGTCGCGCTGCCCTCGAGGACCAGAGCGACGTCGTCAAGCACAACCAGGGGTTGCCAGAAAGCGCCCAGCCCAGCGTCGTTTCCGATGATGCGGCTGCACTGGCACGGTCCATCGTCGCCGAGGAACTGCGGTCGTACGTCGAGCGCATTCGCAGCCAAGATGTCGTGCCGACGGTGAAGGCGCTGCGCCGTCGCGGTGCGGACATTTTGCGCAGTGAGCTGGACCGGATCGATTCCCGCACCCCGGACCTGAGCGAGAAGGAACGCAAAGAAGTCCACAGTGCCATGAAGCGCGTCGTGGACAAGCTCATGCACACGCCGACGGTCCAGCTCAAGAAACTGGCTGGCCACACGGATATGACCTATTCGGATGCGATCCGGGACTTGTTCGGCCTGGACGATGTGGAATACCCGTCGGCGGCCGAAGGACGGCCCGAGCCCTCTGTGCCGCAACCAGATTCGTCATTGACCAACTACGCTGTTCCTATGGCCTTGCCTGATCCCGCTGACCCTCGCGGTATGGGCGCGATCATGGGGCTGCGACATGATGGATCGGATGTGAAGAAAGGGCATTCATGATTCGTATTGGCACCAGGGGTTCCGCGCTTGCATTAACCCAAGCTGGGCACGTCCGGGACGCGCTGATTTCCGCCGGATTAGAAGCTGAACTATTCACAGTTCATACACCGGGGGACGCGTCACAGGGTGCTGGTACTCCTGTTGCACGGATCGGTGTCGGAGTGTTCACGCAGACACTCCGCACGGCACTTGCCGCGGGTGAGTGCTCGTTGGCTGTGCATTCTTTTAAAGACTTGCCGACGGCACCTGACCCGCGTTTTCGTTTGGCCGTTCCGCCCAGGGTCGACGCCCGTGACGTGGTGTTCTCCCGCGACAGGATTCCGCTGGCGGACTTGCCGGCCGGGTCGACGATTGGAACCGGCGCTCCGCGGCGCATGGGGCAGGTCCGGGCGCTGAGGCCGGACTGCACCGTCGTGCCCATCCGCGGCAACGTCGATACGCGTATCGGGCGGTTAGAGAAGGACCTGGACGCGGTGATTTTGGCGCGTGCCGGTGTGGAGCGTCTTGGTCGCCTGGGGGAGGCGACGGAAACGCTGGATGTGGGCACGGTGCTGCCCGCTCCGGCGCAGGGTGCGCTTGCGGTGGAGGCCGTCGCTGAGGGGAACGAGAATTCTTCCGATGAAGCCCTGTATGCGATTCGTGTGCTTGATCACGAGATGTCGCACCGTCGGGCTATCGCGGAGCGTGCCGTCTTGGCCTCATTGAACGCGGGGTGTACCGCCCCCGTGGGTGCCTACGCGACGGAGGATTCGTTCCGCGCGGGCGTGTTCGCGGTGGACGGTTCTGAGCGTGTGACGTGGAGTTCCGAAGGCGAACCAACCGAGGACATTGGCCACCAAGCAGCGGAGTATCTACGTGCGCATGGCGCGATGGATTTGATGTGAGTGCGCCGGTGTGGGGCCCTCCGTCGGCCGGGCACTAGCCCCTGTCTGTGATGTCGGAGGGTGTCGTCGTTTTGGATTGAGCACGTAGTAGGATTTATTCTCTTTTAGTCAAAATTAGCCGCGGTTCGACCCCGCTTTAAAGGATCTCCATGACCAACTCGACTCCAGGGCGCATCCTGTTCGTCGGTGCCGGCCCCGGTAACCCTGACCTCTTAACGGTGCGCGCACGAGAAGTTCTGACATCTATTGCGGACGCATGGGTGGATGACGGCGTCGGTGAATCTATTTGCCGCCTCGTGGGACATGATGTCCCCGTCCCGCGCGAAAAAGTAGAGGAAGCCGAGCAAGAGTTTGCTCGGATGGTGGAGGAAGCGAAAGCAAAAGGGTCTCGCCGACGGCCAACGCCCCCTCCGCCCCCGACGGCGGCGAATATTCGCAGCCCCGAGAGTGACCCGCAGGCGACGGCCGATGCCATGTTGGCTCAGGCTGCCACGGGTACCGACGTTATTCGCCTGGTCGCGGGCAACCCGTTGGGTAACACCTCGGTGTTGGCGGAAATTAGTGCTGTTGCTGCTCACGATGCTGATTTCCAGGTTGTTCCGGGAATGTCGGTTCCCTCGACGGTTCCGTCCTTCGCTGGTATCGCTGTTGGTTCGAGTTTTACCGAAACGGATGTGACGGGTAGCGACGATACCGCGACGTGGGATCGTCTTGCTCAGGCACCCCAGCCGCTGGTTCTCCAGGCGGAGGCGCAGGATCTCCCCGTCATCGAGTCCCGGCTGGTGGACCGCGGTCTGCCCGAAAGCACGCCGGCCACCGTCACGGTGAACGGCACCACGCGACTGCAGAAAACCTACGACGTCACCTTGGGCACGTTGACATCGTGCGAGGGCGATCTGCCAGGTCATTTGGTGGTCACTATTGGCGTCGAGGTCGGTGCGCGCAACAAGTATTCGTGGTGGGAAAACCGGGCGTTGTACGGCTGGTCGGTGTTGGTGCCCCGAGCGAAGTCGCAGGCAGGGCCGATGAGCACCCGCTTGGCTCAACATGGTGCGATCCCGTGGGAGGTGCCGACGATCTCTGTGGAGCCCCCGCGCAGCCCGGCCCAAATGGAACGCGCCATCAAGGGCTTGGTTGACGGGCGCTACCAGTGGATCGTCTTCACGTCGGTGAACGCGGTGAAAGCTGTGTGGGAGAAACTGACCGCGATCGGCCTGGATGCTCGCGCCTTCGCTGGTGTGAGCATCGCGACCGTCGGGAAGAAAACGGCCAAGGCCGTGACGGACCTGGGCATTAATCCCGAGCTCATGCCGCCGGCCAATGCACGCTCCGCGTCGGGACTCGTGGATGTTTTCCCGCCCTATGATGCCGATATTGACCCCGTGAACAGGGTTTTCCTTCCCCGCGCGGATATCGCCACCGACGTTCTGGTTGACGGCCTCATCGACTTGGGTTGGGACGTGGACGATGTGGTGGCCTACCGTACCGTTCGCGCGGCCCCGCCCAGCGCCGATATCCGCCACATGATTAAGTCCGGCGGGTTCGACGCAGTGTGCTTTACGTCGTCGTCGACGGTGAAGAACCTTGTTGGGATTGCCGGGAAACCTCACCAGCGCACGATCATTGCGTGCATTGGCCCGATGGCGGCAGCGACCGCGAAAGAATGTGGCCTGCGCGTTGACGTCGTGCCGGAAGAAGCCGGGGTTCCCGAACTTGTGGACGCGCTCGCTGAACATGTGGCAGGTTTGCGCGCGGCGGGGCAGCTGCCGCCTCCTAGGAAAGTGCGGAAGAAGAAAAAGTCCTCGTAAGTAGCGTGTCGGGACCACGTAGTACCCTGGGGCGCATGTCACAAACTAACGAATCCTCTCAGAGCACGAACCGCCCATCCCGCAATAGCTTAGGTCTTCAACGTCGCCCCCGCCGTTTGCGGACGTCGGCGACGATGCGGGATTTCGTTGCAGAGACTCGTTTAGATCCGGCTAACCTGATCCAGGTGTTATTTGTCCGCGACGGTATTGACCAGCCGGAAGAAATCCCATCCATGCCGGGGCAGTATCAGCACACCGTGTCTTCTCTTATCGACGCCGTTCGCGAGGCGCGCGATGCCGGCGTGCGGTGCGTTGACCTGTTCGGTATCCCCCTCGAGGAGGAGAAAGACGCCCAAGGGTCCGAGGCCTGGAACCCCGACGGCATCCTCAACCGCGGAATCGCCGCGGTACGCAAGGAATTCGGCGACAGCATCCTGGTCATGGCCGATACCTGCCTGGACGAATTCACCGATCACGGCCACTGCGGTGTGCTGACGGAAGATAAGCACGGGACCGTCGTCGTTAATAATGACAAGACCGTGCCGCTGTATGTGAAAATGGCGGTATCGCAGGCCAAGGCGGGGGCGCACATTGTCAGCCCGTCCGGAATGATGGATGGGCAGGTCGCGGAGATCCGACGTGGTCTCGACGACGCTGGCTATGAGGATGTGTCGATTATGGCGTACTCGGCGAAGTATGCGTCGGCATTCTTTGGGCCGTTCCGCGATGCTGTGGGATGCTCACTGCAGGGCGATCGGAAGGCCTACCAGCAGGATCCTGCGAACCGGCGTGAATCGTTGCTTGAGGTGCAGCTGGATATCGACGAAGGTGCGGACATGGTGATGGTCAAGCCGGCCATGGCGTACTTGGATGTCGTTCGCGAGGTTGCGGATTTCTCGCCCGTTCCCGTAGCTGCGTACCAGGTCAGCGGTGAGTACTCCATGATTGAGGCCGCCGCGCAGAAGGGGTGGATTGATAGGCGACGCATCGTGCTGGAATCGTTGACTTCTATCCGACGGGCCGGCGCGGACATGATCTTCACGTACTATGCCACTGAGGTAGCCCACTGGTTGAAGGACAACTAAGTCACGCGGTTTGCGCGCACCCGTCACCCCATGCTCCGCTGCGGTAGTTTGCCGCCCCATATTGGAGGAATTTATGGCTTCACCTGAGCACACACATCTGTCCCCGACGCTGCGGATGGCAACCACCCCTGGTGCGTCGCCCGCGCCGGGATCCGGGCCGCAACCTGGTTCGGGCCCGACGCCGGGATCAACGCCGACACCAGGTTCGGGTTCTGCGCCAACGCCGGGACAGCCGAACCCTGCTCCGCCGTCGACACCCGACCAGTCGGGGTCGTCGGGCTTAGGTGAACCGACCCCGGGAGAACCAGGTGTCAGTGGCGATCCGCTCCCTGGAGGTGCCCCGGCCCCGGGAGGAGCACAAAACCCAGGAGACTCCAACCGCGGGTACGGCCCCGATAACGCGAGCGGCGGATACAGCCCGGATGACGCGAACCGTGGGTACGGGATGCCACCGCAGGCCGTGACCGGGTCGCCGTCCTCGAACAATAATGATGACAAGAAAAAGCAGCCCGAGCCGCCTCAAGATGTGAAGGATGCGCGGACAGCGTGGATGTGGACCGCACTCCTGCAGGCGATTCTTGGTGTGCTGACCGGGATCGAGGTCATTGCGAACCCGTCGATACTGGATACCGCCATCAAACAGGCTAAAGATATGTATGGCATGTCCACGGAAGATGTCAGTAATTCGGCCATCGCCTCGGTCAGCGGGGTGATGATTGCCGTGTTCTACATTGTGGCCAGCTTGGTTGCTGTTCTCCTGATCAGGCAATTCGTGAAGGGGAAGAAGTGGACGCGGTTCCTCTTGGTCCTGGGGTCCGCCTACCTGATTGTGAACGGCGTGAGCGGTGCATTCGCGGTGCCGGACGTCGGGTCCAATATGTTCGTATGGGCAACAGGATCGCTAGGCATTGCGTCGGCTGTGTTGTCGGCGGTGGGTATTTGGTTCTCTACCCGGCCGCCAGCATCGGATTATCTGCGGGGAACGTCCCCCAAGGATGACTCTGGTAACTCGGGCGACGGGAACTAGGGCGATGCGAGCGCCCGAAAGTAGCGCCTGAAAATAGTACAGAGACGGTATCGGCACGTAAGGTACAAGTATGCCGATGTCCAGCACCGATAGTGAGCCCACCTCCCCCTCAGGAGGTCAACCACGCCCACCTATGGTCACAGCGGCCCGGTGGGTGTTTATTATCGCTGCGGTGCTGATGGTTCTGGCCGGCCTGATCTTAGCTAGCGCCCACTACACCGGCCATGAGGACTCTGACTTCATTCACGCGTGGGAACGAAATATGCGGATAGTCGGCATTGCCAATGTTCTTCTGGGGTGCGCCATCGGTTTCGCCGTCGCCCCCATGTCGGCAGGTAACCGACGTGCCCGGGTCGTTCTGATCGCATTGACGGCCGGCGGAATTGCTCTTAATATCATGGCTTTCGTTATCCACGTCGGCGGGTTTGTCCTTGCCCTCATCGCTGTTCTTCTGGCCATCGCTGTGATGTGTATGGTCCAGCCGTCCGCACGATCGTATTTCGGAGTTCGCTCGCTATGGCAGTAAAAAAATCGGCTGTCGACGACCACACGCCAGATAGCTCACCCAAGAAGCCTGCATCGGGCGAGCCCCCGACAGATTTCCCACGACACCGTCGCCCCTATGGTTCCTATTCGGGGAAGTACTCGCCCCGTAATAATCGACGCGCCGCGGATGGTTCGCTACTTCCCGCGGACCCGGAGTCCCTGGAGAAGTCTGAAACCGCCATCAAGGCGGCCGTCGATGCTGCCCGCGATCTGGGCGTTGAGCGTCGGCACACCGGTCTGCTGAATGACGAGGACGAAGAAAAGTCATACCACTCGTTCACCTTGGAGTTGGACGGGCTTGAGGACGCTGTCCACGCGGGCGATATCGAAAAGATGCTCTCCGATGTCGACGGTGTGACCGCGCGCATTGTCTACGGCAACCCGTCGACGGCGTGGGTGTCGGCACCGAGCTCGATGTCGGTGGATCACATCATTTCGATCCTCCAGGCCAGCGGCGTGAGTGCCGTCAAGAAACTGGGATCCGTGTACCGCCAGGTCATCGAATCCGAGGCTGAGCAGGAGAGGAAAGAGCGGAAACGACGCCGGCATCGTCGGCACAACGAGTCGTTCTTGTCCCGCCACCCCTTCCGCGTGAAGAAGCCGGACAACATGGAGGCGTTGTTTACGGCGCGCGCCTTGATCACGAAACTGCGGCTCATCGTGGCAGTCGCGTTGTCTGTGCCCGTGGTGGCGATTGCCCTGTTCCCGCGGCTGCAGTTTCCATACTGGCAGTGGGTGTCGGCTGGGTTGGCGCTGCCCGTCGTGTCCTACTGTGCGTGGCCCTTCCACCGGGCAGCTGTCGGCGGCCTCCGTCGCAAAATGGCCGCGCTCGACTCCGCCACCTCGCTGGCCGTCGCCGTGGCCTACGTGTGGTCCGTGGCCACCGTCGTTTTTATGCGGCCACAGGGTGACTGGACGTCGCCACCCAAATGGCTCGTCTTCCAGCACCAACCGCAAGTCTTTTTCGACGTCGCCTGCGGAGCGACCACCCTGGTCCTCCTGGGGCGGCTCCTGTCACGACGCAACCGCCTGCACAGCATGGAGCTACTGTCCACGCATAACGTGGATTCGGGGATGATGGTCACCGTCATTCGTCGAACTGCCGACGGGCCACGGAAACAGTCCGTCAGCGCCGCGGAACTCCACCCTGGCGAGGACATTCTGGTCGCGCCGGGGGACATCATTCCCGTCGACGGGGTTGTCGTCGGTGGGTCGTCGTTAATTAGTCCGGGGCCGGTGTCGGGGCACAGTAACCGGACCGTCGTCAAGGTGAATTCCCATATTTACGCTGGTGGGCGCAATATGGGCGACACCCTGAAGATCCGTGTTGATCGATCCGGGCACACGACGCGTCTGGCGGCCATGCACCGCTGGGTTGAGGAATGTGATTACGCCGAGCACATGGCGACGCGCACGGCGACCAGGTCGGCATCGCTGCTGGTCCCGTGGGCGATTGTGCTGGCCGTGATGTGCTTCCTGAACTGGTTCCTCATCATGAAGGACGCGGCGGGTGCGCTGGCGGCAAGTTTGGCGGTGCTCACGGGTGTGGGGCCGGTGTCTCTGGCTATCTCTACGACGCTGGCCTCGCGGTTGGGGCTGGCGCGCGCGATCAGCCGCGGCATCTTGTTCCGCGACGAGCAAGTCATGTGGGATCTGGGCGAGTGCGACATGCTGCTTTTCAACCGCGTGGGCACGCTGACCACCGGAAATATGAAAGTGGAGAGCGTGACCG
>NZ_JAUMTY010000006.1:20204-28929 GCF_030530965.1 Corynebacterium sp. | reverse complement strand
TTCAACCGCGTGGGCACGCTGACCACCGGAAATATGAAAGTGGAGAGCGTGACCGCGGCGGAAGGGGAGAACGCCGACTTGATCCTGCGCGTGGCGGGTGCCCTGGCCATGGAGAGCGAGCATGGCGTGTCTCGCGCGCTGGTGAAAGCCGCCCGTGAATCGCGTGACCTGGGGGCCGGGGGGAGCAGCGTCCCCCACTGGATCGAGGTGACGGGCGAGCAGATCACCGACAACGGGTCCTTTATCGGCACCGTGGATATTCCGATCCGCGGCGAGATGAGTTCCGTGAAAGCTGCGCTATGGCGGCCCCGCGATCTGTCCGAGCTGAAGGATGATCGCCTTGCGATGGCTGCGATTTCCGGTGGGACCCCCTTGGTGGTGTCCTGGAAGAACAAGAATCGTGGCGTGATCACCGTGATCGACGCGACCAAGGACGACGCCGCCGAGGCCATTGAGCAGCTGGAAGATATGGGCATCGAGACGGGAATGCTCTCCCGCGATACCTACCCGGTGGCCAAGAAGTCCGCGGACAGTTTAGGCATGAGCCTGGTTCTGGCCGGGATCGCACCATCGCGTAAAGGGGCGGCCGTGCGGTCCATGCACCGCGAGGGCTACAGCGTTGCCCTCGTTGGTGACCGCGACTTGATGAAGTACCTGGCGGTGGCCGACGTCGGAATCCTCGTTGGTGCTGCCGATTGCCTGGACACGGTTGATGCGTCGGTCGTTATTCTTCGCGACGAGGTACGCGCTGTTCCTGATGCCGTGAACTTGGCGACGAAGGTCCGGCGCGTGGGCAAGGGCAACATGAACTTCTCGCGTGCGTATAACACGTTCGCGCTGGTGGGCGGTGCGTTGTCGATCATTAACCCGTTGGTGTCCACGCTGTTGATGCTGCTGGGCTCGACCGTGATTGAGATGCGGACGTTGACGCTGCGGCGGGCGTAAGGCTGGGGTTGGCGCGTGGGGCGTGCAACCTGGCGTCGCCACGTCGGCAATAAATAATGCCGCATTGTCCCTGGACAACGCCCTGAATAACGGCACTTATGGGTTCATGTCCTAGGTGCCGTTTACACTGAGCGTCATGACAATTACGGCTGCGGTTGACGGATCAGCGATTGGAAATCCAGGCCCTTCGGGGTGGGCTTGGTACATTGACGACGCCCATTGGGCTGCTGGGGGATGGTCACGGGGGACGAATAACAAGGGCGAGCTTGAGGCCGTCCGTCAATTGTTGCGCGTTACCGAACATGTGTGCGATAGTAATGGTCGTCCGGAGGGCTTGGAGGTTTTCTGCGACTCCCAATACGTCATTAACTCGGTAACAAAGTGGGTCCATGGGTGGAAGAAAAAGGGCTGGAAGAAGTCGAACGGGAAACCCGTCCTGAACGTGGAGCAGATCAAGGAGATCGACGAACTGCTCACGCGTCGTCGGAAGAGCGGGGCTGCGGTGACATTCCGGTGGGTCAAGGGGCACGCCGGCCATGAACTCAACGAGGCTGCTGATAGCCGCGCGAATGCGGCAGCGATGGCGTATAAGCGTCGGCAAGAACCAAACCGGGGGCCGGGGTATTCGCGTGAGTCGGCGTCGTCCGCGGACGAGTGTGGGCAGTTAGCAGCGGAGTTCCCTACCATGAAAACTATGACTCGTAGTAGTGATTTGTTCTCACAAGCTCGTGAATTGATCCCGGGTGGTGTGAATTCCCCGGTGCGCGCATTTGGCTCGGTGGGGGGCACGCCGCTGTTCATTGACTCCGCGAAGGGCAGCCACCTGCGCGATGTCGATGGAAACGAGTACGTGGATTTGGTGTCATCCTGGGGGCCGATGCTGCACGGCAACGCCCATCCCGCGATTGTGGAGGCAGTCCAGGAAGCTGCGACGAAGGGTCTGTCGTTCGGAGCGCCCACTGCTGCGGAAAACAGCCTGGCTAAGGAGATTATTGGCCGCACCGCGGTGGACGAAGTGCGCATGGTCAACTCCGGTACCGAGGCAACCATGTCCGCGGTCCGGTTGGCGCGCGGTTTCACGGGCCGGTCGACGGTCGTGAAGTTCGCGGGGTGCTACCACGGGCACGTCGATTCCCTCCTGGTCTCGGCGGGCAGTGGCGTGGCGACCTTCGGTTTGCCGGATTCACCAGGTGTGACACAGAGCGACACGATCGTGGTCCCGTACAACGATCTCGACGCGGTTCGTGATGTGTTCGAGAAGCATCCGGACGACATCGCCTGCGTGATTGCCGAGGCCGCAGCGGGGAATATGGGGACCGTCGCGCCTCACGAGGGGTTCAATGCTGGGCTCAAGGAAATCGCCCACGAGTATGGTGCTCTTCTTATTCTCGACGAGGTCATGACGGGTTTCCGCACCTCGCATGAGGGCTGGTACGGCGTCGACGGCGTGGCAGGCGACCTCGTCACCTTCGGCAAAGTTGTGTCGGGCGGGCTGCCGGCTGCGGCATTTGGTGGCCGACGCGACATCATGTCCTACCTTGCGCCGGAGGGGCCTGTGTACCAGGCGGGGACGCTGTCGGGTAACCCCGTGGCGATGGCCGCTGGGTTAGCGTCGTTACGCCTGGCCGATGAGAAGTGCTACGAGACGATCCGCGCGAATGCCGACCGGTTGGAGAAATTGCTGCACGAGGCTCTGGAACGTGAGGGCGTTGCCCACCACATCCAGCGTGCGTCGACGTTCCTGTCGGTGCGCTTTGCCGAGGGTGAGGGGCATAATTTCGCGGACATGCAAGCCGCGGACACGTTCCGTTACGCCCCGTTCTTCCACGAGCTGTTGGACAACGGTGTGTACACGGCGCCGTCGCCATTTGAGACCTGGTTTGTATCTACGGCGTTGACCGACGAAGATTTCTCTCGCATTGAATCTGCATTGCGTCCTGCCGCGAAGGCGGCTGCAGCGGCCACCAAGGAGGGCTAAGTACGTGTCCACGATTGTCCACCTCGTCCGTCATGGCGAGGTCTTCAACCCGGATCGCATTCTGTATGGCCGCCTACCCGGCTATCACTTGAGCGACCGTGGACGCGTGATGGCGTCGATGTGTGCTCGCGCTTTCACGGATCACGATGTGACAGTGGTGAAAGCATCGCCATTGGTGCGCGCTCAGGAAACCGCCGAGCCCTTCCAGAAGGTGACCGGTGTGGACATCGCGATCGACGATGACCTCATCGAAGCCGGAAATGAGCTCGAAGGGCACCGGATTAAGGGGTGGCGCTCCCAGCTGTGGAACCCCAAACTGTGGCACCACCTGACAGAACCGATGCAGCCCAGTTGGGGCGAGCCCTACCAGGACATTTGCGACAGGATGTGGGTCGCAGTGGGACGAGCGCGTGAAGAGGCGCGTGGTCACGAGGCCGTGCTGGTTTCTCACCAGCTCCCTATCGTCATGGTGCAGCGCGATTACGCGGGCAAGGCGTTGGCTCACAATCCGGCGGTTCGCCAGTGCTCACTGGCCAGCGTGACCAGCCTCATTTTCGACGACGACGATGCGGTGGACGTCCCCGCGCAGAAGAGCGCGTCGGGTGTGGCGTCGGATGTTCGTGCAGCGGATACGGTCTCGAGTGTTCGTGCTCAGGTGAGCGATCTGGTCTATAGCGAGCCAGCACAAGGCGTATAAATCCGACACGTGGCGTATAAGTTGACGATACGGGCCGGAGTCAGTGTGAGGTGGTGTGAGTGGTGAAGAAGACGACATCCGCTAGCCCAAAGGTGGCTGCCCACGGTGGCGCATCGGTGGATACATCGGTGCGCGCCCACGGTGATACTTCGGCGCGTGCGCGCAAGGTGACGCATCGTCATCGTTGGGCGCTGTCCGCGCGTCACTCTGTAGCGTCCGCACTTGTGGCTTGCGTCGTCGCAGCGGTGGGTGCTACCACACTGACTGCCTGCGGCTCTGACGAAACCGCTGGTAAAGACGCTGTCGCCGTCGGCGGGAATTTCAGCTTCGTCTCCCCGGGTGGCCAGTTGGTCATCAAGTACGACCAGAAGGATCGTAAGCCGGTCAGAGACCTCTCCGGGCCGTCGTTAATGGAGTCGGATAAGACGATTAAGTTGTCGGATTTCGACAATCAGATCGTGGTGCTGAACGCCTGGGGTCAGTGGTGTGCTCCGTGCCGCACCGAGGTCGATGACCTGCAAGAAATTCAGGATGACCTGCAGAAAGGTCCGGGGAACGGCGCGGACGGTTCGGATGATTCCGGCACGTCGAAAGGCGGACCAGCCGGCACTGTTCTCGGGATCAACGTCCGCGATTTCAACAAGCAGGCCGCACAGGATTTCGTCAAAGATAACGACATCACCTACCCGAGCATCTACGACCCCTCCTTCAAATCCGCTATCTCTCTAGGCGGAATCCCCGCATCCGTCGTGCCAACGACGATTGTGCTCGATAAACAGCACCGGCCGGCGGCGGTCTTCCTTCGCGAGGTCAATGCGAAGGAAATCATGGACGTTGTGAACGACCTGGAGAAGGAATAATGATCCCCGCCCAGGTTCATGCCGCCCAGCTTCACGCTGATATCGGTGCCGCCTTTGCGGATACCGCGGCGTCGGGTCCGCTGCTCCTCGCGTTGGGCGCTGCCGCGCTCGCAGGCCTCGTTTCGTTCGCGAGCCCATGCGTTATTCCGCTCGTGCCCGGCTATATTTCCTACCTCGCCGGCGTCGTCGGCGCGGAAAGCGACATCACAGCTGAGGGGACAAAAGTTCGTTCACACCGTGGCCGCGTTGCCGGGGCTGCGCTGCTGTTCGTCGCTGGTTTCACCGTGGTTTTCGTCTTAGCGACGGCGTCCATCTTCGGCGCTATTTCCGCCCTCCAGATGAACAACGAGCTGCTACAGCGTGTCGGCGGCGTCGTCACCATTGTGATGGGCGTCGTGTTCCTGGGGTTCATACCGTTCCTGCAGAACGAGCGCCGCATGGCTCCGAAGCATTGGTCCACGTTGATGGGGGCTCCGCTTCTGGGCGCGGTGTTCGCCCTCGGGTGGACGCCATGCTTAGGCCCCACCCTCGCCGGGATCATTAGCATCGCTGCCGGAACGGAGGGGACGACGGCCCTGCGCGGAGTCATCCTCATTATCTTCTACTGCTTGGGGTTGGGGCTGCCCTTCGTCGTGGTGGCGCTGGGGTCCTCCAAAGCATTAGCGAGCGTATCGTGGTTGCGTCGTCACAGTCGCGGGGTTCAGATCGCCGGCGGCGTCGCCCTGATCGTCGTCGGGATTGCCCTGGTCACAGGCCAATGGGCGGTGTTCGTGTCGTGGATCCGGCAGTGGGCAGTGACCAGCACGGTGACGCCGATCTAGACCTCTTCACGCTTGATCTGCCGCATAGACCATAATCGGATAGCAAAAGAAAGGCAGACGATTTGGCGCGCAAACAATTCTCATCACTGTGGCGCATCCCCTGGCGCTGGCTAACCAGCATGCGGACCGCGCTGATTTTGCTATTCCTCCTGGCCCTCGGCGCAATCCCCGGGGCCATCCTCCCGCAGCGCTCCCTGAACCAAGAGAAAGTCGACACCTACATCGCCGACAACGGCAAGCTCGGGCAGATCTACGACAAGCTCCAGCTTTTCGACGTTTTCTCCTCCACGTGGTTCACCGCCATCTACGTCCTGCTGTTCATCTCGCTCGTCGGCTGCATCATCCCCCGCACATGGGAGCACTACAAAGCGATGCGCTCCCAGCCCGTGCGCGCGCCCAAGAATCTCAACCGGCTGCCTCACTACCGCGCCCGCACCCTCCCTGCCAGCGATTTTTCCGACACCGACACCTACGCGCGCGACCACATCACCCCGCTGTTCAAGAGATGGCACACGCGTGAAACGTCGGCAAACGAAGACCGCGCCGGGCATTGGTCGTTCAGCGCGGAGCGCGGATACGCCCGCGAATTCTGCAACCTGGTTTTCCACATCGGCCTCACCGTCATGCTGGTCTTCATCGCGGCCGGTCGCCTGATGTACTACGAAGGCCAAGTCATCGTCATCGCCGGCAACGAGAACTCGCAGTTCTGCAACTCAGCCGTCGCTAATTTTGACTCGTTCCGACACGGGGCTCTTGTCGACGGAACGCGCCTGTCCCCGTACTGCCTGCAGGTCGAGGACTTCAAAGCGGACTATTTGTCCAACGGGCAGGCGAAGATGTTCACGTCCGACATTCGGTATGCGACGAAGGACGACGTCGATAAGCCCACGTCAGAGTGGACAAAGTACACGCTGAAGGTCAACCATCCGCTGCGGATCGCGGGCGACCGCGTGTACCTGCAGGGGCATGGTTATGCGCCCTCGTTTACGGTCAAGTGGCCCGACGGCGAGACGCGCACGGGAGAGATCCAGTGGCAGCCGACTGACATGACGAACTTCCTTTCGGCCGGGGCGATGCGGTTCGACCCGCCCGCCGGGATGTATCCTGACCTGCAAGAACGAAGGAAAAACCAGCTGGCGATCCAGGGTATGTACGCGCCCACGGCTGTGTTCACCGGCGAGAACAACAATGTGCTGTCTGCGTCGCGGTTCCCCACCCAGGACGATGAGGCCGTTGCTATCGACGTGTTCCGCGGCGATGCCGGGCTGGACACCGGCGTGGGGCAGAGCATTTTCACCCTGGATACGAGCCTGATCCACCAGGGGCTGTTGTCGAAAATTGATCGCGTGAATCTGCGGAAGGGCGAGAAAACCACTCTCAACGACGGGACGGAAATCACGTTCAACGGCGCGAAGCCTTTCGTGAACCTGCAGGTCAGCCACGATCCAACGCAGGGTTACCTGTTGGGGATCACGCTCATCATGCTTGCCGGGTTGGTTGGGTCCGTGTCGATTAAGCGGCGACGCATGTGGGTGCGCGTCACCCCGCAAGACGACGGCACCGCGCTTGTTGAGACCGCCGGGCTTGCGCGCACCGATAGGGCTGGCTGGGGCCGCGAGTTCAACAAGTACGCGCGGGCAATCCTGCAGGAACCGGACGACGACGATGAATATGACGACGACGAGGATTGATGGCGATTGATGACGTCATCAGTGATGTAGAAGTCGGACGCAGCGTCGCTGTTGGTAGTGACGAGTAGTGGCGCACGTCCTGGGAGTATGGGGTGTTTATTGCTCCAAAGTGTGACGTGGAATAGCCTGGGCACAGATCAAGAGGAGAACTATGCCGGTTAATAAGACTCTCGCCTCGTTTTCGGACTTTTCGTTCAAAGTGGCTTTCGCCGTGTACGTCATCGGGCTGATCGTGATGTTGGCCTACTACGTGCGCGAGCGGATGCTTCAAGAGGCATACGAGGACGCCAGTCGTCGTGAGGAAAGCCAGTCCGGAGGCCAAGGAGCCCAGGCTGCCTCGGACAAAGAGCTGGTCGGAGCTAGTGCGACGAAATCCGGTGTTGCGTCGGTAAGCGTGGGTGCAGGTACTGGCACAGATGATGTTGCCTCCACAACCTCTGCTGATTCGTCGAGTCGCGGTGGTTCGTCGCGGGTCCGCTCATTGTGGGGACGCGTTGCCCACGATCGCCCGATAATGAGCCAAGCTGAGCTCGACGCTCGTCAAGACAGCGTAGACCGGCTCGGTACGTTCGGCCAGGGCGTCGTTTTCCTCGGACTGCTGTTCCACGCGGCGTGCGTCATTCTGCGTGGACTGTCGGCGCACCGCTTCCCGTGGGGCAATCTGTACGAATATGTCGCCCTGGTGTCGCTGGTCGCGATGATCGTCGCGACGGTGGTCCTGACTAAGCGCGAAAACCGCATCATGTGGCCCTGGGTGCTGACCCCAGTGGTCGCGCTGCTGTTCTACGGCGGGATGAAACTGTACGCGGCGTCGGCACCGGTGGTACCCGCGCTGCAGTCATACTGGTTCCCCATTCACGTGTCGACGGTGTCCATCGGTGCTGGTTTCGGGCTGATATCCGGAATGTGTAGCTTGGCGTACATCGTGAGAATGTTTCAGCCGGTGGGGGAAGAGCACGGCATCGTCGGGAAGATCGCGGGGCCACTGCCGAGCGCTAAGCGGCTCGACCGGCTGGCATACCGCACCGCCGTCGTGGCGTTTCCGATTTTCGGGCTCGGCGTGATTTTCGGCGCGATCTGGGCTGAGTCGGCGTGGGGCCGTTTCTGGAACTGGGACCCCAAGGAGACGATGTCTTTCGTGACGTGGATCCTGTACGCAGCTTACCTACATGCCCGGGCTACGACGGGGTGGAAAGACCAGCGAGCAGCGTGGATCAACGTGGTTGCCTTCGGGATTATGGTGTTCAACCTGTTCTTCATCAACCTCGTGGTGTCGGGGCTGCACTCGTACGCCGGGTTGAATTAAAACTGCTGGGGGATACGCGACCTGGTGGCGAAAAGTGCGGGCGGATATGGTCAATTTTCGGCCATTTTTCGCCCATATACCCCCACAGTTTTCTCGGAACCCCATATACCTCCGCAAAATTCGAGGAATAGACCGACGTAAGCGTCGCTAAGCATTAGGCATCATCATTTCCCGGAGGGCTCCGGGCACCCACCAACACCTTCGATTATTTCCGGCAGGTTAAATCACGGGCGAGGCTTTGGAAAAGGGACCGACCGCCTAATAATCTCATTGGGGATAACAGGTCACATGAAGAGGAAGATCCCTAATGCCCAAGTCGGTCCCACCTGAGCAGCCAGCGAACGAACCCCCTATGGAGGGATCGGCGGCACATAGTTCCCGCCCGGCCAACACAGCTCAATCATCTGCGACAACGGGCGCGCCGCAC
>NZ_JAUMTY010000006.1:0-20104 GCF_030530965.1 Corynebacterium sp. | reverse complement strand
TAGTTCCCGCCCGGCCAACACAGCTCAATCATCTGCGACAACGGGCGCGCCGCACGGCGAAACCAGCGAAACCAGCGAAACCAACGGGACTAAGGGTGCTAGGGGAAACAACAAGACCGACAAAGCAGTGGCCAACAAGACCAGCACCCCAGACGACACCACCACCCAGCCCAAAAAGTCCATCGGCCAGCGCATCCGGGGGAACCTTTTGTGGCAGATCATCATCGCGATCATCGCCGGCATCGTTTGTTCGTTGTTCTTCCCGGATTGGCTCGCGCGCGTGTTCGTCACGTACAACAGCCTGTTCAGCAACTTCCTGAGCTTCTTCATCCCGGTGCTCATCTTCGCGCTGATCACGCCGGCGATCTCCGGCCTGGGCCGCGGCGCCGGCAAGTGGTTAGCAATCACAACGGGCGTCGCATACGGCTCGACCATCTTCTCGGGCCTGATCGCCTTTGGTACGGCGTCTGTAGTGTATCCGTGGTTGCTGAAGGGCGACGACCTTTTCAAGGCAAAAACTGTCGACGACGGCGCGCTCAAGCCGTTCTTCGAAATTGAGATGAAGCCGCCGTTCGAGGTGATGACGGCCCTGCTGCTGGCGTTCACCATCGGCGTGGCCATGACGGCGGTGAAGAGCGACACGCTGTACGCGGGCGCGAAGGACCTCGAGCGCGTGATTATGCGCGTGATCAGCAAGTTCGTGATCCCACTGCTACCACCGTTCATTTTCGGCATGTTCCTGTCGATGGGTATGAACGGCAATTTGACGAACACCCTGGTGTCGTTTGCGAAGGTCATTGTGCTGGCCATCCTCATGACGGGCATCCTCTTGGTGCTGCAGTTCTCCGTGACAGGGGGTATCGCGAAGATCAACCCGTGGCGCGCGTTCAAGAACATGATCCCGGCGTACCTCACCGCGCTGGGGACGTCCTCGTCGGCCGCGACCATCCCGGTCACGTACGAGTGCTCGAAGAAGAATGGGGTCGATCCGACGGTCGCCGGGTTCACGGTGCCGTTGTGTGCGACGATTCACCTGGCTGGATCGATGATGAAGATTTCGCTGTTCGCGTTCGCGATTGTGCAGATGGCGGACATAGACACGACGCCGGCGAAGATGATCGGCTTCGTGCTGATGCTGGGCATCACGATGATCGCCGCGCCGGGCGTGCCGGGTGGCGCGATCATGGCGGCGTCGGGGTTGCTCTCGTCGATGCTGGGCTTTTCGGATTCCGAGGTTGCGATCATGATCGCGGCGTATATCGCGATCGACTCGTTTGGCACGGCGTGCAATGTTACTGGCGACGGTGCCATCGCTCTGATTATCAACCGCATGGTGGGGGATAAGGGCATTAGCCGTAAGGAGCTCGAGGACACGCCGACGTATGAGGACGCGATTGCGGAAGCAGAGGCCCGCGAAGCTGCGATGCAGTAGCCGCGCCGGGCGCTGAGGTACGGTGTTTGCCATGCGCACTGTCTTGGTTACCGGCGGAGCTGGTTTCATCGGCTCGAATTTCGTTCATTACACCCGGGCGCACTATCCCGACGTGAAAGTCGTCGTCCTCGACGCGTTGACCTACGCCGGTAATCCGGAGAGCTTAAAGCCCGACGCCAACCTCGAAGGTGCGGGATCCGCCACGTATCCCGACTCCGACCTCTGCGAACTGGTCGTCGGCGATGTGTGCGACCAACCCCTCGTCGACAAGCTGGTGAAGTCGGCCGATCAAGTTGTGCATTTCGCCGCGGAGAGCCACAACGATAACTCGCTGCGGGATCCGGCGCCGTTCCTCAAAACCAATATCGAGGGCACGGTGACGGTGGCGTCGGCGTGCGTGAAGTACGACGTTCCCCTCCACCACATTTCGACGGACGAGGTGTTCGGGGATCTGCCGATCGGTTCCGATGAGCGCTTCACGGAGAGTTCGCCGTATCGCCCGTCGTCGCCGTATTCTGCGTCGAAGGCGTCGGCGGATCATATGGTTCGTGCGTGGGTGCGCAGTTTCGGGCTGAAGGCCACGATCTCGAATTGTTCGAATAACTACGGGCCCCGGCAGCACCCGGAGAAGCTCATCCCGCGGCAGATCATCGGACTCATTGGCGGGCGACGGCCACGCGTGTATGGCACCGGCGAGAATGTGCGCGATTGGATCCATGTGGACGATCACAACAGTGCCGTGTGGACCATTATCGACGCTGCCCGCCGCGATCCGGCGCTGTACGGCCGCACGTTTCTTATCGGCGCTGATGGGGAGCGCTCCAACCTGGAGATCGTGGGGGATCTCCTCGAGGCATTTGGCCGGCCGCGCGACGATTTCGTGCATGTCACGGATCGGCCGGGTCATGATCGTCGGTACGCGATCGACCCGACGCGGCTCCGCACTGAGCTGGGGTGGGAGCCAATTTATTCTCTTGCCGACGGTCTGCGCGAGACGATTGAGTGGTATCGGAGCAATCACACGTGGTGGGAGGTTGCGGCCAAGGCTGCTGAGGAAAAGTATGCGCTCACCGAGAGGGAGATCGGGTAGGTCGGGCATGACCAGGCATTTCGTGGCACCTTGTCCTGTGCGCCGCGCGAAGGTAATTAACAACCCTAATTAGGGTGTTCTTTTGTTAATACTTTGTTTCCTTCGTTTAGATAGCTCATCGTTCGTGCTAGATGTATTAATACCATTCTTGTGAGGGGCAAGGAGTTTAACGGTCACCATAAAGCTGAGTCTTTTAACAATGAGGTGAGCATAGTGCCATCTCATTTTTTGAAGGTCCTTTTGTGCTCTTTAAACAGCTTTGTGGAAGATCCGCGCTCAGCCTCCTCTGTAGCGTGTACTCATACTTTTTCTAGTGAGGTAACCACTTAATGAGTTTATTGTTTGGCAGTTCGGATTCGAACAAGAACTGCTGTCCACCCCCCATATTCAATGAGAATTATGGAGCGTGATGAATAAACTATCGTTTAAATCAACTTTATCGCTCCTCTTTTTAGCCGCATTAATCTCTGGAATAGGCGACGGGCTGATCCCCATTGCTTTTGCGCTTCAGGCCCACCGAGTAGATTCTTCCGGTCGAGGCTTGACGATGGTGCTCATCGCTTTATGGTCAGGCCGATTTATCAGTTCCTTGGTAGTGCGCAAACTGCCGCCGCCAATTCGCCCCGTGGGTTGGATGTTAAGTAGCGACTTTGTTCGCCTGCTGGCTCAGTGGGGATTAGTTGCCTGGGTGCTCGTCCAGGGTGATTCGATTGCCTCGTTTGCCGTCTCAAGTTTCGTGTACGGATGCGCCTCTTCGTTCTTTACGCCGGCTCGCTTCGGGTTGCTGGCGCTGTTGTTCACGGATTCGCAGCGCACGCGCGTTAACGGGACCTTGTCGATCCTCGGTGATGTTTTATATATTGCCGGCCCACTAATCGGCACTGCAGCGGTAATCACATTGGGTTTTCGTGCTGTATTACTTATCGACGGAGCTACGTTTCTGATGGCAATGCTGTTCGTATTGCCATTCTTTAAGGTGCGCAGAAATTCGGCGACCGACGAGGCTCCCGGAACCGATGAAGCTGAGGAAGCTACACAGGCTTCCGATGCTGACCACGCTGACCATGCCAACAACGCCGACTCCGCAAGCACCGACGCAACCTCTTCTCAAACCAAGGTAAACAACGCAAAGAAGCCCACCGCGGTGTTGCCCCGTTGGGTGCAGGTGGGGCTCGGTACATGGCTAGTGGCCTCTCTTGTCAACGGTTTCCTCGGCAGCGCTGGCCCGACATGGATCATGAACTCGTTCGACGAGAAAACGTGGGGCTTCATGGCTACCGCCCTGGCTATCGGTTCACTGCTAGGCTCAGCCGCCACGATTTTAAGGAAACTGGATCGAGTCCGTTTCACAACCTTGCAATTCCTAATGCTGCTGTTTTTGGCCGGGCAGCTTTTAGCGCTGGCCTTCTCTCCAGTGTTTATTGTCATTGCCCTGGTCGGCGCTGTTGCATCCTTACTTATGACTTCTGCCGGCGTCTCCTGGGACTCGTTGGGGCAGTCCCTAGGAAAAGACGAACTCGTGCATCAGTTTGCTACGAAAGACCAGCTGGTTTTCACTGCTGGGACCCCGCTTGGCATGGTCTTGTTCGCTGCGCTCTCTGGTCACCCACACATGTCCGCCCTCATTCTGTCTGTCCTCTTGGTAGCAGCGGCGATTGTCAGTTGCTTGCCGATAGCACGTTCGCCGCGCGTGGCGGACGTGACGGATGACCCATCTGCACTGGGCACATAAAACCGGCAGCCAATCCACCAAGCGACCGCCCGGCACCCGTGCCACCCCGCACCCCACGTCACCACCCCACTAGGCTGGTGAGCATGACGTCCCGACTTGAAGTTCAGGAACCCGACCAGCACGCAACGTACGTCGCCACCCCGATCCCGGGAGTGTTCATCTTCTATCCCACTGTTCACGCTGATCAGAGGGGTAGTTTCCACGAGTGGTACAAAGCGGATGATTTCGCCGAAGCCCTCGGCTACCCGTTCTTCCCGGAGCAGGCGAACATGAGTGTGTCGGCCCGCGGCGTCGTGCGCGGCATCCACCTGGCCGAGGTTCCCCCAGGTCAAGCGAAGATGGTGACCTGTCCCGCCGGGGCCCTCAGCGACATCATCGTGGACCTGCGCAAGGGTTCCAGCACCTACGGCAAGCACATCGTCGTCCCTCTCAACCAGGACAATCACGCCGTCGTGTACCTTCCCGTAGGCATCGGGCACGGGTTTGTCGCGCACGAGGACAACACGGTCGCCACGTATCTGACCAGCACCGCGTACGACCCGTCGCGCGAGTTCGGGGTGCGGATAACGGATCCCGCCCTCGGCATTGATTGCCAGGCACTGCTTAACTCCAGCACGATCGACCCGATTTTCTCAGAGAAGGATCGCGTCGCTCCTCTTCTTGCCGACGTTGACGACCGGCTTCCCACCTGGGAGGACTGTAAACATTTCGAGGATGAATTACGCAACGGGTGGGCATTAGCGAATAGCGAAGCCGGCGTCGACACGGAGTAAATGACTTTTTATTGCCGACGGTAACCGCGCGACGATCAACGCCGGACCGAGTCCAGTTGACCTCGCGCCGGGCTGAACCGCTAATCTGGCATACGTGAATGAGGACACGACGCAGCCAACCGAGAAACCGACCCGCCCGTGGAAGGACATTCTGCTGTATGGGCTGGCCCGGCTGTTATTGTTCTTCGTCCTGACGGTGGTGATCGCGTACGGCGCTTACCTGGTGGGCGCGCCGATGCCCCTCATGATTAGCGCCCTTCTGGCTCTGATCGTGGCGCTGCCACTGTCCATGTTCTTGTTTAAGGGGCTGCGTAGGCGCGTGACCACGGAAATGGCCTCGTGGAATGAGCAACGTCGCGCCCACAAGGAATACATCAAGAGCCAGCTCGAAGACCGGGAATAGGGAATAGCCTCGCGCTTAAAGCGCGCGCCTCAACGCACCTATCCCAACCAGAGCGCGAGCGTAGTGACAAGGGCCCACACCACCATGGCCCGCCCAGTCATTCCGAGCACAGGAATGAGGTCTTTCCCCTCGGCGTGGGAAACGATCGGTCGCGCAGCCAGCCCCAAAACCGGTGCTGCCACCAGCCCAATCAGAGCCCACGGCGTCGCAATAAACGCCAGCAATATCGACGCCACAACAGGCACGGCCGCGAGAATGCACCACAGCGTCCGGCTCCCGCGGTCCCCCAGACGCACAGCCAGAGTGATTTTGCCCGTGGCTTCGTCGCTAGGAATGTCGCGCAGGTTATTCGCTAAGTTCACCGCCGCTGAGACCGAGCCGATAGCGACCGCGATCGCCACCCCCGCCCAGTTAACACGGTCGGCCTGCGTGTACTGCGTGCCCAGCACGGCGACCAGCCCGAAGAACACAAAGACGGCCACTTCGCCCAACCCGCGGTACCCGTAGGGGTGCTTGCCACCCGTGTAGAACCATGCGGCCACCACGCAAGCCACGCCCACCAGGATCAGCCACCAGTGCCCACTGATCGCGCACAAAATCAGGCCCGCCAGCGCCGCCACGCCGAACGCCACAAACGCCGCGTGCTTCACGCCATAGGGCTGCACCAGCCCCGATGCGGTCAACCGGAACGGCCCGGAGCGGTCGTCGTCGGTACCCCGAATTCCGTCCGAGTAGTCATTGGCATAATTCACCCCAATAACCAGAAACCAGCCAACGATCGCCGCAAGGATCGCTCGTATTATCGACGCTTGCCCCGTGAGCGCTGCGGCCCCCGTACCTGCGATGACAGGGGCAAAGCCGTTGGCCCAGGTATGCGGGCGGGCGGCCTCGAGCCAATCGTGGGCGGTCACCGTGCGTGAAGGTGTGCGCGGAGGTGTGCGTCGTGACGACGTCTGAGCGTCGAACTCGGAGCCGTTATCGGAGGACGATGAGTCCGGTGTGCTGGGCTGGTCGGGAGTGTGGGGCATGGTTCTATTGTGACGCATCGCGGGCTTGAGGAGGAGAGCCGGGTAGGCTCGTGTGTCGGGAATTTTTCGTTTCATTCCACCACGGAAGGATTATGCGTGCAGCAGGTCAGTTATTTTTTAGGCCAAGTGGTCAGTTTTTTCCTGACGCTCGCCCGGCTGATTCCGCTGCGCGTCCACAACGAGTTCGACGGCAAGCCGATTCCGCAGTCCGGCCCGGTGACCATTTCCGTGACGACGCATGGCCCGCGGGTGAACAAGGTGTGGTACACCCTGGAGTCGCTGGCCCGGGGGACGGTGTCTGCCCCCATCGTGTTGTGGCTTGATAAGGACGACTACGAGCGGCCCCTGCCGGAGCGGCTTCAACGACTGGTGGACCGGGGCCTGCAAATCCGCTGTTCAGACGGTAGTTTTGGGCCGCACACGAAGTATTGGCCGCTCTTCCGCGAGCGTGTCGCGTCGGCACGCGATTCGGGAATGTCGGAATTAGTCAGCGAGGATTTGCTGACGTTGCGTGTCGCCACGGCCGATGACGACATTATTTACCCGGAATGGTGGCTGGAGCGCTTGCTGGAGTGCGCGGATGTGAGCCCGCATGATGTGATCGCTTATCGGGCGCACCGGGTCTGCGTAAAGAAGGGGGCGCTGGCGCCGTATGCGCGCTGGCCTGCGGTGAAGTCCTGCCGGGCGTCGATTGCGAATATGGCGACGGGCGTGTCCGGGGTGCTCTACCCGCTGCCGTTCATGGCGTTCGTGGTGGATCAGGGTGATTCTTTCCGACGCCTCGCTCCGAAGGCTGACGACATTTGGCTGCACGCGTGCGCGGTCCGGTCGGGCACCAAGGTGAGGCAAGTTTTCGGCCAACAGCGGAATTTCGCGGTCGTGCCGACGACGCAGTTCAACGCGGCTCTAGTTGTTCGCAATGTGTGGATGGGTGGCAATGATGTGCAGGCCAGCCGTGTGTACACCGACGACGACATCGCGGCGCTGAAGCAGGCCAGCGCGTTATAACGCGCTAGTGTCGCGTGGCACTCAGCAGTGTTCCGCGGTACTGAGGATCTGCCGCAGTGCGTGGCGGTCCGTTTTCCCTGGTCCGCGCAGTGGAATCTCCTTAACAATCGCGATCGAGGTTGGTAGGGCGTAGGAGGGAAGGTCAAGTTGCTTTCTAATTTGTCGCGTTTCCTCGCGGTCGAGGAAGTACGGCGTGTTCTCCCGCGCTCGTTCGATCACTAAACACACGCTTTCGCCCCATTCCGCCGAGGGGATGCCCAGCACGGCGCAGTCAGCGTAACCCGCCCGCCGAGCTGCGGATTCAACGACCTCCGGCAGGACTTTCAGGCCTCCCGTGTTGATGGCTTGGTCGTACCGGCCCAGAATCTCTAGTTTTCCATTGTGTATCGTCCCGATGTCATCGGTCACAAACCACCCATCGACGAAGGGGTTGGAGTTCTCCACGCGCTCCCCGGACGATGCAGCCTGAGGCGACGATCCGAAAAGGTCGTCGGCATTGCGATACCCCGTGGCCAGGGTCGGCCCGCCGAGAAGCACCCGTCCCTCGTCGTCAGCCCCAAGAGGCTGGATCTTCACCGACGTACCAGGGAGCGGCGTCCCGTCGTACACCATTCCACCAGCGGTTTCCGAGGATCCGTAGGTGGTAATTATCGTCCACCCCACATCCGTGCACTTTTTCCGCAGCGAAGGACTCAGCGGTGCTCCGCCGACGAGGATGCCGTCCAAACTCCCGACCGCTTCAATAATCGTCACGGGGGAGTAGCCACCCTTGCCACTAGCGCTGCCCGTTCCGCCCGCGTTTCCAGTTCCGAGCGCCTGAATTAACCGTCTGACCTGCGTCGGAACCAGAGAACAGTATCGTCGTGGCCCGGTCATTCGGTGGATCGCGTCGATAAAAGCACCCGGCGTAAACGGTTGGGTGATGTCCATGAGCACTGGTTCGTAGCCCGCTGCTAGGGACCGTAGGAGGACTTGTAGTCCGGCGACGTGGTCGGGGGGTAGGGCGAGTAGCCATTGTCCGGGTCCGCTGAGGACTTGTTCGGTTGCCGACGCCGATGCGGCAAGCGCGGCCGTGCTGAGTTGGGCGCCTTTGGGAACACCGGTGGATCCTGACGTGGACAGAATGAATGCGATGGAGGCGTCGATGGGTTCGCCGGCCCGCATGACGTCGCGCAGGAGCGTCGCCCGGTCAGGGTCCTTAGCAGGGAGAGGCAGCAGCGAGGCCTCACCGTTTAAAGCTTGTTCTAGCTGGGGATATAGGTCGGCAACTGTGGCGTTTGCTGGGATGGGCAGTGGTACCAGTGGCCGAGTATTCACGGTGAGGCAGTGTAGTGAGGGGCAAGAGAAAACCCAGCCACCGGGGTGAACCAGTGGCTGGGTGAAGTGTTAGTCGGCGATGAAGCCGAGGCTATCAAGCGTGACGAAGATGGTGTGAATCTCTTCGCGGGTGGCTTTACGCTGGTGAACAGCGTAGAAAGCTTGTGCCGCGTCTGCAGCCGTTGATGGAATGTGCCCTTCGGTGACGAGGAGATTAACCACGTCGGCAGTCTTCGTCTTGGTAACGGGCTCAGCAAGTGCAACCGCTGAACGGCCGTCATGCTCCGAATGTACACGGCCAACGACGTCCACAGGGGTGAATTGTTGGTCGCTGATGCGAAGCCAGTTGATGAAACGCATGATGCTGCTTGCCATTTTCTTCCCCTCCTTTATGAGGTCGTATGCGGGTTCCCAAAAGCGTGGTACGCGAGCCTCTTTATCCGGCGTTACCGGCCCAAACGCTGCTTGGTGCGTCTGCCGAAAACGTCGCTTGAAGGTATCAAGTGAAGCCGTCAGCTAAGACTTCCGGTTGGAACCGTCGGGTGAAGGTGCCCTACGTGTGAAATTAGATAAAAAGCACTCTAGATGAAATTGTTGGGGTAGTCAAGCATTGACTACACCCTCAAATTTCGTAGGAAATCCTGTCACTGTGATAGACAAAAATGGACTTCAGTCACATGCGTCCCTGGATTCGCGCCTTAGGCACCAGCGACGTCGAAACCGCCATCATGGAGTTTTGCCCTCACGCGGGCAAGATCGTCCTCCGTCGGCGTTTGAGACATTGTCGTCTCAATGTAGCGGTGAATTTCCTGCTCGGTAATAGGTTTTCCCTGGTCACGGTGGGCATCCTGCTTAGCGACGATGGTCGCAGCTATGCGGTCAATATCCTCTTCGCGTAGATCTTGCTTGAGGACGTACATGATCGCACCGGCGTCACCGTCGGGAACAGCTGCTGGATATCCAACGCGTAACCACTCAATGAAACGGAGCAGCCAGTGTTTATGTTCCAGCTCTCGTTGTTCGTCGATGGCTCGTTGGGTTGCCGCTGAAAAAGTCCCAGTTGGGGCGTGGTCTTTCTCAGTGGCGTCGGGGTTGGTGGTGGATCTTCGGTTCGGGGTGGATTCTGAGGTGGGGTGTGAACCAGTGCTCATCTCTAGGGTCCTTTAGTGTCCGCCGGACGTGCCGTAAATGTTGATACCTGTGTAGTGAGCGATTGTTGCGTTGGTAATCCACAGCACCCCGGCGATGATGACTGCCAGGCAGAGCGCGTAGATCACCCACGCCAAAATGTGGCTTATTCCCTTGGTGTGCTGCCCTTCCGCGGAGCCGGCAGCATCAAGGCGAACACCGAGGGAGAACAGGGTGGGAAGCCCAGCCCCTAAAACCAGCGCGACGACGAGGACAGTGAGGAGTGAATGGAGGGTAGACATTACCGGGCGACCTTTCGCTCTTCAGCGGGAATAACGGAGTTGGAGTGCTCGTCCCACTCTGCGTTGACGTTGTGGGAGGACACTTTGTTCTTGCGGGACTGGTGGTAGATGTAGCCAGCCAAGGTCACCAGGATGGCGAAGGCCGCCACAACGCCGATGAAGTCGGTGGTGGCCAGCCCGACAAGGTGGGCAACCAACCAGGTCAGGGCGCCGACGATGGCCGCGCAGGGGAGCGTGATCACCCAGGCGGTCGCCATGCGGCCGGCAACTCCCCAGCGGACCTCCGCGCCTCGACGCCCCAGGCCGGTGCCCAGGATCGATCCGGTCGCGACGTGCGTCGTCGACAAGGCCATTCCGGCGTGCGAAGAAGTAAGAATAATTGCAGCTGAGGAGGCTTCTGCTGCCATGCCCTGAGGGGAGTCGATTTCGACGAGCCCTTTGCCCAGGGTGCGGATCACGCGCCACCCACCGGTGTAAGTACCCAAAGCGATGGCGGAGGCACATGCCGCGATGATCCACAGAGGCATGTGGGTGTCGGCGTCGATTTCGCCGTATGCGGCGAGGGCCAGGAAGATGACGCCCATCGTCTTCTGGGCATCACCGGTGCCGTGGGCAAGCGAGACCAGCGAGGCCGTGGCGATCTGCCCGATGCGGAAGTGGTCGTTCTTGTTGTGTTCCTCGACGCTATCGGTGATGCGGTAGATCAACCAGGTGCCGCACGCGGACACCACGCCGGCGACGAAGGGCGCGGCCAAGGCGGGGATGATGATCTTGCCGAGGATGTTTGCCCAGGCCACGCCACCAATTCCCAGGGATACGAACGCGGCGCCGATCAACCCGCCGAAGAGGGCGTGAGAGGAACTAGAGGGGATTCCGAGCAGCCAGGTCAGCAGGTTCCAGACGATGCCGCCTATAAGCCCTGCGAAGACGACAAGAAGGAGTTTGTGCGCGTCGCTTTCGCTACTCAGATTGAACTGATCGAGATTAACGATCCCTTTACCGACGGTTTTTGCCACCTCGACGGAGAGGAATGCGCCGATGAGGTTGAGGATCGCCGACAATGTGACTGCGACTTTTGGTGTGAGAGCGCCGGTGGCAATGGACGTCGCCATTGCGTTTGCGGTGTCGTGAAAACCATTTGTGAAGTCGAACGCGAGCGCGGTAGCGATCACTATGACGAGGATGATCAGTTCGGTCACAGCGAAAGTATCCTCCCCGGACTATGTAGCAGCCAAACTGTGGCGGCGCCGTTAAGATTCCGTTAACTTTCCGGGGGTGGCAAATGGGGGAGGTTTGGTTAGTAATAGTAAGGGAACTCGTCCCAGTGCGGCGGCCGCTTCTCCAGAAAGGAATTCCTGCCCTCCAGCGCTTCGTCGGTCATGTACGCCAAGCGCGTGGCCTCTCCGGCAAACACTTGCTGCCCCATAAGGCCATCGTCGGCAAGATTGAACGCAAACTTCAGCATCCGCTGTGCGGTCGGGGACTTGGAATTGATCGCGCGCGCCCACTCGATGGCAACATCCTCCAGCTCAGCGTGGTCGACGACTTCATTGACGGCGCCCATCCGGTGCATGGTCTCGGCATCGTAGGTCCGTCCGAGGAAGAAGATCTCGCGCGCAAACTTTTGCCCGACCTGCTGGGCAAGGTACGCAGAGCCGTATCCAGCATCAAACGACCCCACGTCGGCGTCGGTCTGCTTGAACAACCCGTGCTCGCGCGAGGCCAACGTGAGGTCGCACACCACGTGCAGGGAATGCCCGCCGCCGGCCGCCCAACCATTGACCAGCGCGATCACCACCTTCGGCATCGTGCGGATCAGCCGTTGAACCTCAAGAATGTGGAGCCGTCCGCCCTCTGCTTTGGCACGAGCAGTATCGACGCCCGACGCGTCGGCGTGCTCGACATCGGAATTGTGCTCGGTGGCGTATTGGTACCCGGAACGGCCGCGAATCCGCTGATCCCCGCCCGAGCAGAAAGCCCACCCGCCGTCCTTCGGCGACGGACCATTGCCCGTTAACAAAACAGTGCCGACGTCGGGACTGCGGCGAGCATGATCCAGCGCTCGGTACAGCTCATCGACGGTGTGAGGGCGGAAGGCATTGCGCACTTCCGGCCGGTCGAACGCGATGCGGACGATGCCGTCGGCGCGCTCGGTCCCGATGTGGCGGTGATACGTAATGTCTGTGAGGTCCTCGAACCCGGGAACCGGTTTCCACAGCTCGGGGTTGAAGGGCTGGTCAGTGTCGGAATGGGTGGCGGAGTGTTCGTCTGACATACCGATGAGGATACTGACAATCAGCGCACGGTTATGTCTGGCCGGCCGTTAGGGTAGAAGTCATGTCTCGCATGGACCTGCCCAATAGTGATTCCCGGCCTGCATCGTCGCATGAAGTCCCCCGCCAGCGTGGATCTGTGTCAGGGGCCGCGAATGGACCCGCATTTGGGCCCGCGACCTGGCCGGATGGTGTATCGCTCCCGTCGCTCGATGAGGTTTGGGAGCGCGCCCATGTTGTCCAGTTGCCGATGAATATTCGGTTCCGCGGAATCATGCAGCGCGAGGTCATGCTTATCGACGGCCCCCAAGGCTGGTCCGAGTGGGGCGCTTTCCTGGAATACGGTCCGGCCGAGTCCGCGATGTGGTTGGCGTCGGCCCTCGAGATGGGTTGGGTGGGACCACCTGCATTGTCGCGCGAATGGGTGCCGGTCAACGGGACGATCCCCGCGTGCGACCCCGCCCGCGTGCCCGAACTCCTTGATCGATACTCGGGCATTTCGACGGTCAAAGTGAAGGTAGCGGAAAAGGGGCAGACTCTCGACGACGATTGCGCCCGGGTTCGTGCTGTCCGCGAGGCCCGGCCCGACATCAATATCCGCGTCGACGCCAATGGTGGGTGGACCGTGGCGGAGGCCCATGAGGCCGTTCGTCGATTCCTCCGTGACGGGCCCTTGGACTACGTGGAGCAGCCGTGCCCTCGGCTCGAAGATCTCGCTGACCTGCGGAACATGCTTGCCGACGAGGGGCTGAGCGCCCGCATCGCCGCCGACGAGTCCATACGTAAAGCGTCGGATCCGTACCGCGCGATACGCATGGGGGCCATCGACGTTGCCGTGGTGAAGGCCGCGCCGCTCGGCGGTCCGCGCAACGTGATCGCGGTGGCGGAGGAAGCGCGCAAGCATGGTGTGGCCGTGACGGTGTCGTCGGCAATTGATTCGGTTGTCGGCATGTATGCGGGCCTGTGCGCGGCGTCGGCGGTCGATAGTCAGCCCGCTGGTCTGGCAACGGGTGCTCTGATGGCCGGTGATGTCGGTGATTCACGACCCATTGTCGACGGAATGATGGCTGTGGAGCCGCGGATTCCCGATCCGGATGCGCTGGCGAAGTATCGCGCCCCGGAGGATAGGGTGCAGTGGTGGAAAGAGCGCCTGGCGTCGGCGTGGAAACACGTGCCGGGTGCGTCGGGTGCGTCAAACATGCCGGGAAATGTGGCCGATTAAGGCTGATGGTTAAGGCTGAGTAACAAGGTGGAAAGATCGTTCTCCATGAGTAGTTCCGGTGGTGCTCCTGCCTCCATCATGACAGCAGCGATTATTGTCGACGAGCTGATCCGTTGCGGCGTGCAGGACGTGGTCGTGTGCCCGGGTTCCCGTTCGGCACCGTTGGCGCTGGCCTTCTCCGAAGCCGCGGCACGTGGCGAGATCACTCTTCACATGCGTACCGACGAGCGAACCGCGGCGTTCTTGGCGTTGGGCTTGGCGCAGACCGAGGGCGGTCCGCGTCGGAATCGCCCAGGTATTCCCGGTGGCCACCACGTTGTGCCGGTGGTGATGACGTCGGGAAGTGCGGTGGCGCATTGTGCACCCGCGATGGTGGAAGCGCAGATGTCGCACCTTCCGCTCATGGTGTTGTCGGCGAATCGCCCCTGGTCATTGTGGGGGACGGGGGCGAACCAGACGGTAGATCAGCGGTCAGCTTTCCGGGATACCGCCGTGCGGACGGAGGGGATTGACACTGCTACTCGACGCAGCGATGCCTGGCATGTGATGCATCGGGAGGTCCGCGCTGCCGTTGATAGGGCGGTGGTTGCGGCGACGGCCGCGGGCGTGCGTATGCAGGTGCAGGCTGCGACCCCCGAGGACGCTCACCCCGCCAATGCTGTAGAGCTGCCCTTCCGCGGCCCGGTGCACATTGATGTGCCCTTCGATAACCCATTAGTGCCGACGGACGACGACCAGCTCCGTGAGGCTGCCCAGTCTGCGCACCGGTTGGGCCGACCGGATGGAGGAAGTTGGACGCGTTTCATCGGGCGCGCGACGGTGACCTCGCCGCGAGTTCTTCACATTGCTGGGCATAATGCGCCGCATGTTGACGCGCTCCGCGGGGTACCGACGATCGCCGAGCCCACCGCCGCAGTGCCCGATGTGCCTATCCATCCTCTGGCGTTGTCGCTGTTGTCGCCCGACCACGTGGTGGTGACGGGCCGGCCGACCCTGCACCGGGATGTCTCAAAACTCCTGGCCAGGCCGGATATTCCGATCACGGTTATCGCGGATAACCCCGGCGATTACCCGGATGTCGCGCACATGGCCGGGGAAGTCGCGACGACGATCGACCTTGCGCCACAAAGCCGGCAATGGGTGGATCACTGCCGGTCGGTGGATCAGGCCGCTGCCGACGCCGTGCGCGAGGTGATCCTCCTGGACGACCTCGCTGTGCCTTCTGAGGTTGCCGAACCCGTGGAGGACTCCGCCACGGAGCCGTCCACGTCGCCCGCCGATGCGCAGTCTTCCGCACCCTCGGAGTCCTCCGCCCTCCATCGGATGACCGGGTTGACGGTCGCCGCCGCCGTCGCAGATTCTGTTCACGTCGGCGATGCGCTCGTAGTGGGGGCATCGAATCCGGTGCGCGACCTGTCGCTCGTCGGCGCTCCGTTTGATGGGGTCGAGATGTACTCCAACCGTGGGGCGTCGGGAATTGATGGTTTCTTATCGACGGCTATCGGCGTCGCGCTCTCACGGCAAGCCGCCCAGCCCGACAGTGTGAGTGCACCGCGAACCGTGGCGCTGGCCGGGGACCTGACTTTCCTTCACGACGCGACCGGCCTGAACGTGGCGGCGTCGGAACCGCGGCCGTCGAACCTGCTGATCGTTGTGGCGAATGACCAGGGTGGAGGCATTTTCGAGGCCCTGGAGCCTGGGAAGCCGGAGCTCCGCAGCCATTTCGAGCGCGTCATGGCGACTCACCACGAGGCGGATATTAAGTCGATATGCGACGCTTTCGGCATGGCGTACCGGAGGGCTGACACTGCGGAAGAGCTGGTCACCCTGCTGGAAAGCCATGCCGAGGGGATGCCGCTTAATGATGCTGGGGCCACTCGTTCGGGGAGTGGCGATCAACGCGATCAAGTACGCGATCAATATGAACCGTACGAAGGGATTACGGTGATTGAAGCTGTATGCGACCGTGCACATCGGCGTCAGACCGTAGAATCCCTGGAAGGACGCGTTGCTGTTCTGCACAGGAGTCAAGCGCAGTAACGCCAAACGCAGCAGCGATGCCAAGCACGGCAGCAGAACAGCACAACGATAAGCATATGAAAACAGATAATGACCAGGGCACGACGGCCGGGAGGTGAGTATCGGAGTGAACGCGACGACAACCCACAACATGAACGCGGGTAACGAACCCACACCTCACGGGGATCAGAAACCTCACGGCGACAAGCCGCGGAGTCCCCGTCGGACATTGTCTCGCGGTGATGCTGAAGCAAGGATCGATACTGTGGCCCGCCGATGCCGCCAGGTCGTCGCATTAATCGCGTTACTGATGACTCTGGTCTGCGCCACGCTCGTCGCCGGGCCAGTCTATAACGACATTAAGCTGCACAAAGATAAAGAAACCGCCATCGCCACGGTGAACCACGTCGGTCTGTTGCGCACAGCAATTTCATTTCGGGATAGCTCCGGAGAATTCCATTCCCCCAACACGGGAGTTTTATATCCCGGCGGATTGCACGATGGCCAGAAAGTGTGGGTGGAGTATTCCCACAGCCACCCCGACATTGTTCGAGTTCAAGGAAGAACCTGGACATTATCCCTTCTACCAGCGGTTTCGACATTTATCGTGACGGTCGCGCTGTCGATGGGAGCAATAGCGTTGATTAACCGACGCGCCGAACGGAAGAAAAATTTATACAATGGCCACCGAGATAGATGACCGGCAGCATAAAACAGCATTTCTTATCGGCAAAAATAACCGCATTATCGCGGGGAATTGAGGAAGAGAAGAAGTCGTATGCGCATTGCAATTGTTGCAGAATCATTTCTTCCAAACATCAACGGTGTCACTAACTCAATTCTCCGGGTCTTGGAATACTGCGACCGCCACGGCCACGACGCACTAGTCATCGCGCCGGGCGCTCGCGAGGTTCAAGATGAATGCCCGGACTACGCGGGTTTCCCCATTGCCCGCGTTCCCACCGTTCAGGTTCCGCTGATCGACTCACTCCCCATTGGGGTGCCGACGCCGACTGTCAAGCGGGCTCTACGCAAGTACAAGCCCGACGTGGTTCACGCGGCGAGTCCGTTCGTGTTGGGTGCCGCGGGTGCGTTCGGTGCAGCTCAACTGGGGATTCCGACGGTTGCCATCTACCAAACGGATGTGGCCGGGTTTGCGAATAATTACCACATGAAACCGCTGGCCTCGGCCGCGTGGCAGTGGACACGGACAGTGCATAACGCCTGCTCACGGACGCTCGCTCCGTCGTCGGTAACCATTCAGGAACTCCGCCACCACAAGATTAGAGACGTGTACCACTGGGCGCGCGGCGTCGATATTGAGCTTTTCTCTCCGACGAAGAGGTCGGACGCGCTGCGTCGGCAATGGGCCCCAAATGGGCAGAAAATCGTCGGCTACGTCGGGCGCTTGGCGGCGGAAAAATCCGTGTACCGATTGGCTGCTCTGCAGGACCGCGACGATATCCAGCTCGTGATCACCGGCGACGGGCCGGACAGCCAAGAATTGCGTGAGTTGCTGCCACGCGCGATCTTCACCGGCGCGAAATACGGGGAGGACCTGGCGGAGGTGTATGCCTCCTTGGACCTCTTCGTCCACCCAGGTGAATACGAGACGTTCTGCCAGGCTGTTCAAGAGTCGCTGGCGTCCGGGGTGCCCACCATTGGGCCGAGAGCCGGTGGGCCCATTGACCTCATTGACGACGGCGTCGATGGTGAATTATTGCCCGTGGAGTCCTTCGAGCAGGACCTCCCTGCGGCGGTTGATCGCCTGCTCGAACCGGATGGCTATCACGATCGATGTGTCGCTGCCCGAAACTCCGTGAAAAAGCGCACGTGGGAGTGCCTTGGTGACGAGCTCATGGGGCACTATGAGGCGGCGATTGAGTCCCCGATGGGGCAAGAAATCCGGCCGACGCTGCTGGAGAGGTGGCGCGCGGAGCGCGAGCACCGGTACGCGTAGCCACAAGGTTGGGGAGTGCAGCTCCCGTCGCAGCGGGCTCACCGGGTACTCTGGGGCCTCGTGGCTAGAGCGACGTTGGAAAAGAAACCCCGTGAAGTGGCGCGCATGTTCGATGCCGTCGGCAAGAAATATGACCTAACTAACACCGTGCTGACCGGCGGGATCGACACGCTGTGGCGAAAAGCAACGCGCAAGCGGCTCGATCCGAAGCCCGGTGAGAAAGTCGTGGACCTCGCCGCCGGGACCGGTGTATCCACAGCGGAACTATCCAAGTCCGGCGCGCTCGTGGTGGGGTGCGACTTTTCCCTGGGTATGTTGAAGGCCGGGCGCCATCGGAACGTGCCTTTAGTCGCAGGTGACGGCCTTAACCTGCCCTTCGCCGATAACACTTTCGACGCTGCCACCATTTCCTTCGGCCTCAGGAATTTCGGGGATACGGCCGCTGGGCTCCGCGAGATGGCCCGCGTCGTCAAGCCAGGTGGGCGCTTAACGGTGTGCGAGTTTTCAACGCCGGTGATCCCCGTGTTCTCGACGATCTACACGGAGTACTTGATGCGGGCGCTGCCGGCGGTGGCGAAAATTGTGTCATCGGATCCGGAGTCGTACGTGTACCTGGCGGAGTCCATTCGCGCGTGGCCTGACCAGGAGACTTTAGCGCGGATCATCCAGTCTGCGGGCTGGAAAGAGGTCGGCTGGAGGAACTTGACCGGCGGCATCGTGGCCCTCCACAGCGCGACAAAACCGCGATAAAACCCCGACGAAACCCCAAGGTGCCGACGGCCCATATCTGTGGGTTTGTTTTTGTGCGATAGGCTAGGCACGTTGTTTTAGACGGCTGCGAGCCACCATCGTGCTCGTGCGTGCTGCGTCGTACCCGATTGCCGGGCCCTACACGCAGCGCGTGCTCGTGACCATCTACCCATGCCCAACGAACGAGGATCGTGCGATGACCAGCGGACAGAGCAGTGCTGTGGAATCCAGTGTCGACGCCGTGAGAGGCGAGGTTACCGGCCTGGATTCCCGTAGTGTGGAGTCCAGTATTGACCTCGGCGACGACGAATTGAATTCCTTTGTGGCCGACGGGATGGAAAAATGCGAGAAACTGCTTATCCGTGAGTTGGATCAGGGCGCATCGTTCGTGACCGACAAGGTCAAGCACTTGGCGCTGGCCGGGGGGAAGCGCGTCCGTCCCATGTTTGCCCTGCTCGCGTCCCGTTACGGCGAGAGGCCGGGGTGCGACGACGTCATCAAGGCCGCCATCGTCGTCGAAATGACCCACCTGGCGACGCTCTACCACGACGATGTGATGGACGAGGCTGAGAAACGTCGCGGCGCCGATAGCGCGAACTTTCGGTGGAATAACTCGGTCGCCATCTTGGCAGGGGACTTCATTCTGTCGGCCGCATCGCGGTTGATGGCGTCGCTGGGTGTGAAGACGGTCAAGCACTTCTCGGAAGCCTTCGGGGACTTAGTCACGGGCCAAATGCGCGAAACCATCGGCGCGACCTCGGGCGATGAGATTGAACACTACCTAAACGTCATCCACGAGAAAACCGCGGTCCTTATCCGTTCCGCGGGCTTTCTTGGGGCGATGCACGCCGGAACCCCGGCCCCGATCCAGCAGGCGCTGGCCACATTCGGGGAGCACCTGGGCATGGTGTTCCAAATTGTCGACGACATGATCGACATCTTTTCCGACACGAGCGAATCGGGGAAGACGCCGGGCACGGACTTGCGCGAGGGCGTGCACACCTTGCCGATGCTCTACGCGATGGAGGGCGACAGGAAAGAGAATCAGCGGCTCCGTGAGATGCTTCGTTCCCCCTTGTCGACGGATGCCGACGTTGAAGAAGCGCTCGCTTTGATCGCTGCGACGGATGCGCGGGCGCGGACGGTGGCGAAGGTGGAGGAGCACGCCGACGCTGCCTTGAAGGCGCTTGAGGCGCTGCCGGATAACTCGACGACGAATGCTTTGCGCGCATTGCTGGGCTTCACGATGGCGCGTGTCGGGTAGCGACGACGGTGTGTGCTGATGCCGGATGGCGCGCGGAGTATGAATCCCCGCGAGCCGCGTCGTTAGCCTCCGCAAAATCCCTGCGTGAAGGGGTGATTTGCTGTCTAGGCCTGTATTCGTAGTAGAGTATGCAGCGCGTTCAACTGAGCGCACGCCAGATTGCCCGAGCGGCCAAAGGGAGCGGATTGTAAATCCGTCGGCTTTGCCTACGTTGGTTCGAATCCATCATCTGGCACTCATGATCCCGCCAGGGTTGCATAGTTTTGCAGCCCCGGCGGGTTTTGTCGTTGCCGGTGAGATCTCTGCCCGGGCTCGTCTTGCGAGAGTTTTCTCTAGCGGGCACTTCGTTTTCGATCTGCCACGCGCTCTGACCTGGTGATTTGTGAGTTCCATTCTGGTCGGT
>NZ_JAUMTY010000083.1 GCF_030530965.1 Corynebacterium sp. | reverse complement strand
ACATGATCCACAACGAGCAGCAGGGCAAAGTGTTCATGATGGGCCACTCCATGGGTGCTCTCGCGACCCAGATGTACTCCATCACCTACCCGGAGACCATCGACGCGACCATCACCAACGGCGGTGGCGTCCCGGTCAACAACTACGGGCAGAACACGCTGATGCCGGAGTACAAGCACGCCGACGGCCAGTCCTACCCGTTCTTCATCGGGCCATACCTGCCTAACGACGGCAAGCGGCCGTTCGAGCCACTCGACGCAGCTCTGGGCTACGACGTCCAAGGCGTCCTCGACCACTTCGGCGTCAAACTACCTGCCGACGCTGGAAAGCCCGTCGAGTCTCCAGAAATCCTGCAGAAGACTGAACTTCCGCCGGAGTTCCTGGCGAAAGCAGGCGTCGGCAACCCATTCAAGCTGGGTGTTGTCTCTGATCCGGATGCTCGCGATCAGCTCTCCTATGACCCGCTGAACAGCCAGATTGCTAATGCATCGACCCTCTACCAGGGTGCTGCTGCATTCCTGTACTGCGGTGCTCACGCGAAGAACTACACCAAGCCGACGCTCATCATGCACGGTGACACCGACGGCCTGGTCCCCTACCCGATGGACATCAACTGGTACAACGCAGTTGGTTCCACCGACAAGCACATGGTTCTGTGGAAAGACTCCATGCACGAAACGATGAACGAGCCCTCGCGTGACGAAGTCATCGACCGCGCAGTCGAGTTCTTGGACAACCACCTGTAAGAGGTCGTTGTGATAGCCGGCCCATTCTCGTGGCCGGCTACGTTCTGGATAACCCCCTGATAGCCCCCCCTGACAGCCGGTGAAGAGCGCTAATCCCGCGTTACTTCACCGGCTTCAGTACGTCTTGGCCCACATACGGCTGCAACGCCTCCGGGACCTTCACCGACCCGTCCGCCTGCTGGTTGTTCTCCAAAATGGCGACCAACCAGCGCGTCGTCGCTAAGGTGCCATTCAGCGTCGCCGCGATCTGCGTCTTATTGTTCTCATCGCGGTAGCGGATCCCCAGCCGACGGGCCTGGAACGTCGTACAGTTACTGGTCGACGTTAATTCGCGGTACGTGTTCTGCGTCGGCACCCATGCCTCGGTATCAAACTTTCGCGCTGCCGAGGAGCCCAAATCGCCACCGGCAACGTCGATAATGCGGTAGGGAACCTCGACGGCGGCGAGCATCTCTCGCTCCATGCTCAAGAGCTTCTGGTGCTCGGCGGCCGCATCCTCCGGCTTGCAGTAGCTGAACATTTCGACCTTATCGAACTGGTGCACGCGCAGAATTCCCCGCGTGTCCTTGCCGTACGATCCAGCCTCACGCCGGAAGCACGAGGACCAGCCCGCGTAACGCTTCGGACCAGCGGAAAGATCGATAATCTCCTTGCTGTGGTAGCCCGCTAACGCAACCTCGGAGGTGCCCACCAAGTACTGGTTGTCCTCCTGCAAGTAGTAAATCTCGTCGGCGTGCTGCCCCAGGAAACCGGTACCCGACATCGACTCCGGATTAACAATGACCGGGGTAATCATCAGTTCAAACCCGTGCTGCACGGCCTTCTGTGCCGCGAGCTGCAGCATCCCGAGCTGCAACAAAGCACCCGCGCCCTTGAGGAAGTAAAAGCGCGAGCCCGATACCTTCGCACCGCGCTCCATATCGATAATCCCCAGGGATTCCCCGAGCTCGAGGTGGTCCTTCGGCTCGAAGTCGAATTGCGGCGGGGTCCCCACTTTCTCGAGAACGACGAAGTCTTCTTCCCCGCCGGCGGGTGCGCCTTCCACGATATTGGAGATCTGCATCTGTAGGTCGTGAACCGAAGCTTCAGCAACGCGCTGAGCTTCTTCTTTTTCCTTCACGACGTTGGACAGTTCCGTTCCCCGGGCGCGCAGGCTCTCCTTTTCCTCGGGGGATGCATCGCGCATCTTCTTGCCCATGGATTTTGTATAGGCCTTGTGTTCTGCGCGTGCGGCGTCGGCAGCAGAAATAGCCTCACGTCGGGCCTGGTCAGCCTGGAGGAGTTGGTCGACGAGGCCCGGGTCTTCGCCACGGGTGCGCTGGGATTCACGGACACGGTCGGGGTCATCACGAAGCTGTTTCAGATCAATCACAGCATTAGCTTAATGGTTTTAGGGCTGTCCAGCTTCAACCGGTCAAAAAGCAAACAAGTAAGGTACAGGAATAGTACTGGAATAATAATAAGTAGTGGGCCTCATGTGGCAGCACATGCCGCGAATATACGTCGATCGCTATTAGTCAACGACCCCGGAAACGAAGGTGACGCATGAAACCGACAGTCCGACGTTCCTCAGTCATTGTCGGCCTCGTCGCACTCCTCTGTGGCGGATCAGCCGCGGGCACTTTTACCTACGCCCAGGAAAAGCATTCCGATTCCGCGTCGAACACCCCCCAAACGGCACCGGGGGAAGATAAGGAATCGAAACAAAAGTCCTTTACCAATGCTGACGCTGGGCAATGCTTGGATTGGAAGACTTCATCCGACGGCACTGTGTCCGATTTCCAAACTGTCGACTGCGCCAAGTCTCACCGCTTCGAGGTATCCCACCGGGAGAATTTGGCGGCCTACCCGGCTAGTGAATTCGGTTCGAACGCCGGTATGCCCAGCCGGAAGCGCCAAGCGGAGTTGAGCGACGAACTGTGTAAACAGCCCACGCTCAGTTACCTGGGTGGGAAGTTTGATCCTACGGGGCGGTTTACGATTGCTCCCATTTTGCCGCCGCAGAAGTCGTGGGCAGATGGTGATCGGACGCTATTGTGCGGCCTCCAGGTGACGGGGAATGATGGCCACGCCAGTGCGATTACGGGCAAAGCCGCTGATCAGGACCAGTCTCCTGTGTTTAAGCCCGGCGAGTGCGTCGCTGTTACGGAAAAGAAGGACGATAACCAGAACAAACAAACTGACGGTGATACATCCGTGGATGCAACCGCTCAGGTTGTGGATTGTAATGCTGATCACCAATATGAGGTCACGGATATCGTCGATCTAGGTGAAAAATTCAAAGAATACCCATCCACTGAAGATCAAAATGAGTATCTCAATAAGCGGTGTACTGATTCGGTCACAGCATTCATCGGGGGCGATGACAAGCTCTACAACTCCACGCTTGAACCGTTCTGGACAACGCTCACGGAGGATTCCTGGAAGGGTGGCTCCCGGAACGTCAATTGCTCTCTGATTAAAACGGGAGACAATAACTCGTTATCCACTTTGAAGGGCTCTGCAAAGGGTGAATTCACCATTAATGGCAATCCGCCCCCGCCGCAGCCGAGCCGTGCGCCCAAACGAGGAAATTAGGTTCCGTCATGATCTCCGTATCTGATGAACGGTTCGACGAACTCATCGACAAGGGCATTGACCTCATTCCCGAATCACTCCTGCGCAATATGAATAATGTTGCGTTGGTTGTCGAACCGTGGAACCGCGATAATCCCAACACCTTGGGGCTGTATGAGGGGGTCGCTCTCACCAGGCGGACGTCGTCGTATAGCTTTGCGCTCCCCGACAAAATCACGATTTACAAGGAAGCAATCTGCGCGTACTGCAATTCGGAAGAGGAATTGGTCCGCCAAGTTGCTGTCACCGTCGTCCATGAGATTGGGCATCATTTCGGTATCGACGACGACCGTCTGCATGAACTCGGCTGGGCGTGAGGGTGTATGTCCCGGCGCGGGGACCACGTGTCCCGGCGCGATGACTACCCGCGCGACAGCCGCCCAATTGTAAACATTTGTTAACGCAAGGGTTTAAAAGCCACTTTTTCCGTTAGACTCAGCGGAGCCGGTGCGTTGCGGAGTCCAACCTGGGCCCGACCTGGGCCCTACCCAGCGACGACACGGCACATCTTTTTTGACCCGACACCATGGAGGTTTACGGTGCCAGTACCCCAGTCCGACGTTGGTCGACGCGCCTACAACGACGACCGAGCCCACGTTTTCCATTCGTGGTCTGCACAGGCGGAGTTGGATCCGATTGTGA
>NZ_JAUMTY010000082.1 GCF_030530965.1 Corynebacterium sp. | reverse complement strand
ACTGCCGTGGCCGCTTTCTGCATCGTTTCGTCGGGGAACGAATCGGACGCAATCACCCCCTCCTCCGCAGCTCGAATTGCTTCGACGGGGGGAAGGGGGTGGAACACGATGCACTCCTTAGACGGCTTGCGCAGCCTTCATACGGCTCACACAGCCGGTGGACCAATGGCGAATCAATCAATCGTCAACGTCGTCCACCGTACTCCGAATACCGTGCTCACGTGCTTATTCGACGGTCACCGATTTCGCCAAGTTGCGTGGCTTGTCGATGTCCTCGTTGCCGCACTCGCGGGCAATCTGGGCCGCCAAGAACTGCAGAGGAACCGTCGACAATAGGGGCTGCAGGAGTGTTGATGTCTGCGGGATCTCGATCAGGTAATTCGCGAAAGGCTTGACGGCGTCATCGCCTTCCTCGGCAATAACGATGGTTTTTGCACCTCGCGCGCGGATCTCCTGAATGTTCGACACAATCTTCGAGTGCAGCACGGCCCTACCACGCGGGCTCGGCACCACCACCGTCACCGGGAGATCGTCTTCGATCAGCGCAATCGGCCCGTGCTTCAACTCACCAGCGGGGAAACCTTCGGCATGAATATATGCCAGCTCCTTGAGCTTCAAGGCCCCCTCCAGGGACACGGGGAAGCCCACGTGCCGGCCGAGGAACAGCATCGTCCGAATCGCGCCCATCTCTCGGGCGATGTTCGTGATGTGTTCCTCCTGGTCCAGGACCTGCTGGATTTTCTCCGGGATCTGTTCGAGTTCCTGGTAGATGGCGGTGACTTCGTCGGGGTATTTCGTGCCGCGCGCCTGCGCCAGGGCCAAGCCCACAATGTAGTTCGCCGCGATCTGCGCCAAGAAGGCCTTTGTCGACGCCACACCGATCTCGGGTCCGGCGTGGGTGTACAGCACAGCGTCGGCTTCGCGCGGGATCTGAGCACCGTTCGTGTTACACACAGCCAGCACGCGCGCATTCTGCATCTTCGCGTGACGGACGGCCTCTAAGGTGTCCGCGGTTTCACCCGACTGGGATACCGCAACCACCAGCGTCCGGGAGTCGAGCACGGGGTCACGGTAACGGAACTCGCTGGCTACCTCGATCTCAACGGGGATGCGAACCCAGTGCTCAATGGCATATTTCGCCAGCAACCCGGAGTGGTACGCGGACCCACAGGCGACGACGAACACTTTCTGCACTTCACGGAGCTCATCCTCGGACAACCGCTGCTCGTCGAGAACAATCCGCCCATCCTGCAGGTGTCCCGCGAGGGTGTCGCGGATAGCGGAAGGCTGCTCATTAATCTCCTTCTCCATGAAGGAGTCATAGCCGCCCTTTTCCGCAGCCGCCAGATCCCAGTCAATGGTGAAGGGCTTGCCTTCTTGCTGGTTACCGTAGAAGTCCGTGAGGGTGTAGCCATCTTTCGTGATGGTCACCGCAGTGTCCTGCCCGATCTCCACCGCCTTGTTCGTGTATTCAATGAACGCGGCGACGTCGGAACCCAAGAACATCTCGTCCTGGCCGATGCCAATAATCAACGGCGAGGACCGTCGGGCAGCGATAATCCGATCCGGGTAGTCAGCGTGTGTGAATAATAGGCTGAAAGCCCCTTCTAGCCGACGCAACACTGCGAGGACAGAGGCGTCGAAATCCCCCTTGTTCTGGCCTTGGTTGTATTCCAAAGCAACCAGGTGGGCTGCGACTTCCGAGTCGGTTTCGGACTTCAGTTCAATGCCCGTGTTTTCAACTTCTTCCCTAAGAGCGGCGAAGTTTTCAATGATGCCGTTGTGGACGATGGCGACTTTGCCGTCGTAAGACAGGTGCGGGTGAGCATTAACATCGTTGGGCCGGCCGTGCGTTGCCCAGCGGGTGTGCCCAATTCCTGTGGTGCCGGTGAGGTGATCCGTACCGATGTGGTCGATAGCGTTGCGCAGGTTATCCAGCTTTCCTGCTTTTTTCTCTATGTTAATGGTGCCCCGGCCGTCGAGGACGGCGATCCCCGCGGAGTCATACCCCCGGTATTCCATCCGCTCAAGAGCCGCAAGGGCGATGTTGAGGGCCTGTTTACGGCCAACGTAACCGACAATTCCACACATGGGCACGATGATACTAATTTTTGTCGATACGGGCTGCTTCATCCACCCCATTCCGGTCGATATGTGGTGTCATCTCGACGTTTACCCCGCCCGTCGGTTACTGTTTTCTTGTGGCTGACAAACTTTCATCGCTCGTAGCTCATCTTGATAAACGTGGCCCACACCGGGTTTTAGTGGGAGACCTCGATTATGTCGGGATTCCCGGCAAGGTTTATCTCCCCGCCGACGGGAACAACGTCCCCGGTGTCGTCTTCGGTCACGACTGGATGACCGATATTTCTGCTTATCACGGCACTCTTCGTCATTTGGCGAGCTGGGGCATTGCCGTGGCTGCGCCGGATTCCGAAACTGGTTTCAAACCGAACCCCGGCGCCTTCGCCAATGACCTGATGACCTGCATGTCTGTGATCTCGGGCGTCCAGATGGGGCAGGGTTCTATCACCGTTCACCCGGAGAAACTCGTGCTGGCCGGGCATGGTTTCGGCGCGAGTGCCGCTGTTCTTGCCGCTGCCGGTGAGTGGGGTTCCTCGTCGTCCTCGGATTCCGAGGTGTCCGCGCGTTCGGTGTCGGTGGGGTCCGGATCGGTGACCGCGTCTGATACCCCGGGTCCGAAGGGGTTGACCGGTGTAGCTGCTGTTTTCCCGCGCAGTACGTCTCCGCGGGCGTCGGACGCTGCTTCCAATATTGAGGTTCCCGGCCTCATTTTGGCCCCTGGTCAGGATTCTGTTCTTGTTGGCGACGAGTCCCTCCGCATTGCTGCGAAGTGGAAGGGCGATTCCTATTACCGACGCGTGAATAAGGCGTCGCAGTCGGTGATGTCGGAAAAGGTTGTGAAGAATATGGTGCTGGGGCTGGGGTCGCCCGGCTTTTCGCAGCGTGCCGCACTTCGCGGACTGCTTGTCGCTTTTGTCCGCGCGACGGCGGAGGGCGACAAGAAGTACAGCGGCGTTTTGTCTGATGAGGACCTCAAGGGCACTGAGTTCTGGGATCGCGATGATATTGCGAATGAGCTCCCTGAGAACGCTGATGTGATGGAGCGCCTCCGCGACGCGCTGTAGTTGAGGCGCGGGGGCGGGCGATGACGGCCGGGGGGGCAGTCACGCACAGCGCCAACCACGGGCAGTGTCGGCCGAGGGTTGCGTCAGCTACGTATTGCCCGAATGCCTCCACCGCGAGAAGTGCCTTGTGTTCGTGGCGTATGTGAGCTGCGAGAACTGGTTGCCTGCGAGCCACGGGATTTGTCAGCACTATCCCCGTTGGTCGTCGCGCGCCCGAACGTGAAAGTCGAGTGGCCATCAGGAGCCTGATGACGGCCTTTGCGCGTGGTCGCAAACGTCGTTTCTTTGCTGATAGTGCTGCTGGCCCCTTCCGCCTTCTGGGCCTGCTGAATGATTTCCTCGAGTTTCTTCACCCGTTCACCGTATTGACGGTGAAACTCCGCGAGGTTTTTATCCATTTCTGCCCGATGGGCGTCCACGATGGCCTGATACGCCGCACGGTAATTCTCGGTATTACTCACCATGCCCCTGCTTTCTCTACGGTGATGCCTAAGTGTGATGTTGTGTCGTCTGCTGTAATGCCCGGCGCCGGTTCCTCTGGCCGTCCTACGTGCGCTTCTTCCTCCGCGAGAGCCTCCAGTGGCTGCTGCACCGAGACGTCCATTCGGATAGAAGAAGGCCCTCTCGTTCCTTGCACTGAGCCAGACTCCCCGCCCGAAAGGGCGGAGCTCTCCTGTGTTTTTTGATTCCAGTCCGGCGCCCCTTGAGTGCTTTCAATGGTGAGACCGCTGGCCATCTGCGTACATGTTCGTCCCGACGACGACGCGTCCGACGGCTTCGGCGTCACCTTTTGCACAGACTCAGCCTCCGACTGGGCCAAGGGCGAACACTGAGACGACGACGGAGCCTGGCACGACGATGCGGACTGGTCCGTGGCCTCCCTCTGCCCGGTGGACAGCTCACACGAGGACGGTGGCTTCGATGTCCCTGGCGAGACCGGCGTCGACGGTGAAGGACAAACACTCACTATCGGTGACGATTCGTTCCGCGGCACAACACTCGGCACACCATCCCCACCCCGTGATGTCACGCCATCACAGTGTTGCAGCGGTTTCGGCGGTTCGACCGGGCATGCACCACACACGCTGACCTGCTCCGAACAATGCGTCGATAGCGTCCCCAACGCTTCACCGATCGCACGATCACGCGCCTTCACCTGGTTCAGAAGGAGCAAACCCGCTGCGTTCCCCACCTGCGTCAGCGCATGCATAGCGATCTTTTTCGCCGGCGGAGGCAACGGCAGGATCAAGGGCAATCCCGTCTCCACCACCGTCGTAAATAAATCGACAACGTCCTCCATTGCCGAATCGGTATCTTCCATCACGGATTGCAGCGCGTCCGCACAGGCGTCACTGGATTCGGCTGTGGCCGAGTGGCCGTCGGCAAGAGAAATGAGCCACTCGCCGACCTTGTCCACCGCCTCGCTAATCA
>NZ_JAUMTY010000081.1 GCF_030530965.1 Corynebacterium sp. | reverse complement strand
ATGAACATGCCGCCAACCCTAAGGCCACGCCGGCTCCCATTCCGGCGACGAGGAATGAACGCCGCGAGAGCCGCCGCTCGTTGGCTCGGGGAGCTCGCGATGACGAGCGATGGGCCCGTCGTAACGGATAATGGTGTGAGAACCGCTCCTCTCGTGAGGCGTGCTGCTGAACTGCGTTAGCCGATGATTCCCGCTGTTCCTGCGGCAATTCGTCGCCGTGGCGGTCGTCGGGGGAGCTACTGGATACCTCTCGAGGATTCTCAACCATGAATTTAGGTTAGCCTAGGCGTTGGCCTCAGCGAAAGAGGTATCTTTCGACGAGCTGTCGTGATCGCGTCGGCCTTTCCACCGCATCACGAAGCCGATCACGATATCCAGGGCAAGGAAAGCGAGAGCACTGATCGCAAAGAGCGGAGCTAAGAGGCCGTATCCAATCAGCAGAATCGCCGCTACCGCGAACCCGATGATCGAGGACCTCCTCCATGCACCTCGGCGGGGTGCCCGTCCGAAGTTCGACCGGAAACCGTTCCGGTTCCGCGTCGGGCGTCGCTGCCACCACATCATGTAGCCGCGGACGACAATGATGCAGATCATGATGGCGAGGGCTCCCAGCGCGACCTGGCTCACGATGCCAAAGAGAATGCCCATGTGGAGTTGGATCCCCCACTCGGCCAGTTTCGCCGCGAAGGGCCAGTCTTTAAACCACACGGTGTCAACAACTTGCCCTGTTTCCCCGTCGACAGAGACGGAATCGTGGCTGAAGTACCACGGGACTCGCAGGTCAGTGACAGTCCAGGCTTCACCCGGCGCGGCAGGGGCCGTCGCCTCAAAGCTGGCTTTAATCCCGGCTTGTTTGGCTGACGACATGACCGTGTCGACGTGGTTTTGCGCTTCGAGAACCGAATCGTGGGGTGTCAGCGCGGGCGAGTCAGAGCTCATGCCACTGTGGCCGCTGTGATCGCCGTGTCCTCCGTGGTGGCTGTGAGCCATGGAAGCATCGGGGGAACCGACGCTCTGCGAGACGGTGGTGTCGGGGGTGGGCTTGGCCCAGTTGAGCTGGACTCGCCAGTCTGCGATTTGAGCGCCCGCGTACTTTGACCAGGTCAAACCGGTGGCAGTGAGGAACAGCATCCCCAGGCACGCCCACGTCCCGATGATCGCGTGCCGACGCATACTCTTCGGGCGCCCGGTTAACAGTTTCGACGTTGAGTGGGATTCTGATCCCGTGGCGCGCTTTTTCTTGTTCTTGTCATAGACTTTTCGCCACCACATGACGAGCCCAGAGACAGTCAGCACACCCAACCAAGCGGCAGCTGTTTCAGCGTAGATACGCCCTGGCTCCCCGAGGAAAAGGTTGCGGTGCGCGCGGTCAGTCCATTCGCGGAATCGGAGGGAGGAGGAACTGCCGAACTGGACGGTGTCGCCAACGACTTCGCCGGTATAGGGATTGACCATGACCACTCGGCGGTAGCTCTTCGAGGGCAAAGAGGGGTCATTGAAGAGAACGCGGGTGGTGGCACGGTCGTCGTTGCGGATCTGCACGCCGCTGAAGGTGAGGTCCGGGTGCCGCTCCGCTGCGGTGCGTATTTGGTCTTTGACGTCTACCCGCTGATGGCTATGGACATCGGAGGCCGGGACGTACATTTTGTCGTGGTCGACGATGGACTCAATGCTTGGTGCAGCTGCGTAGAGCAAGCCGGTCACGGCTGCGATGAGGATGAAGGGGCCCACAAAAACGCCGGCGTAGAAGTGGATCCGGTGGATCATGGCCCGCACGCTGCCGCCGCGATGCGGGAAGCGTGGTCCGCGACGACGGCTACGCTGGCCGTCGTTCACGTCGTCGTGGTTTTCACTCTGTTGTTCGGGATGAAAATCGCTTTGTGTTGTCAGGGTCACGTATTAATTAGTCGAGCGTTATGGTCTGATAGTTCCTTGCGAAGGCGAATCGAGTTCCCATCGCCGCCGCTACTACCCCCGTCGGCCCCTGTAATCTGTTCTTTTTTCATCATTAACGGGGGTGATTGTCACGACTGTGTGTAACGACGAGATGCCCTTCCTACACGCCGTGCCGACGTCGTCAATCCAGCGTGATCCATCAAGCGAGCTCCGGGGCACGCTTAGGCCGGGACCGATCCCGCCCCCGTGGTGGAGACAAACGACTGACAACGGCTAAAGTCGTCTACGTGAGTGCTTACGTTGACGATGCCACCCTTGCCCTGCGCCTTGCGACGGGAACTAGTGAGATCCTGAAGGGCGTCCGTTCCGTCGGTTTGCTTGAAGGACCTGGCCTCGGCGCGGCGGGTGATGACTTAGCCCAGACGTGGATAGAGCGCGTACTCTCCCGTCACCGCCCCGATGATGGTTTTTTGTCAGAGGAAGCCGCAGATAACTTAGAGCGGCTGAAGAAAAACCGCGTGTGGATCGTCGACCCCCTCGACGGCACCAAGGAGTTTGCCGGCGGACGCCAAGACTGGGCAATCCATGTTGCACTCGTAGAAAATGGCATTCCGACGCACGCTGCTGTCGGACTTCCCGACGCTGGCCAGGTCTTCCATACTGGTTCGGCCAAGGCTGTGATGGGCCCACGGGCTAACAAGATCGTTGTGTCACACAACCGTCAGCCTGAGGTCGCGCAGGTCATTGCCGACAAGCTCGACAGTGAAGTTGTTCGCATGGGCTCTGCTGGCGCGAAGGCCATGCACGTGTTGCTCGGCGACTATGACGCCTATGTCCATGCTGGTGGCCAGTACGAGTGGGACTCTGCAGCCCCGATCGGTGTGTGCACCGACGCTGGCCTGCACTGCTCGCGTCTTGATGGTTCGCCACTGCGCTACAACAACGAGGATGTTTACCTCCCCGATGTTGTTATTTGCCGCCCGGAGTTGAAGGACACCATTTTGGAGGCTGCCGCCGAGTTCAAGAAAGAGCACGGACACTACTAAGCCCCGCGTCGTCGGTAATTAGTCTCAGCCCCGGTGACCAGGTGTTTGTGGGCGCACGGCCACTGAAATTAAAAAAGCGCTACCATGACTGGCATGTCCGCGAGCGAGAGTACTGCTATTCCGACGCCATATGAAGATCTTCTCCGTGAGATTCTGAAAGACGGCAACCACCGGGATGACCGCACCGGCACGGGAACGACGAGCCTCTTCGGGAAACAGATGCGGTTCGATCTCTCCGAGTACTTCCCTCTTCTCACCACCAAGAAGGTGTTCATGCGTGGGCTTTCGGAGGAGCTGTTTTGGTTCCTCCGGGGTGAATCCAATATCCACTCATTACTCGAAAAGAATGTCCACATCTGGGACGAGTGGGCCGATGAGGACGGAAATCTCGGGCCAATTTATGGGGTGCAGTGGCGGTCATGGCCGACGCCGGACGGCGGCACCATCGACCAAATTTCGCAAGCTCTGGACATGATTAAGAACAACCCAACGTCCCGCCGGATTATCGTATCCGCCTGGAATGTTGCGGATGTTCCATCGATGGCGCTGCCACCGTGCCATCTTCTTTTCCAGTTTTATGTTGCCAATGGGAAGCTCTCCTGCCAGCTGTATCAACGCAGCGCCGACATGTTCTTGGGCGTTCCCTTCAACATCGCATCGTATGCGCTCTTGACTCATATGATGGCCCAACAGGCAGGGCTTGATGTCGGAGAGTTCATTTGGACCGGTGGCGATTGCCACATTTACGACAACCACCGCGACCAGATTGACCTTCAATTATCTCGGGATCCACGCCCTTATCCGACGCTCTCGTTAACCAAGGCTGCGGATTTATTCTCGTACACCTGGGACGATGTCGATATCCTGAACTATAACCCGCACCCAGCCATCAAAGCACCGGTCGCGGTGTAGCCAATTCCACTACACAGGCGGTGAGCTCAATGTCTACTTCATCCTCCACAGGCGTTCACTCGCCCACTCGTGGCGACGCTTCCCCGTCCCCACGTCGAACAGTGGAACCCGAACAACCGCTCATCGGGGTTATCTGGGCCTCTGATAGGGACGGGGTCATTGGCGACGGCACACGAATGCCGTGGCACGTCCCCGAAGACATGGCACACTTCAAGCAGTTGACCTGGGGCGTGCCCGTGATCATGGGCAGCGCAACCTGGTCAAGTATTCCCTCGCGTTTCACGCCACTGCCTGGACGTACCAATATCGTTCTCTCCCGACGCTGGAGTGACGAAGACACCCCCGAGGGCGTCATCCTTCACCATTCGTTGGACGCAGCGTTTAAGGATATTCCCCACCCGGTGTTCACCCGGCGCGTCGCACCGGAAAATGTGGACGCATGGGTCATCGGTGGGGGCGAAGTTTACCGGGAGGCTCTCACGCGCCCGGAGGTCCGGCTGGCCGTTCTCACGGAAATCGACGCAGCTGTCGGGCACTATTTCGACCATCCCGTCACTGCCCAGTTGTCGTCGGAGTGGGTGCCGTCGTCACGAAGTGAGTGGAAAACGTCCCGCAACGGAACGATCATCGGTGATGGCAGCGATGGCCGCGACACCCAGCCACTTCGCTATCGGTTCTGCTATTTCAGCAAGTAAACCATGCCAATCAATCCACTGTGGCGCTATAGTGGGGCGTTATGAGTGAAGTTATTCAGAAAAATAATCCGTCCGGAAACGAGACCGCAGCCACGATCTACTACGCAACATGGTGTCCGTTCTGCAAGAAGCTCATAGAGAATTTGGATCGCACCGAAACGCCGTATTCTCTTATCGACATTGACCAGTCGGAAGAGGC
>NZ_JAUMTY010000080.1 GCF_030530965.1 Corynebacterium sp. | reverse complement strand
AACGCTGTGATTTCCCAAAACTCTGGGCGTCGTGAGAAGAATTTATGGACGGCGTTGGGGGAGGGTGAACGGATTGTCGGATATGTGGCCGACAATGAGCACGATGAAGCCCGATTTGTGGCCCGTGAAATTGATCAGTTAGTTGATAACTCCGCCGTTAATTATGGCGATATCGCAGTTTTCTACCGGACGAATAATGCGTCCCGGGCGTTGGAAGATATCTTTATTCGCAATGGTCTTCCGTACAAGGTGGTCGGTGGAACGCGGTTTTATGAGCGCAAAGAAATCCGAGACATCATTGCTTATCTGAAAGTTCTGGATAACCCAGATGATTCGGTCAGCTTGCGGCGGATAATAAACACTCCGCGACGAGGAATTGGTAACCGCGCTCTGTCTTTGCTCTCTCTGTACGCGGAAGATCACGGTGTCAGTATGGGTGCCGCATTGCGGGCCGCTGCCGACGGAGACATTCCAGCGTTAGGGTCGCGCGGCAATAAAGCGGTGGGCCGTTTTGTCGAGATGATGGACGGATTGCGCAACGATATTGCCGATAACCAGCTGGTATCCCATGACGGGGATGACTTGGGCATTGCCGATTTGGGCGCGATTGTTAACGACGTGATTGAACGCAGCGGTTATCTGGAAAGCCTGGAGGGATCGAATGACCCGCAGGACGGCGCCCGACTGGATAACCTCCGTGAGCTCGTGTCCGTTGCGCGTGAGTTCGCCTCCGAAGCCGCGCATCAGTTGGCTTATGAGCGCATGCCTAGCGCTACCGCATCGGAGAGTGCTCCGGGAGTTGGCGCGGCGGCTGATTCCAACGTCGGCAGTGATGGCGTCGGGAGCGGCGGCACCGATAGCGGCGGAGGAATAGATACCGCAGGTGACGAAGGTTTTCTTGAAGAAGGCGAACCTCAGCCGGGGAGTTTGCAGGCGTTCTTGGAGCGTGTTTCCTTAGTGTCCGATGCGGATCAGATTCCTGATGAAGAAAACGGCGTGATCACTCTCATGACGCTCCACACGGCGAAGGGGCTTGAATTCCCCGTCGTGTTCCTCACTGGTTGGGAGGACGGGCAGTTCCCGCACATGAGGGCGCTGGGTGATCCGTCAGAGCTATCGGAAGAACGACGCTTGGCTTATGTGGGCATTACGCGTGCGCAGCGTCGGTTGTATATTTCTCGTGCTGTGACCAGGGGATCCTGGGGGCAACCGGTGAATAATCCCGCCTCGAGGTTTATTGCGGAGATTCCCGAGGACCTTATCCACTGGGAACGCGAGGAACCTCAGCAAAGCTGGGATAGCGGCGACTGGTCACTGGGATGGCCAGACAAGTCGACTTCCGGGTATCGACGGGGGAACTCTCGGTACCGTGGCTCTCAATATGGTGGCGCTGGGTCGTCGGCTCATGGTTCTGGTGGCCGGCGAGGTGCTGGGCGTGGAGTCGGTTCGTCCTCGGATCGTCGTTCGGGCACGCCTGCGTCGGCGCTTCATCTCGAGGTCGGCGACCAAGTCAATCACGATAAGTATGGGTTGGGGACTGTGGAATCAGTCTCGGGCTTGGGGAAGCACACCAGCGTGGTGATCAATTTCGGGAAGGAAGGCACCGTCCGCCTCATGCTGATCGGCAACGTTCCCATGGAAAAGCTGTAAGAGCGTCTACTGGATGCACTTGCGGGGGAGTGTGCGCTGTGGTCAGCGCGGAAAGTTGGTCGACTCGGACAACGTCGGCCAGCGAAGCCGGGGATATCGGGATGCGGGAATATGTGAATAGGGTTTACGACAAATCTGTGTCCGCATGCTGGAAAACTGCGGGAGGATATCGGGGTCTCTTGTGAAAACTATGGGGGAATATGGGCGAAAAATGGCCGAAAATTGGCCATATAGCCCCGCACTTTTATTTGAGGGTGCATATTCCCCCACACTTTTCGGCTCCAAGTGTAGTTTCCCTGCAGTTTTCCGTGTGCTGGTTCCTTCTTCCGCGTGTCGGTGCTTCGCTCCCCAGGATTCTGTCCGCACCGCCTTCTGTCGTATAACCCTCGTATTACCCTGCGAATGTCTCGGCCCCGCGACGAAAAAATCGCTGGCCCACAAGGGAACCAGCGATCTGAAAAGAGAGCTAGCGTTAGCGCTGAATCGGGCCGAGGTTAATTCCGTGCGCGGCCAACCAAGGCAGCGGATCGATAGCCTCGCCACCATTGGGGTGGACCTCGAAGTGGCAGTGCGACCCGGTGGAGAATCCGCGCGAACCCATCCCAGCGATAACGTCGCCAGCCTTAACGCGCTGTCCGACAGTGACGTTGATTGTTTCCATGTGCCCGTACACGAACACGGTGCCGTCGTCGGCACGAAGACGAACCCACTGGCCGAACCCAGAGGCAGGGCCTGCGGAAATAACGGTGGAATCCATGACGGCGTACTCGGGGGTGCCCAGCACGTTGGCGATGTCAATGCCCTTGTGGAAGGCTCCCCACCGCATCTCGAAACCGGTGGTCAGAATGCCCTGAGCGGGCTTAACAATCCCAAGAGCGTTCATGATGGCATTGCCAACCGGACCCGCTGAAGCAGGTTGTGCAGTAGGCTCAGGTGTCCGCGCCGCAGCATCGGCAGCAAGGCGCTGCTTATTAAATTCAACAGTCTTTGCGATCTGGTCGTGCAGGTTCGCGACCGGCTTAGCTTGAGGGAGCTGAAGAATCTGAGGTGAGGACTCTGAAGCAGTTGCCTCAGAAGGTGTAGCGTCGGCGTCCTTGGCGACCAACCGGACACTATCGCTATGGCCAATGGTGGCGGCTCCTGCGCCGACAGCTCCCGCGGTGCCCAACGCACCGGCTGCAACGGCGACCGAGGCTACCCGGCTGGCCTTAGGAGTTGTCTGGCGGCGATGCGTCCCGACATAATGGCTGCCTCGATTCGTCCGCACGTGTACACCTCTCAAGCAAAAATGGTGGCCAGCCGCACCATGCACTCGGCTGGCTACTGTGTGTTTCACATCGACCGTACTGCTTAACTGTTTTAACAGGTAAGCGTAATCGTTTTGTAATCTCCGAACGAAATAGTAACGAACGGCTAGCGTCGCGGCAAGCTGTTTTCCATCTTTTTCTCACCAAGATGTGAGCATGGGAACACGGATCCGCACCGCGCGCGAATTATGTGATGCGTCACAGATTTGGTATGGGTGGGAACATTAATCACAGGCGACTACAGTTGTCTCAGCTGGCCTGGACTTTTTGGGTTTGTCGCCCCGAAAGCCGGAGTGCCTCATGTGCCCCACGCGCGGAAGGTGTCAGGATAGACAAGTGAGAAATACCACCCCATCGAATTCTCGACGTCCGGGGGATGGGCGGTCACGGAAGAATGGCCGCCGATCCCGCGGCACGGATGCGCAACGCTTGACGTGGGACTCCCCATCGTCGTCACGACAGCATCGCCCCGACCGCTCATCGCGTCAGTCGGAGACGGGTGCGGAGCGATCGTCACATCAATCCAGTCGCCCTTCGTTTGACGACGTTGCGCATCGTGATTCCTCCAGGCCGCGCTCAACTGCTGGCGATTCGCGCGCAAACCAGGCGCCTCGCGCGTCCGAACAATATGTTCGCGAGCAGCGTCCACAAGCTCGGGCAACGCGTGGCTCACGTCGAACAGATGAGGGCCGGGCATCGCGGGTACGCGGCGCGGGGGACCTCGACAACGCAGCAGCCGTCGGAAAGAAAAATGCGAGTGCGCGAGGTACTCGGGGTAATCGTGCCACGAGTGCCGGCCCGGACGACGGCCGTCGGGGGTCAGGAAGTAACCGCGGTGCAGCGGGTGCATCTCCCCGCGGAAGGCGATTCGGACTCAACCGCTGGACTCAATGGTGGCAGAAGAGCGGCAGCGCGGCTCGCAGCGCCGCGGGTGGCTCCTTTACTACACGGTTGAGGAAATTCCTGCCGGGGATTGCGGCCACCCATGTCTCCGTGATCGGCGTCATCATCGCAGTTGCGCTCATTATTTTATTAGCGTTGGACCTTTCCTTCGTCGCTGCTCCGGCCACCATTGCGTCCCTGTGGTTGACGTTCAATCTCGCGCCGCTCTCGATGTCCGGCGCCGATCTTGGCCTCCTGCCGCTGCTTCCCGCGCTGGGCTACGCATTGTGGATAGCGCTCAGAATCCGGTCGGTCGTCCGAGAACGAATCAGCGTCAGCGACGTGCGCATGCTTGTCGGCTGTTCGTTGGCCGTTCCTATCTTGCTGACGCTAACCGCGCTGGCCATGCTGTGGGACGCGCAGCCGGTCCTTCCGGTGAACGTTCCGTCGGTCTGGATGTCGGTCTTGTCGACGTTCGCTCTCAACGCGCTGGCGATCATTTTTGGGATGGGCAAGCGTTTGTGGCGGGCCCTGCTGCGCTTTTACGGCATGCCTCAGTGGCCTGTCGACGCGTTCCGCCTGGGTATGGCTTTTCTCGCGGCGATGGGCGGTATCGGCGCTCTCGTCGTGATTGTTAGCCTTATTGCCCACTGGTCGGCCTTTACGGACGCGTATTCCATCGCGTCGGGCGTCGGCGGCAAAATTGGGCTGACGCTGCTGTGGATCGCTTACTTCCCGAACATGGCTCTGGCCTCGGCGAGTGTTCTTGCGGGTGCCGAGGCTAATTTCGGTGCTGCGCAGGTCAGCTTGTTTACGGCGACGCGCGCGGAGTTGCCTCCGGTGCCGGTGCTTGCCGCGATGCCTGGCGATGTTTTCCCCGCCGCATGGCTCGGGCTTTTTATTCCTGCTGCGGTCGCCATTCTTGTTTATCGACGATTCCTGAGCCAGCGACGCGTTGTCGTTTCCCCGTATGGGACTGTTGGGGTGGC
>NZ_JAUMTY010000005.1:76306-80869 GCF_030530965.1 Corynebacterium sp. | reverse complement strand
CGTCGTATCGTCGTCAGTTAGTGTGCGCGACCGCACCACAAATCGGAAACACCGGCTGGAATGACGAAGACGATGAGTCCCGCGGATCCACTATCTGGGTATCCGGTTTGATTATCCGTGACCTTTCCGCCCGCCCGTCTAACTGGCGGAGCAAGCGGTCCCTCGACGAAGAAATGGTGTCACAGGGAATAATCGGCATTAAGAATGTCGATACCCGTGCATTGGTTCGCCATCTGCGCGACAAGGGGTCGGTCAACGCTGGGATCTTTACTGGTGATGAAGCCGCGAAACCCGTCGACGAGCTCCTATCCATTGTTAACGAAATTCCGTCGATGGCTGGCCAGGATCTTGCCGAAGAAGTGAGCACCGACGAGCCTTATATCGTTGAGCCTGAGGGGACGTTGTCGCAGTCAGATACCCTGACCGTCGTCGCCTATGACATGGGAATTAAGACCAATACGCCGCGGAATTTCTCACAACGCGGCATTAAGACAGTCGTTGTCCCGGCGAATACGTCCTTCGACGACATCCAGAAGTACAACCCTGACGGGGTGTTTATTTCGAACGGTCCGGGAGATCCGTCGACGGCTGACACCATGGTCGACATCGTCCGCCAGGTTCTTTCAGCGAAAATTCCGTTCTTCGGAATTTGTTTCGGGAACCAGATTTTTGGCCGAGCATTAGGTTTAGGTACCTACAAACTCAAATTTGGTCACCGCGGAATTAACGTCCCCGTTGTCGACGTCGCCACGGGGCGCGTCTCCATCACCGCCCAAAACCATGGATTCGCCTTGCTTCCTCCGCATGTTGATGACGCGTCGGAAAAACTCAGTACCGAAGAGCTGACAGCCAGCTTCGACACCCCCTTTGGACCGGCCCACGTCACCCACATTTGCCCGAACGACAACGTGGTGGAAGGCGTCGCCCTCAACGATGGGCGGGCTTTCTCTGTGCAGTACCACCCGGAGGCGGCTGCGGGTCCCCATGATGCGAATCCGCTTTTCGACCAGTTCGTGACCGTTATGCAAGAAGGAAAGGCCAAGTAAATGCCACGCCGTACAAACCTTAACCACGTGCTGGTCATCGGGTCTGGCCCTATTGTCATCGGCCAAGCATGTGAATTTGACTACTCCGGAACTCAGGCATGTCGAGTCCTCGAACAAGAAGGACTCCGCGTCACCTTAATTAACTCCAATCCCGCGACCATCATGACCGACCCTGAGTTCGCGGACCATACCTATATTGAACCGATCGATCCCGAATACATCGAGAAGATCTTCGAAAAAGAAGCTGCCGAAGGGCACCCCATTGATGCCGTGCTCGCCACACTGGGTGGGCAGACGGCTCTCAACGCCGCCATTCAGCTTGACCGTCGGGGGATCCTCGCCAAACACCACGTGGAACTCATTGGTGCTGATATCGAGGCTATTGAGAGGGGAGAGGACCGGCAAAAGTTTAAAGATATCGTCGAAAAAATTGGTGGCGAGTCGGCTCGATCGCGGGTGTGCCACAACATGGAGGAAGTTCACGAAACCGTCGCTGAGCTCGGCCTTCCTGTTGTTGTTCGCCCCTCGTTCACTATGGGTGGGTTGGGGTCTGGCCTTGCCTACACGTACGACGACATCGACCGCATTGCCGGCGGCGGGTTAGCAGCCTCACCCGAGGCCAATGTGCTCATCGAAGAATCCATTCTGGGGTGGAAAGAGTATGAGCTCGAGCTCATGCGGGATGGCAACGATAACGTCGTCATCGTCTGTTCCATCGAGAACGTGGATGCGGTGGGCGTCCACACTGGTGACTCCGTCACCGTTGCGCCTGCGCTCACCTTGACCGACCGTGAATTTCAGGTCATGCGTGACCAGGCCATCGCCATTCTGCGCGAGGTCGGCGTCGATACAGGCGGTTGTAACATCCAATTCGCGGTGAACCCTGATAATGGCCGCATCGTCACCATCGAGATGAATCCACGCGTGTCGCGTTCATCGGCACTGGCGTCGAAGGCAACCGGTTTCCCCATCGCGAAAATCGCAGCCAAGCTGGCAATTGGATACACCCTAGATGAAATCCGCAATGACATCACCGGTGTCACCCCGGCGGCATTTGAGCCGACGTTGGACTACGTCGTCGTCAAGGCTCCTCGCTTTGCGTTCGAAAAATTCCCGGGTTCCGACGACACCCTAACCACGTCCATGAAGTCAGTGGGCGAAGCGATGGCATTGGGGCGCAATTACATCGCCGGCCTGAATAAGGTTCTTCGTTCCCTGGAGAACAAAGAAAGCGGCTTCTGGACATATCCCGACGAACACTTTGCTGGCGAATCGGCTAAGGACAAAGCGGCTGTCGTCGATATGCTCCGCGTGCCCAAAGAAGGACGCCTTTACCTCGTTGAACTTGCTCTTCGGCTGGGCGCCAGCGTCGATGAGGTCCACGAAGCGTCCGGCATTGACCCCTGGTTTATTGCGGAAATCGAGCAACTGGTGGCTTTCCGTAAGGAACTAGAGGCGGCGCCGGTGCTCACCGAAGACCTGTTGCGTCGAGCGAAGTACCTTGGGCTCTCCGACGCGCAAATCGCCAGTGTGAGGCCCGAACTCGCCGGAGAAAATGGTGTGCGCACACTGCGGTGGTCCCTTGGTATCCGTCCGGTATTCAAAACAGTGGATACGTGTGCGGCGGAGTTCGAGGCGAAAACTCCCTATCACTACAGCGCGTATGAACTTGATCCGGCTGCTGAAAGTGAAGTGACTCCGCAGCGAGAAAAAGAAAAGATCCTCATTCTCGGCTCTGGCCCCAACCGTATTGGCCAGGGGATTGAGTTCGACTATTCGTGTGTTCACGCGGCATTGGAACTCTCACGCATCGGCTATGAGACAGTCATGGTTAACTGCAACCCAGAGACGGTCTCTACCGACTATGACACGGCCGACCGCCTCTACTTTGAGCCGTTGACCTTTGAAGATGTCATGGAGGTCTACCACGCCGAATCTGAGTCGGGGAATGTGGCAGGCGTCATCTGCCAGTTGGGCGGACAGACACCGCTAGGCCTTGCTGAGCGGCTCAAAGAGGCCGACGTTCCGGTGATCGGAACAACTCCCGAGGCCATCAACCTGGCGGAAGACCGCGGTGAGTTCGGAGGGGTTCTCGAACGCTCCGGGCTTCCGGCACCGGCCTATGGGACGGCGAAGAACCTCGAGGAAGCCCAGGCGGTAGCGTCGTCAATTGGCTATCCAGTGCTGGTTCGGCCTTCCTACGTGTTGGGCGGCCGCGGCATGGAAATTGTCTATGATGACGACTCTCTCGCCGACTACATTTCCCGGGCGACCGAGATCACCCACGATCATCCCGTCCTCGTTGACCGGTTCTTGGACAATGCCATTGAAATCGACGTCGACGCTTTATGCGATGGTGACGAGGTTTATCTCGCTGGCGTCATGGAGCACATTGAGGAAGCCGGTATTCACTCGGGCGACTCCGCCTGCGCTATTCCTCCCATGACTTTGGGCACAGAGGATATCGACACTGTTCGACGGTCCACGGCAGCGCTGGCTCGTGAAATCGGTGTACGTGGACTCATGAACGTCCAGTTCGCCCTGAAAGATGACACTCTCTACGTCATCGAAGCGAATCCGCGTGCCTCGCGAACAGTGCCTTTCGTGTCCAAAGCGACGGGTGTTCCGTTGGCGAAAGCCGCCGCTCGCATATCTGTCGGCGCCACGCTCCAGGAGCTGCGTATGGAAGGAATGATCCCCACCGACCACGACGGCGGTTCACTTCCTCTCGACGCGCCGATTGCGGTCAAGGAAGCGGTGTTGCCGTTCCGTAGGTTCCGTCGGCAGGATGGCTCGCTGTTGGATTCGCTCCTGTCCCCAGAGATGAAGTCGACCGGTGAAGTCATGGGGCTTGACCGCGCGTTTGGTGCGGCCTATGCCAAGTCACAGGCTGGGGCTTATGGACGCCTCCCTGTGTCTGGCACGGTGTTTGTTTCGGTCGCCAACCACGACAAACGGACCATGGTGTTCCCCATCCAACGTTTGGCCACGTTGGGATTTTCGCTGCTGGCGACGGAAGGCACCGCGGGGATGCTCCGGCGCAATGGAATTCCGTGTGAAGTCGTCGCGAAGCAATCGCAAGTCCATGAAGATAACCCCAGCGTCGATCACGTTGAGGTGGGGACCGTTCATCGGGATAAGGACGGCCGCCGGTCCATCGTCGACCTTATTTTGGACGAACAGGTTGATCTCATCATCAACACACCAGCTGGAAGTTCCGGCGCCCGCCACGATGGTTACGAGATCCGCGCGGCAGCGTTGAACGCTGAGATCCCCTGCATTACGACGGTCCAGGCGGCAGTCGCAGCAGTCCAGGCCATCGAATCCATCCATGGCATCTCTGAGACCACTCCGACGGAACACGAGAGCGATGGGCAAGGAAACCCGCAGCCAGGTCAGGGCGGTGCTGACGAGGATGATCGCAAGCCAAACGCATCGCTGATGGTGGCAGCAATCCAGGACCTTCATGCATGAGTTGTCCAACCCGTCAGCGAAGGTCGGTAGGAAGGCTCGTGAG
>NZ_JAUMTY010000005.1:67825-76206 GCF_030530965.1 Corynebacterium sp. | reverse complement strand
CTTCATGCATGAGTTGTCCAACCCGTCAGCGAAGGTCGGTAGGAAGGCTCGTGAGAGAGGCTAAATATGTGTGATCCACAGTCGTCGACGTCGTCCTCGGCGGGCGATTCAGGACCGGCAGGTCAAGAGCCACCTGTGTCTACGCATGTCTCGCGTGGCCATGCGTCATTTGGTGACCGCCTTGCTGAAGCCGCTCTGAACCGTTCGCGGTTATGTGTCGGCATCGATCCCCATCCAGGGCTGCTTGACCAGTGGGGACTTCCCGCCACAGTTGATGGGCTAGAGACCTTCACCATGCGATGCGTCGAGGCCTTCGGCACCACAGTCGCTTTAGTCAAGCCGCAAGTAGCTTTCTTCGAATCGTACGGTTCGCGAGGTTTCGCAGTATTGGAGAAGGCGATCGCTGCTCTCCACGAGGCGGGAACACTTGTTCTTGCCGACGCCAAACGTGGCGATATTGGTTCGACGATGGCGGCCTACGCCGATGCCTGGCTAGGGGAGACCTCGCCGCTGCGGTGTGACGCCGTGACCGTCAGTCCCTACACCGGCTTTGGCGCACTCGAGCCTGTGCTGGACCTTGCAGAGCGTCAAGGACAGGGTGTGTACGTCTTGGCGGCAACGTCGAATCCGGAGGCTGAGACCCTGCAATCGGCGCGGATTAGCCGCTCTCGTAGTCCGCAGCACCAGGACGAGCGTCGTCAGGACGATTCGCACAATGCCGGCGACGGCGACAGCGTCGCCCAACACATCGTCGACGAATGTGCTACGCGTAATCAGCTGTACCGTCGAAAAACCGGTAGCCGATTCGGAAACGTCGGTGTCGTAGTGGGGGCTACCTTAGGGCTACCCACACAGGGATCAGACGCAGTGCGCAAGGCGCCGGATCTGTCTGCCCTCAACGGCCCTGTCCTTCTTCCTGGGGTAGGGGCTCAAGGGGCGAGCGCGGATGATGTCCGTCGCCTCACGACACACGTCGAACCCCTAGCTTTCCCCAATATATCGAGGGCAATATTGAAACATGGCCCAGATATAGGTAGCTTGCAGAAGGCTGTAGAGGCGAATGCCCAGGACTACCCCGGTATGGTGTTAGAATGACTCGCGTTGTCTCAACCAGGGGCAGACTTAACTTTGACCTGGTCAGCGTCTATAGTCTTTGGTGCTGTTTGCCAGGCTCACTATTTGCGAAGTTGGTCGGGTGCTTCAACGAACCTGGAGACAATTACGCGGTCACCTTGTGACCCGCACCGAAACCCGAACATCAGTAAGTGAAGTATTCATCGATTGACATTACGGAGGAACCGTGGCCCTTCCCCAGTTAACGCCCGAACAGCGTGCTGCTGCACTCGAGAAAGCTGCTCAAGCTCGCAAGGCACGTGCCGAGCTCAAGGAAAAGCTCAAGAAAGGTGAGACTGACCTTCAGGCAGTGTTGAAGAAGGCCGACGAGGACGAAATCCTGGGCAAGATGAAGGTCTCGGCTTTGCTCGAGGCGTTGCCGAAGGTGGGTAAGGTTAAGGCTCAGGAAATCATGAAAGAGCTGGAAATCGCCCCGACACGTCGTTTGCGTGGCCTAGGTGAGCGTCAGCGTCGTGCTCTGCTTGAGCGCTTTGGCTTCGACCCGGAGAAATAAACCTTGACAACAAATCGTGGCAATCTTGTGGTTCTCGCGGGACCCAGCGCAGTAGGAAAGTCCACAGTGGTTCATCGTCTGCGTGAAACGGTGCCCGATTTGTATTTCAGCGTGTCTATGACGACACGGGCCCCCCGCCCCGGCGAGGAAAATGGCGTGGATTATTTGTACGTCTCCGACGACGAATTCACTCGCCATGTTGAAGCCGGGGATATGTTGGAGTGGGCTGAAATCCATGGTGGTCTTCAGCGTTCTGGCACACCGGCTGGCCCCGTTCGTGACGCTCTTGACAGTAACCGCCCAGTCCTCATCGAGGTAGACCTAGAGGGTGCTCGGAATGTGAAGAAAACTCTTCCGGAGGCTCACACCGTTTTCCTCATGCCACCTTCATGGGAGGTTCTCGTCGAGCGTTTGACAGGTCGGGGCACTGAACCGCCGGATGTTATTGAACGTCGCCTCGAGACTGCCCATAGAGAGCTGGCTGCCAAGGATGAGTTCGACCACATCGTGGTTAATGACTCCGTGGACAACGCTGTTCGCGCTATTGCCGCACTACTCACGGCCGAAAGGACATCGTGACTACACCTAATTTGGCTTCTGTCAATGACGACAATGTATTTGACCCGCCGGTAGGTATTACCAACCCGCCGATTGACGAGCTACTGGGCAAGGTGTCGTCAAAGTACGCCCTTGTCATCTTTGCTGCTAAGCGAGCTCGCCAGATCAATGATTACTTCAAGAGCGTCGATGACTCGGTCTTTGAGTTCGTTGGCCCACTTGTCACCCCCGAACCTGGTGAGAAGCCGCTCTCGATCGCTTTGCGTGAGATTAACGACGGCCTCCTCGACCACACCGAGGGCTAAGAGTTCTACGGTGAGGGCCAGCGGGGTACATGTGACGGGTAGCCAATGCCTGCACATGTTTCCGCTCGTACTCATCTCATCATCGACCTAGCATTCCGCTGTATCACGCCACCCACGGTGTGATCAGCGGTTTTTGCATAGCGACAGCTGAATTGAGGAAGCAGTGAAGATCGTTCTCGGTGTTTCAGGTGGAATTGCCGCGTTTAAATCCTGTCACGTCGTCCGACTACTTAAAGAGCAAGACCACGACGTTCAGGTCATTCCAACAGCAACCTCGCTGGAGTTTATCGGGCGTGCAACGTGGGAGGCGCTCTCTGGGAATTCTGTCTCGACATCTGTTTTCGACGGCGTTCCCGAGGTCCGGCACGTCAGTATTGGGCACACCGCGGAGTTATTCATTGTTGCTCCGGCAACGGCTGATGTGATCGCTCGCTTAGCTCATGGCCGGGCCGACGATCTCCTCACTGCCTCCGCATTAATGGCGAGGTGCCCCGTCGTTGTTTTTCCCGCGATGCACACCGAGATGTGGACTCATCCGGCGACGCAGGCCAACGTTGCCACTCTTCGCCAGCGGGGCGTTACCGTTGTCGATCCTGCCCATGGGCGTTTAACGGGGCCCGATTCTGGGCCGGGCCGCTTTGCTGAGCCTGAGCAGGTGGTCAACTTGGCGTTGTCCGTAGCCCGACGGCAGAGTCATTTTCCTCGCGATTTAGAAGGACGTCGGGTTCTCATCACCGCTGGAGGGACGCACGAGAATTTAGACCCCGTGCGATTCGTCGGCAATCGGTCGTCGGGGAAACAGGGGTTTGCTCTCGCAGAGGTTGCTGCTGCTCGCGGTGCCGAAGTGACTGTGATTGCGGGTGCTACCCATGAGCTTCCTACTCCGCTTGGTTCTGAGGTTGTTCGCGTGGAATCGGCCCGGGATATGTACCGGGAGGTTGAGAAGCGCGATAAGGACGCGGATATTGTCGTGTGCGCTGCAGCGGTTGCGGATTACCGTCCAGCCGAAGAAAAGGGTTGGAAGATGAAGAAATCCGCGAGCGCGGAGTCGACTTCACTCACGACATTGTCGATGGTGGAGAACCCGGACATCCTCAAAAGCGTTGTCTCTCGTCGGGAAGAGAGGACCACCGGAGACGACCATGCGAGGCAGGGCAGGAGCTCGACTCCGACCAGCGCTACACCGACCATCATTGTTGGCTTCGCTGCAGAGACGGGGGACCCGAACCACACCCCGTTAGAGCACGCTCAGTTAAAGCTGAAGGATAAAGGCTGCGAATTATTGGTCTGCAATGACGTCGGCCAGGGGAAAGTGTTCGGGCGTAATACGAACCGAGGCTGGGTCTTGTCGCGAGACGGAGAGGTCACCGATATCCCGTCGACATCGAAGTTTGGCTTAGCGGATTCAGTGTGGGATGCGGTTGCGAACTATGAGGACCGAGTGCGCTAAGCTACATAAGGATCTAGACAGCTTGGTCTATTACATCGGCAGCCAGCACAGTATCCAACAAAACATCTAATAAAATACGTGGTATCGCCACCTCATCAAGGAAGAAGGAACCGTGACTCAACGACTATTCACCAGCGAGTCTGTCACCGAGGGACATCCAGATAAGATTTGCGACGCAATCTCCGATTCGATTTTGGACGCCATGCTCGCAGTGGATCCCGATAGCCACGTCGCTGTAGAAACCGTCGTGACGACAGGACAAGTACATGTCGTCGGTGAAGTTCGGTGCCGCGGATACGTAGAAATTCCCAGCCTGGTCCGGCAAACACTCCGGAACATCGGCTTTCTATCCTCCGATATGGGTTTCGACGGGGCAACGTGCGGTGTATCCGTCTCCATTGGTGAACAGTCGTTAGAGATCGGCGCGGGTGTCGATACCGCACTTGAGGCGCGCGACGGGGCTGAAGTTGAGGACGATGACCGTGCAGGCGCTGGCGACCAGGGCCTCATGTTCGGATACGCCACCAACGAAACCCCCGAATATATGCCGCTGCCGATCGCCCTTGCGCATCGGCTCGCGCGGCGTCTTACGGCGGTGCGCAAAGACGATATCGTTCCGCATCTTCGTCCGGACGGGAAAACGCAGGTCACCCTCGCGTACGACGATGACAATAACCCGATTCGTATTGACACCATCGTTATTTCCACGCAGCACGATCCGGGCGTTTCTCGGCAATGGCTGGAAGAACAGTTGCGCACGAATGTCATCACCCCAGTCATTAAGGACGCCGGGGTGGAGAACCTCGTCGACGACGAACTCACCGTGTTGATCAATCCATCCGGTTCCTTCGTCGTCGGTGGACCCATGGGCGACGCCGGCCTCACAGGGCGCAAGATTATCGTCGATACCTACGGCGGTATGGCTCGTCATGGTGGTGGAGCGTTCTCCGGCAAAGACCCGAGCAAGGTTGACCGTTCCGCTGCCTACGCGATGCGGTGGGTCGCAAAGAATATCGTTGCCGCTGGATTAGCGGATCGGTGCGAGGTGCAGGTCGCCTACGCGATTGGGCGCGCAAATCCGGTGGGGTTGTATGTTGAGACCTTTGGCACGGAGAAAGAGCCGATCTCAGCAATCCAAGAGGCCGTGCAAAAAGTGTTTGACCTCCGGCCGGCAGCGATTATCCGCGAACTGGACCTCAAGCGGCCGATTTATGCGCAAACTGCCGCATATGGCCACTTTGGCCGAACGGACGTCGACCTGCCGTGGGAGCGGTTGGATAGGGTGGACGACCTCAAAGCCGCTATTTCACGCTAAGTAGCACGCTAAATAGGTGGACCGGGCTAATCCCATTTAGCGCGAAGTGGGGTAGTCGCCGACTCCATTAGGATGTAGCCGTGTCTATTTCGCCCCATACCCCTGCACCCGAGCGCCCCGTGGCTCGGGTGCTTCCGCTTCTCAAGGTGGCGCACCTCGACCGCGAATTCGACTACCTGGTTGATGCAGTCGTGGATGAGGACGTCAAACCTGGGGTCATGGTGCGAGTCCACTTTTCAGGTCGGCTCACTGATGCCCTGGTGTTGTCGCGCGAGGATGAGTCCGATCACGCCGGTCGTCTCTCGTGGATCGATCGGGTGATTAGCCGGGAAGTCGTTGCGCCTGAAACATTCCGGACTCTGGTTTATACCTTGGCGCAGCGGTACGGCGGATTGCGGTCGGACATTATTCGGTCGTCCATTCCGCCCCGTCATGCCACTGCAGAAAAAGCAGCCCTTGAAGCTATAGAGCACGGGGATGATCCATGGGGGTCTGCCGCTGACTCCGATAACGGCAACACCGACGCCGGCAACGCAACGGATAACAACGCCGACGACAATGCGGCCCTCGACGAGGCCTGGTCACGCTATCGATTCGGACCATCCTTCGTGAAGGCCGTGCTGCGCGGCGAAGCTCCCCGAGCAGTATGGCAGATCGCGCCGGGGGATGAGTGGCCCATGCGCATTGCTCAACTGGCAGCACAAACCGCTCGCGGTGGGAGCGGAGTTCTCATCATCGTTCCTGATCAGCGAACCATTAACCGCCTCTCTCATGCTCTCAAAGAGGTGCTCAGCTCCCGCCAGTGGACACAATTAACTGCGAGCCTGGGCCGCCACGCCCGTTACCGTCGATTTATCGACATCCTTCACGGGGTCAATCGGGTGGTGGTCGGCACACGAGGAGCCGCGTTCGCTCCCGTCAAAAATCTGTCCCTCATCGTTATTCTCGACGACGGCGACGACAACCTCGTCGACCCGCGAGCCCCCTACGTCCACGCCCGTGAGGTTTTGACGCTACGGGCGAGTATTGAGAAAGCAGCGATGATAGTGGGGAGCGTCGGGCGAACAGCGGAAGCCCAACTCCTCGTCGAATCCGGGTGGGCGCACAATTTAGTGTCGTCACGGGAGGCTATCCGTGCCGCCATGCCCCGGATTCGAGCCATCGGCGACACGGACTTTGAGCTGGCAAAAGACCCGGCGGCGAAACGTGCCCGAATTCCACATGTTGCCTTTGAGGCGATACGGTCCAGCCATCGTCGCGGACGTTCCGCGCTCATCCATGTTCCTCGAAAAGGGTATGTTCCGACGCTGGCATGCCAACGCTGCGGCGAGCCAGCACGGTGCCGATACTGTAACGGGCCACTAGGTCTGCCAGGCCAGACAGCACAAGGAACTGCTACGTCTCCTGCTAGTGAGCAAGCATCTGATGCGGGTTACCCAACGTGTCGCTGGTGCGGGCGGCCTGATCCGTCTTTTCGCTGTGACAATTGCGGCTCGACGAGGATCCGCGCGGTGGTCGTCGGGGCGGACCGTACCGCTGAAGAATTGGGGCGCTCATTCCCCGGCATCCCCGTCGTCGTCAGTACGGGGGACAACATCGTCGCATCTATCCCGGACGAGCCGAGCCTCGTGATCGCTACGCCAGGCTCTGCTCCCGTCGCCGAGGACAAGAAATTCGGAGCCGCCGTCATTCTTGATACGTGGTCCGAGTTGAAGCGTGAAGATGTTCGTGCTCATGAGGAGGCGCTCACATCATGGCTCGATGTCGCGTCCTTGGTCGAGTCGCATCACGACGGGGGAGAAGTCGTTGTGGTTGCCGATTCGCAGACGCCGGTGGTTCAGTCATTGATCCGGTGGGACCCCGTCGGTGCTGCCGCTATCGAGCTGGAGCACCGACGGGAAGCTGGGTTTTCGCCCGCCGTACATATGGCGGCCATTGATGGAACAGAGCACGATATTTCGCAATTCAGGCGTCTTATCGATGTCCCCCCGGATTCCCAGTTTCTCGGACCGGTTCCGCTGCCACCGGGAATAGATCCTCCCGCTAACACGCCAGCGCAGGACTGTCTTCGGCTGCTCATCCGGGCGGATACGAGCCATGGGCCGCTCGCGTTGGGTTCAGCGCTGCGTGCTGCACGAATTAAAGCCGCCGTGAATAAGGTGGACTTAGCTATTCGGGTGATCGTGGACCCCATTCACATCGGCTAAACTATGACCGCGTTTATGTCGCTGGTGAGTGGCATCATTCACACATGCTTGCTGTTGTGAGCCATCTTCACCGCATAGTCGTTAGTTGTCGTTTATTGCCGCTGTTGGGAGTGTTGCGTCGTTATGAGTCTTCGTCGTATCCGAATTTTTGGAGACCCCGTATTGACAACACCGGCAGAACCGGTCACCGACTTTGAGGAGCCATTGCGGATCCTCGTCGACGACATGATGGAAACCATGGATCACTACCGGGGTGCTGGTCTTGCGGCGAATCAGGTAGGGGTTTTGCGGCGAGTCTTCGTCTATAACTGTGGGGGCAGACGCGGTCACATCGTTAACCCGGTGTGGGAACACGAGGGCGATGAAACCCAATATGGGCCGGAGGGCTGTCTTTCTGTTCCGTCGATCCACGCCGATACTCGACGATGGATGAACGTTTCCGTCACCGGGCAGACTGTCGACGGGGACCCAGTGTCGTTTTCAGCCGACGGTATTCTGGCACGCTGCATCCAGCATGAAACCGATCACCTCGACGGGGTGATGTACATGCGCAGGCTGGAGCCAGAGATTCGTAAAGAGACGATGGCGCAAATCCGTACCGCCGAATGGTTCGCACACCCTGAGCTGGCATACCGCGACAAAGATGGAGTAAAGAACTAATGCGCGTTGTTTTTGCAGGAACCCCGACGCCAGCAGCGACTGCTTTACAAGCACTGCTTGATTCACATCACGACGTCGTTGCCGTTTTAACGCGTCCCGACGCCCCTCGTGGCCGTGGTCGTCGGCTCTATCCCAGCCCTGTTGCTGAGATTGCCGAAGCGCACGACATCCCTGTCATTAAGACTTCCACGTTAAAAGACGCGTCGGTTATTGATTCCCTCGCGGAATACAAGCCGGACTGCATACCCGTCGTCGCTTA
>NZ_JAUMTY010000005.1:57774-67725 GCF_030530965.1 Corynebacterium sp. | reverse complement strand
CGGCTGACCGATCAGGGTGCCCAGGTTCTCGTCGACACCCTGGACGCTATCGAGAATGGATCGGCAACACCGACACCGCAAAGTGACGATGGCGCGACCTATGCCAAGAAAATCTCGACTGAGGACACGCGCATCGACTGGAGTAAGCCGGCATCGACGGTCGACCAGGCAATCCGTGCGGTCACACCTGATCCCGGAGCATGGACACTACTTGAGGACGACCGAATCCGCGTCGGAGCCGTACGACCTATCACAGATCCGCGGGACCCTATCGAAAAATCGCTGTCACTAGCGCCCGGAGAGATCGCGTGGAAAAAGAACCGCGTGTGGGTGGGAACCGCGGATTATCCCGTGCAACTCGGCTCTGTTCAAGCTCCGGGCAAGAAGATGATGGAGGCCGGGGCGTGGGTGAGAGGCGCGCACCTTGCCAATGGCCTCGACAACGATAAGTCGGCGCACGATAAGTCGGCTCAGAGCAATCCAGCAGAACGAGATGAATCGTACGACGACACACCGCATGAAGGGACGCGTTTTCAATGAGTGGAGGATTTCGTTCGCGCAGTGAATCAGCGCGTCACCTCAAGTCTGATGCCAAGGGGGCGAAGCAGACACCGTCGAATAGGGGAGCGTCGCACTCGGATAGGCAAGGGCAACAGCAACGGCGAAACCGCCAGCGCAACGACAATACCAAGCGCCACCAGAATCAACGGGTTTCATCAGGTGGGAATAAGCCAAACAGAAAACCTGCGCATGAGCATCATCGCGATGTACCACGCTATGTTGCATGGCAAGCACTCTTCCGTGTCGACACCGAAAACGCTTTCGGTAACATCGTTCTTCCGTCACTCATGAAGGAATACGGCCTGTCGGGCCGGGATGCTGCATTCACCACCGAGTTGGGTTACGGGTCACTGCGAGCTGAAGGGCTCGTGGATGCAGTGATCGGTGAGTGTTCGAGCCGCCCCCTTGAGGCCATCGATCCCGCCGTCATTGCCGTGCTCCGCCTGGGCACGTACCAGCTTTTGCGTATGCGCGTCGGCGATCATGCCGCAGTCAATACGTCGGTGGATTTGTGCCAGGAAGTCGATAAACCGAAAGCTAAGGGATTCGTTAATGCCGTTCTCCACTCCGTCGCCCAGCGAACAGAATCGGAATGGATAGATCACCTCACTAAGAATGCTGACCCGTTTGAACGCATGGCGCTGGCGACAGCCCACCCCGAGTGGATCGTCAAAGTGTTCCGCGATTCGCTGGGTGACTACGCCACTTCCGAATTATCAGACGCGTTAATTGCCGACGATGCACGGCCGCGTGTCCACCTCGTCGCTCGCCCCGGCGAGATCACTGCTGAAGAGTTGGCCCTCGTCACAGGTGGTGAGCAGACGTCATATTCGCCCTATGGCGTGGTTCTCGAGGAGGGCGATCCCGGCGCCATCCCCGCTGTTCGTGAGGGCATGGCTGCGGTGCAGGATGAAGGGTCCCAGCTGATCGCCCGTGCCGCCGCCGAAGCACCTCTTGAAGGAGATGAGACAGGACAGTGGCTTGATCTTTGCGCAGGTCCGGGCGGAAAAACTGCATTGATGGCTTGCCTTGCGCGCATTGATGGTGCCCACGTTGATGCGGTCGAACCTGTTCCTCACCGGGCGCGGTTGGTCGAAAAAACGACTTCTGGTCTTCCGGTGACTGTCCATACGGTCGATGGGCGACAGTCGGGCCTCGAGGCGCATTATGATCGCACGCTGGTTGATGCTCCATGTACAGGACTCGGAGCGCTCCGACGTCGGCCCGAAGCGCGCTGGCGAAAGTCCCCGGATGACGTCCCCGAGCTCGTTACGCTGCAACGAGAGCTGCTTGCTGCGGGGGCTGAACTTACGCGCCCCGGTGGAATAGTGGTGTACTCAACGTGCTCGCCCCACCTCGAAGAGACCGTCAAGATTGTCGACTGGGCAGAAAAGAACTGCCCACTTCAGCCTTTAGATACGGTCGACTATATGTGCGGAATGCACCATTGCCGCGCCGGCGAGAATGCTGTCCAAATGTGGCCACACCGCCACGGAACGGACGCGATGTTCGTTCAGATTTTCCGCCGGAGCGCGACGCCAGAGCGGTAACATGTTGCCATGACATCACGACTGGAACCATCCACTGGGGTATCCGCACAGGCCACCCCACTTATCGCCCCATCGATCCTTTCAGCAGACTTCGCCCACCTTGCAAGGGACCTTGACGCGGTTTCCCACGCTGACTGGATCCATGTCGATGTGATGGATGGTCATTTCGTGCCGAATCTCAGTTTCGGATTGCCCATTGCACAGGCCGTTGCGCGGGAAACTCAACTCCCTCTGGATTGCCATCTGATGATTGACGATCCCGAACGATGGGCTCCCGACTACGCCGATTTCTATTCCGTCACTTTCCACGCCGAAGCGGTCGATAATATCGGCGCGGCTATCGCGTTGGCACGAACATTGCGGGCGGCAGGTACTCGCGCGGGAATCAGTATTAAGCCGAAAACACCAGTTGACGAGGTTCTCGCGCACCTCGAGGAGTTCGACATGGTGTTGGTCATGTCGGTGGAGCCCGGGTTCGGTGGCCAGAAATTTATGCCCGAGGTTCTCGACAAAGTACGCGCCCTGCGTGAAAGTGCCGATCAAATATGGGGGAAGGAAACAGACGACGATAGTGCGGATGGGCGCTGTCTCATCGAAATAGACGGTGGAATTTCCGCCGACACTATTGCTAGCGCCGCCGAAGCCGGTGTTGATGTTTTCGTCGCTGGATCGGCGGTGTATAAAGCCGATTCCCCCAACGCTGCCATTGATGAACTTCGTGAGAATGCGCGGGCGGGATATTCGTCGGCGAGCCACGGAACTCAAAACTCCGGCGGACCTCAAGACTAATGCACGAGTCGACGCCATCCCGCGGTGAGATGATCGGCCGGCATCCGGTGAGCGTTATCGAGCACGCCATGGATCGGGCTGCCGAACTCGGGTGGGAAGCCAAGGGAACGACCAGCCCAAATCCGCCGGTGGGAGCAGTCATTATTGATGCCGACGGGCGAATCGTTGGCCAAGGACACACACAACCGGCGGGTGGCCCACATGCCGAGGTCATGGCTGTCCGCGATGCTGGCGATGCGACAGCCGGCGCTACGGCCGTCGTCACCTTGGAACCGTGTGCTCACACCGGCCGGACTGGACCCTGTACTGACGTTCTCCTTTCCGCGGGGATATCTACCGTCGTGTATGCGGTACCAGACCCGAACCCGATCGCTCATGGCGGGCATGAGGTATTGGCCGATGCGGGTCTCACTGTCATTGGTGGCTTTCGCGCTGATGAGGTGCGTCGCGGCGCGCTACGTTCCTGGCTACATCGGGTTGATACTGGCCGGGCAATGGTCACTCTAAAAGTTGCTGCCACCTTGGATGGCCGAGTCGCCGCGCCTGATGGAACATCACAATGGATCACCTCTGCTGAGGCTCGTAACTATGTTCATCGCGACCGCGCTACCCGCGATGCGCTGATCGTCGGAACGGGGACCGTGATAGCCGATAACCCGCGCTTGACGGCTCGGAAACCGGACGGGACTCTCTATACACATCAGCCGGATCACGTGATTGTTGGCTCTCGGCCGATTTCGGAGGAAGCGAAGATATTCGCGCACGCACGGTCGCGGCACTTTGATACCCACGATCTATCCCACGTCATTCAGGAGCTCACTCAGCAGGGGTACGTCGATCTCCTCATTGAAGGCGGGCCAACGTTGGCTTCCGCTGCGCTCGAGCAGGGGGTTGTTGACCACATTCACTGGTATGTTGCGCCGAGCATTCTTGGTTCCGGACTGCCCGCGATTCAGATTCCTCACGTATCAACGCTCACCGACAGACGTGACTTCACTATTGAACACATCACGCAGCTCGGCCCTGATCTCCTCGTCGACGCTCACCGGCAAGCTCAGCCGTCGTCAGAGTGAATGACCGGCAGGCGGAATCGCCCTGAGCATTATCGGAATGCTTAAGCACCGAACGACAGACACAGAAAGATAGAATGGCAATCGTGTTTACTGGCATCGTTGAAGCTCTTGGAACAGTCGTCGCTATTGATCGGGGAGCGGAATCGCCCTCAGATCAGGCTGAGGCATCGTCGTCGAACAAAGAACGAGATACCCCCGATTTCATCAGGATTACTGTTGACGCACCTGGAGTCACCGATACTCTCACCAAGGGAGATTCGCTCGCGGTCAACGGCGTGTGCTTGACCGACGCCGGTCATGAGGGAACAGCAGTCGTCATGGACGTTATGGGCGAAACGCTTAATCGCACAACGTTGGGCGATATTCGCCCCGGTGACCAGGTCAACCTTGAACGGGCAGTCCAACCATCACAGCGTCTCGGGGGACATATAGTTCAAGGCCACGTCGATGGAACAGCCCGGTTACTCTCACGAGACCCTCACGATAAATGGGAGGTCTTTCGCTTCAGTCTTCCGTCGAATTTAGCTCGATATGTTGTTGAAAAGGGATCGATCGCGGTTAGTGGGACATCGCTCACTGTTTCCGCGGTGGCACCTCCCGATACTGCCGACCCGTGGTTTGAGGTCTCATTAATTCCTACCACCATGCGGGACACGATCCTCGGCTCACTCGAAGTGGATGCCCCGGTCAATATCGAGGTCGATATTGTCGCCAAATACATTGAACGCAATGCCAATGTCAGTGGTTATCTCCACGCGGTGACCGACCCAGCAGATCAGCAGTCGAAATAATAGAAGACGGAAACAAGAGAAGACGATGGAACAGCACGCCGTGACTACACACCACACCGATCTCGCAGAACCTCAGAGCCACTCCCACGATCAACGCTCTGATGCTCAGGATTCGCATACGTATCGCGGAAATATCCAGCTCAACACCATTGACGAGGCTATCCGCGATATCGCAGCGGGCAAGCCGGTGATCGTCGTCGATGACGAAGATCGTGAAAACGAAGGCGATATGATCATCGCCGCCGATCGTATTACTGCGACGTCGCTCGCGTTCATGGTGCGGTATTCGTCGGGGTATGTGTGCGTCGGCATGACTGATGAGGACGCTGACCGGTGCGATCTCCCGCCCATGGTGACACGAAACCAGGACAAGAAAAGCACGGCTTATACAGTTACTGTCGACGCGGCCGAAGGCGGAACCACCGGCATTTCAGCCACCGATCGCGCCCATACCATTCGATTACTGGCGTCTCGTGATTCCGGTCCCGCGGATTTCACACGGCCCGGCCATGTCGTCCCTCTTCGAGCCCGGCCGGGAGGAGTCCTTGTTCGCGCCGGGCATACCGAGGCTGCCGTTGACCTCGCCCGGCTTGCTCACCTCAATCCAGCCGGTGCGCTCTGTGAGGTAGTGAGTGAAGACGATCCCACGACCATGGCACGGGGACCCGAGTTGCGTCGGTTTGCCGACGAGCATTCGCTCACGATGATCTCCATCGACCAGCTCATCGCTTATCGACGGAACACGGAGCAGCTTGTTGAGCGTGTCGTAGAAACCACACTTCCGACGTCGTATGGCCGTTTTACCGCCATCGGATATAGAAACGTCATCGACGGACTCGAGCACGTAGCCCTCGTCGTCGGTGATCCCTCTGATAACGGTGGGGAAGATGTCCTCGTGAGAGTCCACTCCGAATGCCTCACCGGTGATGTTTTTGGATCCCGCCGGTGTGATTGCGGCGATCAGCTCCATCAAGCAATGGAAGAGGTGTACAAGGAGGGACGCGGCGTCGTCCTGTATATGCGCGGTCACGAGGGCCGGGGCATTGGTCTTCTGAACAAGCTGCAGGCCTATAAGCTGCAAGATGACGGTTATGACACTGTAGACGCCAATATTGAACTAGGTAAGCCGGCTGATGCGCGTGAATACGGGACAGGCTCCGCCATACTCTCCGATCTCGGCGTTAAGTCCATGATCCTTTTGTCCAATAATCCGACGAAACGAGCGGGGCTGAAGGGGCATGGCTTACGAATCAGCGGACGTCGAAGTATTGAGGTCAATGTGTACCCGGAAAACCTCAACTATCTTCGCACTAAGCGCGACAAAATGGGCCACGATTTGCCTAGTTTGAATGCCTGGGAGGCCGCTCATACGCCGGGTCACGCCGACCCGTCTAACAACCCGCCGGAATAAAGGCGCATCGGTTTTTACATCCACCTCCGTGCCGTGAACGCGAACAAAGCTCGTGTCACCGCATGTCACTACCGCACTTACCACCGAAAGGAATAACTCATGAGTGGCGAGGGAAGCCCCACCATCACCATCGAACCCGGATCTGCACACGGACTCCGTGTCGCCATCGTTGTCTCGGAATGGAATCGAGACATTACCAATGAATTAGCATCTCAGGCACAACAGGCAGGGGAGACAGCCGGGGCGGAGGTCACCGTCATTCCGGTCGTCGGTGCGCTCGAGATCCCCGTCGTCGTCAAGAAAGCCACCCAAACGTATGACGCTGTCGTCGCCCTGGGCTGTGTTATCCAAGGGGGAACGCCTCACTTTGATCACGTATGCAACGCGGTGACATATGGATTGACGAAAATTGCCGTGGAGACAGAAACACCCGTCGGAAATGGTGTTCTGACCTGCAACACCCATGAACAAGCCGTCGACAGAGCTGGTGGGCCGACAGCGCATGAAAATAAGGGTGCAGAGGCCATGATCGCTGCCATTCATACTGCTCAAACACTACAAAGCATGACCGCGGATTAAAGGTGGATTAAAAGAGTAACCCCGCAGTGTTCTGACTACAGAGGCAGTATCCACGAACAGCATCCATGCCGAGCACTAATTCGGTAACAGTGAAGAAAAAAGGTAGGGTCGGAGCCGTGAGTAATGGTGTGAGCGAAACGAACATGTCTGAGGACTACCTCGCATATGACACGCCCACCACGAGCACCGCACCATGGGAACTCGTAGTGACGTCCACAAAACTAAAGCAGTGGACCTGGGCCGGCGTCGTTGTCATCATGGCCATTCACATCTTCATGGCCCTGGTCGTCCGTCTCGGTTACACAGGTGCGGCAGTGACCACTGTGGATCAATGGTCTTTTATCGGGATCGGCATTATCTTTTCGGGAATATGGATGCTGGGGCTCCGCCCGCGAGTTCGCGTCAATAAAGACGGCGTCGAGGTACGTAATTTCCTTAACCCCCAGTTTTATCCGTGGGAGATCGTGCACGGTTTAAGCTTTCCGAAAAACTCGCGCACTGCACGGCTAGAACTCCCTGATTTCGAGTTCGTGTCCATGTGGGCTTTCCAAGCTGCCGACGGCAACCGAGTTGTCGACGCCGTGAACAATTTCCGCTTACTAGAAGACGCCTACCTTCCGGAGGACTAGCCTGTGGCCAATCCCGCCACATATCGCCCGGCAGCAGGGACCATTCCTACCGAGCCGGGAGTATATACATTCCGGGATCCAGAAGACCGCGTGTTATACGTCGGAAAAGCAAAGAATCTTCGGGCTCGGTTATCTAACTACTTCCAGACACCCGAACATCTCCACCCGCGAACGCGCCAAATGGTGTTTGCCGCGTCCCAAGTTCGGTGGACAGTGGTGGCGTCGGAAGATGAAGCTCTCAACCTCGAATACACCTGGATCAAGCGGTTTAACCCGCGATACAACGTGGTCTTTCGGGACGACAAGAGCTACCCGATGCTCGCGGTGTCTCAACGGGAGCGAATCCCCCGTGCCTGGGTCTACCGGGGTCCACGCCGGAAAGGCGTGCGGTATTTCGGTCCGTTCCCCAAAGTATGGGCTGTCCGGGAATCCCTCGAATCACTCACTCAAGTTTTCCCCGTGAGGACCTGCTCGAAAGGCGTGTACCACCGCCACGAGCTCCTGGGGCGGCCCTGCCTTTTGGGCTACATCGACAAATGTTCTGCGCCATGCATTGGGCGTATTTCTGAGGAAGACCACCGGAAGCTAATTACGGGCTTATGCTCTGTTTTTGCAGGTAATTCGCGTGACATCATCAAGAGCCTGACGGCCGATATGGAAGCGGCAGCTACGGAACTCAATTTTGAGAAAGCCGCCCATCTTCGCGACGACATCGAAGCGATAAAAGCTGTGTCGGAAAAGCAAGCCATTGTCCTCCCCGAGGACACAGATACCGATCTAATCGGAGTGTCTGCAGATGAACTAGAGGCCGCTGTCCAGATTTTCACTGTTCGACGGGGGCGAATCCACGGCCAGCGTGCATGGGTAGTGGAGCGCAGCGGTGATTCGGAGGATTCCATCGGCGCGCTCATTCGTGAGTTTTTGCTGCAGTACTACAGCGACGAAGTTGAGCGCGCTCAGGAGACCGTAGAAGAGACGACAGCTGTTGAGGGCTCAAGGGTTCTCGATGACGTTCGCCAACCTGTGCCGCGTGAGGTTCTTGTTATGGAGGAGCCCGAGGACATCACGCAGATTGGTGAGTATTTGTCGGGGCTGAGGGGTGCGCATGTTGACATTCGTGTTCCTCAACGTGGTGACAAACGGGCCCTCATGGACACTGTCGTTCGTAATGCTGCAGAGTCCCTCCACCAGCACAAACTGCGGCGAACCGGGGACCTCACAGCCCGTAGCGCTGCCATCGAAGCAATCCAAGAAAACTTGGGCATGGCCGAGCCGCCGCTTCGCATCGAGTGCACCGACATTTCCCACCTCCAGGGCACCGACGTCGTGGCTTCCCTGGTCGTTTTTGAGGATGGAGCTCCCAAAAAATCGGATTACCGCCGCTACAAGATTAAGGAAGCAGCAGGGGAGGGGCATTCCGACGATGTTGCAAGTATCAAAGAAGTAGTTCGCAGACGATTTTTGCGGTACAAGAAGGGTTCCACAGAAGTTCCCGACGACGGTGCTGTGGCGGATAGCATCGCGGCTGAGGAAAGCAAGCTTGCTCCGTCTGAGGTGGCTGAGGTTGACACCAATGCTGACCTGGCCGATCCGTCGGCGGCGAAACGTTTTGCTTATTCTCCTCAGCTCTTTGTTGTCGACGGTGGTGCGCCCCAGGTTAATGCTGCTCAAGAGGTGTTAGATGAGTTGGGAATTACCGACGTCACCTTGTGCGGTATTGCGAAACGCCTCGAGGAAGTGTGGTTACCGCACGAGGAATTTCCGGTGATTTTGCCGCGTCGTTCCGAGGGTTTGTATCTCTTCCAAAACATTCGTGATGAGGCACACCGCGTGGCAATCACGTACCAGAGGTCGCGACGGACGGGACGTCTGCGCCAATCAGAACTGGATAACATCGCCGGACTGGGCGAAAAACGGAAGGCCGATTTATTAAAGACATTCGGCAGTGTGGCGCAGATTAAAAAAGCGAGTATTGATGATCTGACAACTGCTAATGGCATCGGTCCGGCACTCGCTGCCTTGGTCTACGAGGGCCTCCACGGAAAGTCGGATCAGGATTCTGACGGGCCGACTAGTGTCTCGGAGGATCCCGCCCCGAAAAATAGGAACCAAAACAAGTAAAGTAATGAGTATGCCTGACTCTGCGCGTTCTTCGAGTACAGCTGCCACGGATATCACCCCAGCACACGGGATTTCTCCTGAGGACCAAAGCCCACACCATGTGGCCGAAAATTCGCTGGTCCTCATCACTGGCATGTCTGGGGGAGGCCGGCAATCCGCAGCGAACGTCCTAGAGGAAATGGGATGGTATGTTGCCGATAATCTGCCGCCGGAGCTCATCATGCGCATGGTTGAGCTCTCGTTCTCTCCTGACTCGCCGATCGAGCGGTTGGCGATCGTCACGGATGTGCGGTCGCGGGACTTTGCAGGGTCACTCGGGGACGTGCTGTCGTCGTTAGAAGAAGATGGCCGACGGCCGATCATCATGTTCTTAGACGCGGACGATGAGACGCTCATTAAGCGGTTCGATACAGTCCGCCGCAAGCATCCGCTCCAGGGCACCGATAC
>NZ_JAUMTY010000005.1:38123-57674 GCF_030530965.1 Corynebacterium sp. | reverse complement strand
CCGTATTGGGTTCCTCATCTGCGGGAATTCCGGGGAACCGATCATGAAGTCGCTGATTATGTCCTCAGCCATGAAAATGTCGACCGTTTCATTAATTCCTTTGTCGACATGTTTAACGTTATGCAGGAAGGCTACAAACAAGAGGGGAAGAGCTTTACGACGGTGGCTATCGGATGCACCGGCGGCCACCACCGTAGTGTTGCCGTAGCCGAGGAGATTGCTCGACGCTTACGTGCTCAAGGTGACGATGTCACCGTGACCCACCGCGACTTTGACCGTGACTAGGCCGCTCTGGCACTAGCCGTTGATGTCATAAAACCGAGTAATCATTATTGGAATTGAGTTTGTATGAATACTGCTTCTCCTCAAACATCGATGAGCGAAGACCCCTTGACTCACGCTAATAACGACAAGTCCTCTCACGACGACTCCTCTGCGGAAACCCCTCCGACGCAGCTATCTCATATCGATCGGATGGCGTGTTTAGGTGGTGGACACGGACTCTTCGCGACGCTCCGAGCAGCGCGTACGTTGTCTGATGATGTCTCGGCAATCGTCACCGTGGCAGATGATGGTGGGTCGTCAGGACGTCTGCGTAAGGAGTTCAACTCAATCCCACCGGGCGATTTGCGAATGGCGTTAGCCGCGTTAGCAGCCGATGATCCCGAGGGCCGCTTGTGGGAAAGCGTCCTTCAGCACCGGTTTGGTGGACGCGGCGCTTTGGCCGGCCATGCGGTCGGGAACCTCATCATTCAAGGTCTCATTGACGTGATGGGGGATGAGGTTGAGGCATTAGCTGAGGTAGCGAAGCTCATGCGCATCCGTGGTCGTGTGCTTCCTATGAGCCCAGAGCCGCTGGATATTGAGGCTGAGGTCGCCGGGCTGGAGGACGATCCTCGGGTGGTATCTCCGGTGCGCGGCCAGGTCGCCGTGGCTACAACACCGGGCCAGGTCCGACGCGTGAAGTTGATCCCCGAGAATCCGCCGAGCAGTGCCGCTGTCATCGACGCGATCATGAACGCCGACGTCGTGACATTAGGTCCGGGATCCTGGTTTTCGTCTGTGGTTCCTCACATTTTGGTTCCCGACGTTGTGAAAGCCCTGCAGGAGACTCAAGCCCATAAGGTTGTCGTCGTTAATCTCGTTGCGGAACCAGGGGAGACCCCGGGCTTCACCGTTGAACGACACCTCCACATGCTTCAGCAGCATTGTCAGGATCTTTCGCTCGATACGGTCATTGTCGACGAACATTCGGTGACGGGAACACGAGAGCGCATGCACCTGAGCCGCGCCGCCGCGAATTTCGGCGCTGAGCTGACCATCGGCGATGTCCGTCATGACGATGAGCAAGGGCGGTGGCTGAGCACCCACTCTCCGAGGAAGTTGGCCCGCGTACTGTCTGAGGTGTATTCGGCAGCTCAGGAACAAAAATCGGTAAGGAGAACCAAATAGCGTGGGTTTAACAGCCGATATTAAAGCCGAAATCGCCGGTACCACGGTCACTGCCTCTAATGCTCGACGCTCCGAAGTCGGCGCGATGATCCGCTTCGCTGGCAAGCTTCGACTGGGTGACAATAACCCTGGCCGGTCACCGGAGTCATTGGTGGTCTCGTTGGACGTCGATTCGTCCGACGTCGCAGAGCGGGCGCGTCAACACATTGTCGATCTGTACGACATTCATGCTGTTGTGTCGGACCGCACGCAATCATCCAAGAAACCGGTGTTTGAGGTCGAGTGGAACCGGCGGGGCGAGGGGCTCGAGGTTGCGCGACGCCTTGGACTTTTGGATCGGGCTGGCCGTCCTGTCCGGGGGCTTCCACCGCGAATTGTTCACGGCACAGCTGTCGATTGCGAAGCAGCGTGGCGTGGGGCGTTCTTGGTTCGGGGGTCGGTAACGGAGCCGGGCCGGTCGTCGGCACTCGAGGTGATCGCTCCACAAACCGCGGCGGCCATCGGTTTGATTGGCTGTGCACGTCGACTAGGTATTGCCGCGAAGAACCGTGAAGTCCGTGGGGCAGAGCGTGTTCAGGTTCGCGAGGGCGACGCTATCGGTGCTTTGTTAAGCCGGATGGGGGCCCATCGCACACGGATTGAATGGGACGAGCAGCGCAAACGTCGTGAGGCCCATACATCGACGAATCGCTTGGCGAATTTCGACGACGCCAATTTACGACGCTCGGCCCGCGCTGCTGCCGCTGCAGCGGCCCGAGTTCAGCGCGCCACCGAGCTGCTGGGCGATGATATTCCGGAGCACCTTGCGGCTGCCGGGCGGTTACGTACAGAGCATCGTCACTCGTCGCTTGAAGAACTCGGTGAACTGGCCGATCCTCCGATCAGTAAGGACGCCATCGCGGGACGGATTCGACGTCTGCTGTCACTGGCGGATAGACGAGCAGCTGAATTAGGAGTTCCCGATACTTTTTCTGCCGTGACGAGTGACCTTTTTGATGAGGATTAGGCGTGTCACTGGCATTTTTGTCCGGCTAGAGCTCCGTCACTGAGCACCAAATGTGCGTTCATGTCCGTTTCGTGGGATCGAATGTCCGGTTATACAAAAGTGTTGTTTGTCTCATTCTGCTCTGACTGCTGCATATATCTCAGTTCAGCTGTAAAGTAGTCAGTGCAAGGACGGAAAGGCTATACGAAGATCGCCTGATTACGTCCTTAACCTAGACAGCTACATAGCTAAGGAGAATTACCGTGACCGTTCGTGTCGGTATTAATGGGTTTGGTCGTATTGGCCGTAACTTCTACCGCGCTATCCGTGAGCAGGGTGCAGACATCGAGGTTGTTGGCGTCAACGACCTGACCGATAACCGCACCCTGTCCCTGCTTCTGAAGCACGACTCCATCATGGGGCCGCTGGACGCGAAGGTCGAGTACGATGACGAGTCCATCACCGTTGATGGCCACCGCATCGCGGTTTCCGCAGAGCGGGACCCGAAGAACCTCGACTGGGGCAAGCTAGGCGCCGATATCGTTATCGAGTCCACCGGCTTCTTCACCAAGGGCGAGGCTGCCAAGGCTCACATCGAGGCAGGCGCCAAGAAGGTCATTATTTCGGCTCCTGGTAAGGAAGTTGACGGCACCTTCGTTTACGGTGTCAACCACGAGGAGTACACCGACGACATGACCGTCGTCTCGAACGCATCCTGCACCACCAACTGCCTGGCTCCGCTGGCTAAGGCCCTCGACGATGCCTTCGGCATTGAGTCCGGCCTGATGACCACTGTCCACGCATACACCGGTGACCAGCGCCTGCATGACGCTCCTCACAAGGACCTGCGTCGTGCCCGTGCCGCTGCTCTGAACATCGTTCCGACCACCACCGGTGCTGCTAAGGCCGTCGGACTCGTTCTTCCGGACCTCAACGGCAAGCTTGATGGTTTCGCTGTTCGCGTACCGGTACCGACCGGATCGCTCGTTGACCTCACCTTCGTCCCGAAGAAGGACGTCACCGTCGAGGAAGTTAACGCTGCGATGAAGAAGGCTTCCGAAGACGAGAAGCTCAGCGTTGCTTTCGAGTACTCTGACGAGCCGCTGGTTTCCACTGACATCCAGCACAACCCGCACGGCTCGATCTTCGACTCTGAGATGACCCGTGTTCTCGGCAACCAGGTCAAGGTTGTTTCCTGGTACGACAACGAGTGGGGCTACTCCAACCAGCTCGTTCGCATGACCGATTACATCGGACAGCGTCTCTAATCCTCCACTCGCCCGAGTGAACTAGCGGGCCGGGGGCTGTGCCACGGCACGCCGTCGGCCCGTCTTTTTATATATCAATAAAACTAACGAGGAGTTGTTATGGCAGTAAAGAAACTCGCTGATTTGCTCAAGGAAGGTGTCGAGGGACGTCACGTCCTCGTACGCGCCGATCTCAACGTTCCGCTCAAGGACAAGGTCATTACCGACCCCGGTCGCATTGACGCATCCCTCCCGACGATCAAGGCTCTTACTGAGGCAGGAGCGCGCGTGATCGTCGCGGCTCACTTAGGACGGCCGAAGTCACCGCAGGACACCCAATTCTCATTGGCCCCTGTCGCTGAGGCTCTGTCCCAGCGCTTAGACCAGTACGTCGCACTGGCATCGGACGTTTCCGGCGAAGACGCACACGAACGTGCCAACGGCCTCAATGATGGCGACGTCCTGCTCCTCGAAAACGTTCGCTTCGATCCTCGTGAGAAGAGCAAAGACGACGCCGAGCGCGAGGAATTGGCATCTGAGCTCGCAGCTCTGACGGGCGATAATGGTGCTTTCGTTTCGGACGGCTTCGGAGTTGTCCACCGTAAGCAAGCTTCCGTGTACGACGTCGCAAAGAAACTGCCGGCTTACGTCGGCTACCTCGTTGAGAAGGAGCTTGAGCAGCTCTCGAAGTGTACGGATGATCCTCAGCATCCTTACGCCGTCTGCCTCGGCGGATCGAAGGTTTCCGACAAGCTCGGAGTTATTAAAGCCCTCGCACCGAAGGTGGACACCCTCATTATCGGTGGTGGGATGTGCTACACGTTCCTCAAGGCTAAGGGCTACGGCGTCGGAGACTCCCTACTCGAAGAGTCCATGATCGACGAGTGCAAGAACCTGCTCTCCGAATACTCGGACAAGATCGTCCTGCCGTCGGACATCGTCGTCGGCAAGGAATTCGATGCGAATACCGAGCACAAGACGGTATCTGCCGACGGTATCGAAGACGGCTGGATGGGCCTGGATACTGGCGCGGAGTCGATTAAGACCTTCGGCGAGCGTCTGAACGGGGCCAAGACCATTTTCTGGAACGGCCCAGTGGGTGTGTTCGAGTTCGAAGCATTCGCTAATGGCACCAAGGGTCTCGCTGAGGCCATTGCAGAGGCGACCAAGAACGGAGCATTCTCCGTGATTGGTGGTGGCGATTCCGCTTCGGCCGTCCGCAACCTCGGTTTTGCTGACGAAGCGTTCTCCCACATCTCCACAGGTGGCGGAGCTTCACTGGAGCTCATCGAGGGCAAGACCCTTCCGGGTGTTGCTGTGCTCGACCGCTAAGCACGACTGCTAGGCGAATGTCTATTCCCCGGTCGACATCACTGTTGACCCGGGGCTCACCTTTGTACGAAAGGACTGTTCATGGCTCGTAAACCACTTATTGCTGGTAACTGGAAGATGAACCTCAACCACCTCGAGGCCATCTCCGTGGTACAGAAACTCGCTTTTGCGCTCCCCAAGGACTACTACGACAAGGTTGATGTCGCGGTCATTCCTCCGTTTACCGACATTCGTTCGGTGCAGACCTTGGTGGATGGGGACAAGCTGCGCGTCACCTATGGTGCTCAAGACATCTCGACCCACGATTCCGGTGCGTACACCGGTGAAATCGCACCGTCGATGCTGTCTAAGTTGGGATGCTCCTGGGTTATCGTGGGCCACTCAGAGCGCCGCGACTACCACTCCGAGACCAACGAGATCGTTGCTGCGAAGGCCAAGAAGGCTCTCGACGCCGGTATGACCCCGATTGTTTGTGTCGGCGAGTCTCTGGATGTTCGCGAGGCTGGCCAGCATGTCTCCTTCGTCGTCGACCAGGTCAAGGAGTCACTTGCCGGGTTGAGCAAGGACGAAATCGCAAAGTCTGTTATCGCTTATGAACCCATCTGGGCGATCGGAACGGGTAAGACCGCATCTGCTTCGGACGCACAGGAAGTATGCCACGCTATTCGTGGTGCCCTCGCTGAGCTGACAGATGAGGAGACGGCATCCTCGATCCGCGTCTTGTACGGCGGCTCCATGAAGACCGGCAATGTTTCCGAACTCATTGCGGAACAAGATATTGACGGTGGACTTGTTGGTGGTGCTTCACTCGATGGTGAAGACTTCGCCAAGCTCTCTGCCCTCGCTGCCGACGGTAGCGTTTAAGACCTCTACTGCCTACTCGGAGTGACGTAGCTCCGAGTAGGCGGGTCACGGCGCTAGCGCGGGTGCTAGTTAGTGCTCGTGCTGCTACGTGCACTAGAGCGCCGAATGAATGAGCCGGTGCGCTCCTCGTAAATTGTCGACACTCACCCAATCGAGTCCGGCATTGAGGAGCCACCGGCTTACTCGTGCGTGGTTGGCGTAGGGCCATGTTGGGATGCCCCATAACCGTGCCTGCCGTCCTTGCTCGTGCACGGAAGACACGAATTCCCTCACTGCAGCTTCTTCCGAGGCCGCGATAGCGCGGAAACCCCGCCACGCTGAGAAATGCGTGAAATCAGTACTCACTATGGGCATAAGCCATGTTGGAGGGCAGGCATCTAAATCTTCCGGGCGACCATCGAGGAATACCCGACGATGGTGGTCCTTCGTCGCTGGTTGTGTCCACCATTCATCGGCTGCCCTCAGGCTATTTCCCGTCGCAATCAGAGTCAGACGTCGAGGGATATATTTTTCTCCGGTCCATTCACTCAGCACATCGGAATAGCGAGACGCGATAGCTTCAAGTTGTTTTAACGCAGGAAGCCCAGCCGATTTGATATCAACGTGGACATATACGGGTTCCTCATTGCCTGTTTGTGGAGTTGCGGGGGCGTTGCTGGTGTCATCGCTTGTAGTGGGGAAGAGGGGTCCCAGTCGCGCCATAGTGGCGAGTGGTTCGAGATAGTCTCTTTCTAAATCCAGGCCCCGGCTTTTTTCTAAAACACTGTGGCCTAGGAGAAATCGCCCGCGGTACAAGGTGGCATCAGCCTCGACTGAGGCAAAGCCGCGGAGCAGTGCCTCGCGGAGAGGGAACCGGTGGGAACTGTCGTTATGCGCGTGTACATGGGGGAGGCGCTCTGGAAGATCCGCCGGCTTCAGCGGAACCAGGTAGCCGAGAGCAGCGCGTAGCCCAGGCGGAATAAAAGGAAGTGCACCTACCACCCGTTGAAGATGCAACCGACGAATAAGCGCGTCGGCAATGGCGTGTACGGTTACTCCAACCCCCTGAGCTGCAGCATGAAAGTGGTCCGTCAAAGAAAGTAGGCGAGCTCGAGTTCTCACAATCCCTATTATGCCTTCCCCTGTCCGCGAACGAATCTCGTAGGCCTTACGCAACCAGTGTTGCGGCTTCATGTGACACATGGAGTGGGGCACATTCACTCCACGGCGTCAGTACGTTACACTGGTGTGGTTATTAACGGTCGGTGACATTACTTCCTGATTGGAGCACCCACACCAATGCATCTCGCGTTGCAAATCGTTTTGGTTGTGTTCAGCCTGCTCATGGGGCTGTTCGTCCTGTTGCACAAAGGCAAGGGCGGCGGACTGTCCAGCCTTTTTGGTGGCGGAATGCAATCCAATCTTTCGGGATCGACGGTTGCAGAGAAGAACCTCGACCGCATTACCATCGTCTGCGCAATTATCTGGTTAGCTGCAGTGATCGGTCTGAATCTACTTCAGGCGTACGGATAATCATTGACGTTTAATCGTCCACGTTCCTCCCAGCCTTTACGAGCTTGTGGTGGGTGGAATTCAGCGGTGGATGGGATCTAGCGACGGCCAAAGCGCCGTGTAAAAGAGGCCCTACAGCGGATCACGCGAAGGGCCTACTTATTTTTTGCCAACGGACAACGCAATCCTTATTCAGACCGAGTAGAGATGCGCTGTTTCCGTCGGCAATTTTTGGTGGGCTACGACGATGAGCCCTGCAGCTGGGATAGAGCTGGCGCATCGGCATAGACGGCAGTATCTTCTTGCCCACGTGCGCCCGCAGCTGGCCACGTGTCTGCATCGTCGCCAGAGACTGCGTGCCCGAGGGCCTCGGCTTTAGCTTCACCCGCAACGACGAACCACACACGTGTCGATGAATTCAGCGCGCGACGGGTGAGAGATAAACGCGTGGGCGGTGGCTTCGGACAATCAGTTACAGATACAACGGTGTCATCGCTCGTCAACTCAGGCGTATGGGGGAACAAGGAGTTGATGTGCCCCTCCGGCCCCATTCCTAAGAGGTGGATGTCGAATCCATCAGGAGCGTACGTAGTGATGGTGTCCGCGTACGATGCAGCAGCTTCGTTGAGCTCCGCGACGTCGACGTTTCCGCTGCGGGATCCTTCGGTCTCTCCATACGCACTTTCGGACGATGGGGCAGGGAAGCGGTGGAGGTTCTCCTGCGGGATATCGATGTTGCTGAACAGAGCCTCTGCTGCTTGTTTGTCATTCCGCCCCGGATGGTCTGCTGGAACCCAGCGCTCATCACCGAAGAACACGTGGACACGGTTCCAGTCAATACCCGCGTTGCCGGCTTCACTGTCGATATACAGCTGGTGGAGCACCGCGATACCCGTGCTTCCACCCGTGACCACGAGCCGGGCGTAACCATCCGGAGTAACCCCGGTGGTGTTACTAGCGCCCTCACGTCCCTCCTGAGTACTGACTATGACGTTTTCAACATCGCGTGCTGCTCGCATAGCCACTTCTGCTTGATCTGCACACGCGACAATGCGGACATCTGAATCGGGACTAGACTTTTCGCTCATCCATACGCCTTTCTTCTTGCGGTCTATCACACAACGATGGGGTTTATTGCACTGCCGACGATCTATTCACGGTCTGCTTCGACGTCACTGTCGTTCGCGTCGTCAGGTGCGTGCGACTCGTCTGAATCGAAAGCATCGACGCGGTGAACTCTGGATAGCCCTCGGAGAGCTTGTGCGTAGATGACATCGGGGTCGAGGTGGCGCAACTCTTCCGCGAGGCAGTCAGCTGTTCCGCGTCGTGTGAGGGCAACGCGACTTTCACGGCCTGATCCTTCGCGTGTGATCGTCAGGGTATGTGCGCTAAAGGTACGGAGGATCAAATCGCCACTATCACGATGGATCGTCACGCTTTGCACGCCGATAGTGGGTCGCCCTTCGGAATCAAGAGGTACCTTGGGCGAGTCCGTGGATTCACGGGTGACATTCATCCCTAAACGGTCCGCAAGCCATCCACCGGCTATATCAACGCTCGGGTCTTCCGATGGGCCAGCAATCGTCACTCCACGGATGGGAGAAAATGGAGGCTGATCCAGTGCTGACGCTAAAATTCCACGCCACTGCGTGATACGTGACCAGGCAAGGTCAGAGTCACCGGGTGCATACGATGATCGGCACCTAAAGATTCCGTCCTCAATACTTGACGATAGGGAGTCAGTAATTCGTCGGCCGGCAAGACGACCGATCGGATCAGTCGCAGGGACCGGGGGACGGCTGGCCGGCCACCACGCCACAATCGGAGTGTCTGGCAACAGAATCGGCATCACAACGCTTGCGAGATGCTGGCTAACAGCGCCATACAACTTCATGACGACGACTTCAGCGGCACCAGCGTCGCCTCCCATGCGTATTTCGGCATCAACGCGCCCGCTGGACGCTACGTCATCTGTGGCACTTGACTGCGTGGTTTCCTCGTCGGACGTTCCGGGTTGCGCCGTAGAGGGGGCGGCGTCGAGAGCACGCTCAAACTCTTCGAGATTCTCATAGTCCGCAAGCCCAGTCTGCGAATTGCCGTTGTCATCACTATCAGATTGGCTCGCGGTTGAGGAGGAATCATCCGTGAGCAACACGAGAATACGAGACGGATGCTCCTGTGAGGCTTCATTGGCCGCCGTAATAAACGTTTCGTAATCGTCGTTAATTGACGCGACGATGATCAAAGTGAGTACACGGCCGGTCGTGACTTCGCCACCCGACTCACGGACGGTGACGAGGCGTTTAGAGATGTCGCGGGTTGTTGTATTGGGGAGGTTAATGATCATGCGTCGGTTTTCTCATTCCCTGAAAATTGAGCGTGTGATGTGAGGACGAGCGGTGATAGTTTTACGGGCGTCGCCAGGTGCGTCCTGACCGCGAAAGCATACGATCAGCACTTTCAGGGCCCCACGTTCCGGCCGGATAATCGTCAGGACGTCCTCGCTCAGCCCAATATTTGACGATGGGATCAAGGATCTTCCACGAGAGTTCCACCTCTTCATTGGTGGGGAAGAGGCTAGCTTCATCCAAGAGAGCATCCAGGATCAAACGCTCATAGGCTTCGGGGGATGCCTCAGTAAACGCCTCGGAATAGGCGAAGTCCATGTTGACATCACGCACTTCCATTGCGGAGCCGGGGACCTTCGAGCCGAAGCGCATCAGGACTCCCTCGTCGGGTTGCACACGAATAACAACCGCGTTGGGGCCAAGAGCAGTCGTCTCATCAGCGTCGAAAGGAAGATAGGGCGCGTCTTTGAACACCAAAGCGATTTCCGTCACTCGTCGGCCCAATCGCTTGCCGGTGCGTAAATAAAATGGCACGCCCGCCCAGCGTCGAGAATTAATCTCCAATGTGCAGGCCGCGTAGGTTTCAGTTTTCGAGTCTTCGGCAAAACCTTCTTCATCGCGAAGGCCACCGACGAATTCAGAGCCCTGCCATCCTGCGGTGTACTGGCCCCGGGCTGTCGTTTTAGAGAACGGGGGAACAGCACTGGTGGCTCTCAGGACTTTAATCTTTTCAGTCTGCAAATCGCGGGGGGTGAAGGCCAGAGGCTCTTCCATTGCGATTAAGGCAAGAAGCTGGATGAGGTGGTTCTGGATGACGTCCCGCGCAGCGCCGATGCCATCGTAATAACCAGCCCGTCCGCCTAGGCCAATGTCTTCGGCCATAGTGATCTGGACGTGGTCGATAAAGGATGCGCTCCACAGGGGCTCAAAGAGCTGATTCGCAAAGCGCAGCGCCATAATATTCTGAACTGTTTCCTTGCCCAGGTAATGGTCGATACGGAAAACTGAGCGTTCAGGGAAAACGCTGTTGACAATGCGGTTAAGCTCCCGAGCTGATTCCTCATCATGACCAAAGGGTTTCTCGATAACCACGCGCCGCCAACCGCCGGCACTATCTTTAGCGAGGCCCGAGCGTTGAAGTTGGTGACACACGTTCGGGAAATAGGCAGGAGGAACAGAGAGATAAAAAGCCCAGTTCCCGGCGGTGCCACGGGTATGGTCGACCTCCGCCAGAGTCTCGGCCAACGCATCGAAGCACTCATCTTGGTCAAATGTGCCTTTGACGAAGATCAGCCCCTCGGCCAGGCGCTCCCATACTGATCGCCTAAAGGGAGTACGAGATCCCGCGCGAACGTCGTCGTACACCTTTTTAATGAAATCTTCTTTGGTCCAGTCACGACGGCCATATCCCACAAGGGTGAATCCCGCGGGGAGCAGGCCGCGGTTGGCAAGGTCATATACCGCGGGGAGAAGTTTCTTTCGTGCTAGATCGCCTGTGACACCGAAGATGACGAGCCCACATGGTCCCGCAATCCTGGGCATCCTCTTATCCCTGGGGTCGCGGAGCGGATTAGTCCAGTTATCAGGGAAACCGCTAGTGTCCAGCAGGTTTTCATTGGACTCCACTGTCACCCGGTTGAGCTGCTCTTCGGCGGATGGCTCCTGATGAGCCGCAGCATGACCTTTGTTCACGTCGTTCTCGGTTTCTCCTTCTGGGGTGTAGGTCTGCCGGTGTGACGCGGCGGCCGCGTTGGGATTATTCACGGTCGATTGTCCATGCCTTTCTCATCAGGTCCTTGGTTGACCCCGACTCGGCAGTGTCACCATGCTGGGGGAGCAACAGCTACTTCCGGTAAACAACTCGCTGAGTGGTTAGCTGGATAAGCGGGAATCAATATTGGCGATCAATTCATTCCAACTATCCACAAATTTAGCGACGCCGTCATCCTCAAGCACATTCACCACGTCAGCGAAATCAATGCCCAATGATTCGAGGTCGTCAAAATACCCTCGGGCGTCATCTCCTGTGCCCGTGAGCGCGTCACCGTGAACCCCACCATCAGACTGGAGAGCGTCCAGCGTCCCCTCTGGCATGGTGTTGACGGTACAAGCACCGGCAAGCTCAGTGACGTACAACGTAGGCGTGTAATCAGGGTTCTTGACGCTGGTCGACGCCCATAGCGGTCGTTGCACGTTAGCTCCGGCGCCCGCAAGCTTCTGCCACCGCTCAGCCTCCGACGAGAGATCGTCGTTATTGGCAGCGGCGCTGGTCTTAACGTCGTCGCCTCCGAAAACACGACGGAATGCTTCATAAGCTAGCTGCGCATTATGAATACCCGCCATCCCCTTAAGGTTTTCTACATCGCGGGATGCGGTTGGTGCGATATCAGCAAGTTTATGGTCGACGGCACCATCGACCCGAGAGACGAAGAAACTAGCCACGGAATGAATAGAGGACAGATCCTCGCCAGCTGACTGAGCGCGTTCAAGACCGTCAATGAAAGCCTTGATAACTTCCTTGTATCGCTCCACCGAGAAAATAAGGGTGACATTCACGCTAATTCCTGCGGCGATAGTATCCGTAATCGCTGGTAGAGCCTGTTTTGTGGCAGGAATTTTGATCATCACGTTGGGTTTGCCCACGCGATCCCACAGCTCTTTAGCCTGTGCCACCGTTTTCTCAGGGTCATGCGCATAACGGGGGTCAACCTCGATAGATACGCGTCCATCTTGCCCCTGCGATGCCTCATATACATCTTTGAAGGCTTCGCAGGCATCACGGACGTCGTCGATAGCCATATCAAAGACCGCTTCCGACGCCGAACGCCCCTGCGAACTCAGAGTCGCTAACTGATCGTCATACGCGGTGCCAACAGTCATGGCTTTCGAAAAGATCGCCGGGTTCGTCGTCACGCCGACGATTCCCGCGTCGGCAATGAGCTCGGCCAGGTTCCCAGAGGTCAGACGATCACGAGAAAGGTCATCGAGCCACACCGACGTGCCTGCGTCGGCTAGTTGGCGGACATTCTCGTTGGCTGAGGAGGGGAGATACTCGGAGGGAAAACTCGAATCGCCGCCCAGTACGTGGGGTGCGTTATCAGAGGTCACGATCAAATCCTTTCATCACGTAACGCGCAGATATGACGTAGATGGTCTTAGTTCTCTACAACAGAGGTGGCAGCATCGACGACGGCGTCGACAGTAAAGCCGAACTGTTCAAAGAGCTCACTAGCGGCAGCTGATGCTCCGAAGTGTTCAAGGCTGACGGCTTTACCGTGCGACCCGAGAAGCTGATACCACGGCATTGCGATGCCCGCTTCCACCGATACGCGGGCAGTGACGTCGTGAGGAAGGACTTCCTCCTGATATGACTTGTCTTGCTCCAAGAACCAATCCATACATGGCACGGACACAACACGTGTTGCTACACCGCGAGATTCCAAAACTTTGGCAGCCTCGACAGCGAGCTGGACTTCCGAACCCGAGGCCATCACGATGACCTGTGGGCGTTCTGCCGACTCACGAACCAGGACATACGCGCCACGACGGACACCGTCCCGAGCGAGTTCCTTGGTCCCCTTCAACACGGGTAGGTTCTGGCGGGACAATGCCAACGCTTTAGGTCCTGCCGGCGAATCAATCGCTGCTCTCCAAGCGGAGGCAGTCTCATTCGCATCGGCAGGACGCACGACTGCAAGGCCGGGGATAGCGCGCAGGGCAGCAAGATGTTCCACAGGTTGATGGGTGGGGCCGTCTTCGCCCAGCCCGATAGAGTCGTGTGTCCACACGTAGTACACGTCGGTCTTCATCAAAGCAGCCAAACGTACTGCAGGGCGCATGTAATCAGAGAAGACCATGAAAGTGCCGCCATAGGGGCGCGTCGGCCCATGGAGAGCAATCCCGTTGAGGATAGAACCCATCGCATGCTCACGAATACCGAAGTGAAGCACCCGGCCGTATGGTTGCGCATTCCATGAATCAGTAGAAATGGTCGAGGGGCCGAACGAATCCGCATCCTTAATAGTTGTGTTATTCGATCCGGCTAGGTCGGCAGAACCTCCCCACAGCTCCGGTAGCGTCGCACCCAGCGACTGAAGAGTGACCTCCGAGGCTTTCCTCGTCGCAATTCCGGAACCATCGGCCTCCCACTCGGGAAGATCAGCATCCCAACCATCGGGAAGTTTCCGGGCATACAGGCGATCAAATAGGGCTTTCCGATCAGGATTCTCCTTAGCCCACCGGTCAAAGTCGGCCGACCAGGCCTCATGAGCGCGGGCACCTCGCTCACGGAGTGACCGCGTATGAGAAAGAACGTCATCAGAGACTTCGAAAGTCTGATCAGGATCGAAACCTAAGATGCGCTTAACGGCGGCAACTTCATCATCACCGAGTGCTGCTCCGTGAACAGCACCGGAGTTCATCTTGGTGGGGGACGGGTAACCGATAACGGTTCGAACGCGGATAAGCGTCGGACGATTGGTTTCGCGCTGAGCTAACGTGATCGCGGCTTCAAGCGCCTGAATATCTTCACCGGACTCAACATTCAGAACTTGCCATCCATAGGCTTCATACCGGGCACAGACGTCTTCATTAAACGCAATCGTCGTATCGTTTTCGATCGAGATACGGTTGTCATCCCAAAAAGCGATGAGGTTGCCAAGTTTCTGCGTCCCTGCAAGTGATGACGCCTCACTGGTCACACCTTCTTCGAGGTCACCGTCGGAAGCAATCACATAAATGAAGTGATCGAAGGGTGACTGTCCTGCCGGAGCATCAGGATCAAAAAGCCCTCGCTCCCGGCGAGCGGCCATGGCCATACCGACGGATGAGGCCAAACCCTGTCCCAGGGGACCGGTCGTAATTTCAACCCCTGCCGTATGCCCGTACTCCGGATGGCCGGGAGTCAAGGATCCCCACGTGCGGAGCTGCTTGAGGTCGTCGAGCTCTAGACCAAATCCGCCCAAGAAGAGCTGGGCATAAATAGTCATCGAACTATGCCCACAGGATAAGACGAATCGGTCGCGACCTACCCAGTCGGGATCCGCGGGATCATGGCGCATTGTTCGCTGGAACAAGGTGTAGGCCAGGGGAGCCAAGCTCATCGCCGTGCCGGGGTGACCGGATTTTGCCTTCTGAACAGCATCTGCAGCTAAGACGCGGACTGTGTCGACTGATCGCGAGTCGATCTCATCCCAGTCTTTGGGGAAAGCTGGTTCCACGGCTCTGCGGATATGGTCGGGAACGAGCTCCCGAGCTTCTGCATATCGCTTGATGACTGCCGAAGTCTTATCAATCACCTTCTGATCACCTTTCTGTGCGCGTGCCGTAGACATGCCTACCGTCTACGTAGCGACCGCTAAGTTGGTTCCCGCTGAAGCAACATTCCCGCGGAATAAAACTCCTCGGAGTAAACGAACACCAGTTTAGGCTGAAGTTTCATCGCGGTCTACGAAGCTATTCAAAGGGTATCTACACAGGCTCTCATGCCCGCCTCAGGCACCCTCTTCAGAGGGTCAGCATGGCCTGATGAAACACGACACCTACGAGCCCCGTCGAGGTCGCGTGTTCAGGATGGATTTTCTCCCTCGAGTAAAAATCCCGTGGCGAGTCAACGAATAACATCGCGATTGTTAGACTAGGGCGGTGACTGTCCTAAATATGGTCATGGCTACGACGCACAGATGCCCATCACCAGTGCCGAGACAAGCATGAACAATCAGTCAGCGATGAGGACTGTCAGCGGACATGGAGGAAAAAGAGGCAAGTGGAGAAGATAAAGGCGTATGTGGCGCTCACGAAGCCACGGGTAATTGAGCTTCTCCTGGTCGCAACGATTCCCGCCATGCTTCAGGCGGATCGCGGTACTATCCACCTCTGGCTCATCTTGTTAACGCTTGTCGGGGGATGGATGGGAGCTGCTGCTGCCAACTCTTTCAACATGATCGTCGACAGTGACATCGACAAGGTTATGAAGAGGACCCAGAACCGCCCCTTGGTGGACGGCCGGCTAACTCTCACGGAAGCCAAGGTTTTTGCCTCATCGATGACTGTGCTGAGCTTTTTGTTCCTCACATTCTTGTGCCATTCGCTCTTAGCAGCAGTTTTCGTGATGCTGACCATCCTCTTTTATATCTTCGTCTACACGAAATGGCTCAAGCGCCGGACGTGGCAGAACGTGATTTGGGGCGGGGCAGCAGGGTGCATGCCCGTCATTGTCGGCTGGGCCGTTATTGCTGATAACACGTCCAATCATTCGGTGGCTGGATGGCTACAAGCAGTCGCGCTATTTATGATCATCTTCTTCTGGACTCCGCCGCACACGTGGGCTCTAGGTATGCGATATGAAGAGGATTATCGTGGCGCCGGGGTGCCCATGATGCCAGTAGTGAAAACACGAGCTCAGGTTGCGAAACAAATTCTTCTCTATACCTGGCTTACTGTCCTCACGTCCCTGACTCTTATTTTCGCCTCCGGATGGTTTTACACTCTCACCGCAATCGGAGCAGGGGCATGGTTCATTATCAGCGCCACTCGCCTCTACAAGCGAATCTCTACTGGTAAACCGGTGAAACCTATTCGGTTGTTTATTTTATCGAATAACTACTTGTCGTTACTGTTCGTTGGTCTGTCCATTGATGCGGTGATCAATTTACAACCGCTTCACGAAGTTCTCGGTTTTTAAGAACTGATCACCGAGCACAATCATTTATTCGACAAAAGGAATTCGCGTGGAACCGTTCGTGTAGACAAAGCAAAGTCCGCCGGGGATCCCCGATACACATAAACCAGTGACACCTCCACGGGGAGGTGGGGAGTCCTCGGCGGACAAGAACATGATCGACGGAAACCACTACAACGCGCAGCGGGCTTCCTAAAATCTTTAGCCTAAATCTTTGGTGCAGCGCGCCGTTTACCCTGTGCCCACAACACTGCGGTCACAGCACAGATCACACCAGAACCAATAACGTGAAGTGGAACAGTCCACCGCGGAACGCCCAGCCAGTACTGGACGATGCCAACCCCAGCTTGGAGAACAATCAAGACAACCAACCATTGTGTCGTCTTCATGATCGCTCGGTCAGCTCGAACAGTGAGAAGCCCGAACAATAAACCTGCCACGAGGCCGAGGTACAGGTACATCGCGTGCGCATGCAGGTGCGCCATCAGATCAAGCGGGATTTGGAGCCGTGAATCGGCGGGGACCTCCGAGTCGCCTGCGTGAGGGCCAGCACCCGTCACCATGGTTCCTGTGATCAGGGTGATCCCCATGGCGATGGACGACATGAGAGCCAGCCACCGCAAAGGCTGCGGATACATCACCTGAGCTTTACCGTCGTCGGGTTCGTCGATGCGAACCCACAGCAAGGCAGCAAGCCACACGAGCACCATCGAGGGCAAAAAGTGCAGGGCAACCATCCACCACGCCAGATCAAGGTGGACGGAGATACCGCCGATGACCGCCTGGGCTATCACGCCGATTCCTTGGATGAACGCCAAGACGATGATTTCTGAACGCCGTTTGGCACGCGACACCGCGAGAAACGCCAAAATGACGAAAATGGTCAGAACGAAGGTGAGCGTGCGGTTTCCGAATTCAATGAGCTGGTGAACCCATGGGATTGATCCAGATTCTGGAACCAGCGATCCCGGTTGGCACTCGGGCCACGTCGGGCAGCCCAACCCTGAAGCTGTCACACGAACAATCGAGCCCGTGAATGTGATGCCGATCTGGGCAATTAACAACGCCAGCGCAAACAGCCGTTGGCGGGCCACAGTACACACGGGGAAGCGGGTACGACGAGCAAAGGAATAGCAGCCGCGGACGAATCCTCCTGCCGTCGATGGAGGAGTAGTCGCATCTTCACGGGAGCCGGGACCTAATTGTGTCGGTTCGTCACGCCGAGCATCATTAGTCTGAATTGCACTCACGATTCTCCAGCCTACAGCCCGCACGGCGAACACCACGATCGCACACACGTGGGGTTATTCACGAAAATCCTCACGCGGAGTTGGACGCCTCTGATAACCCAGATCTAGCCGACGACGGCAACGTTTTAGGCGGTGAAGCGGAACAGCTTGCTCGCAGCGAAACCGCCGAGAGCCGACCACATAAGCATGATCACGAGAGCAAAGACGTTAAAGCTCCCGTGGAACGCGTCGATAAGTCCTTGAGTCAAAGCGACCGAGGGGAAGAGCATGAGCAGCGCATGGATCCCCTCGCGGATTCCCGGTTCCATGGCGACAATTGCCGCCACACCCATGAGCCCGAACCACAGGAGATTCCCCAGTGCCAGAACAACCTCAGAATGGAGGGTGCCGCCCAATAGCAGCCCTAGCGCGGTGAACGCGACAGCGCCCACAATGAGGAAAACGATCCCCATCACGACGCCGAGGGGAGTCGTCGACCACCCCATAACCATGGCGATCGCACCAAGAACCAGGGTTTGCAGTAACACCACGACCACAACGGCACACGCTTTACCTGCAATAATCGCCCACTTCGGGAGGGCTGAGGCTCCCATCCGCTTCAAGGCTCCATATCGGCGGTCGAAGACGACGGCAATCGCCTGCCCCGTGAATCCCGCAGACATCACTGCAACCGCTAAGACCATGGGGAACAGCCGCGCGATCGGATCGTCGAGGTCGAGAAACGGCATCAGTGTGAAGCCGATGAGCATGGCAATGGGGATGACCATCGAGAGAAGCTGTTGCTCACCGTGACGCAAGAAGAGAAGAGTCTCCATTCTCGCTTGAGCAGAAACAAGCTTCGTCGTCGTCGCTCGACGGGGCTGTGGTGTAAACGTCCCCGGCGCGAAACGCGAATCCTCGGTGGTCTCAGTGTCCTGAGTAGAGGCCTCAGTGGGGGATTGGGTGCCAGTAAGAGACTGTGTGCCGCGATTGTCTGCCATCATTTAGGACCTCATCTCTCGTCCGGTGATATCCAAGAAGACGTCCTCAAGACTCCGATGGTCCACCGTTAGATCGGTAATTAGGATTCCTTGAGCACTAGCAGCGGCTGCGATAGCACTCACTGCTTCTGGGTTCGCCTGTCCATCCACGCGGTAATGCTGTGGGCGCACAGCCGAGACACGAAGTGGTGGCTGGCTCACTACCGGCGCGTCATCATTTCCTGCGTGGGTAGAGCCTGTGTGGGTGTTCTCTGCCAAGAAACTATTGGCAGCCGACAAATCCAGCGCGCCCGACGTCGTTAAGGAAATTCGTGCATCATCCGCATTCGTTAATTCCTGTGTGGTCCCGTGGGCAACGACGCGACCATGATCAATGATCAACACGGTATCCGCTAATGATTCCGCCTCATCCATCATGTGGGTGGTGAGCAATACGGTCACCCCATCGCGACGGAGGGAGCTGATCAAATCCCACACAGCAAGTCGTGACTGAGCGTCCAGACCAGCAGTGGGCTCGTCCAAGAAGATCACTTCCGGCCGGCCGACTAACGCACAGGCCAGTGAGAGCCGCTGCTTCTGGCCACCGCTGAGCCGACGATACGGCGTGTGAGCATGGTCAGTCAGCCCGACGATCTCGAGGAGCCAGGAAGGGTCTAACGGATTCTGGCTGTAACTCGCCAACAGAGAGAGCATCTCTTTGACCCGTATGCCTGGGTACGAACCCCCATTCTGGAGCATAATGCCGATCCGGGCACGAATCTCGTCAGTTTGCGTCGACGGGTCCATTCCCAGAAGCTCAATCGATCCTGAATCGGGAGTCTGGAATCCCTCACACATTTCGATCGTCGTCGTTTTGCCGGCACCATTCGGGCCCAGCAGAGCGAAAACTTCGCCACGACGAACTGAAAAGCTGATGCCATCGA
>NZ_JAUMTY010000005.1:26870-38023 GCF_030530965.1 Corynebacterium sp. | reverse complement strand
GGGCCCAGCAGAGCGAAAACTTCGCCACGACGAACTGAAAAGCTGATGCCATCGACGGCCCGCCGGGACTTGAAAGTCCGGACGACGGAATCGAGGATTAACGCATCACCACGCGAATTTTTCGAGTGAGTCACAGGGTACGAGTGTAGCGCGACGAACTGATACCGACAGAGAGACTCAGCGGTTGCTACCGCAGTGAACGCGACCGGTCACGATTGTCCGTGTTCTTCCTCGTCTTGTGGTGGGTGCTTCGTGAGAATTTGGCCTTAGGTGTGTGGGCCGGATCTTGATGGCCGAGCACGATTCCTGGGGATCGAACCTCGATGACTTTGAGGATGAAATACCCCAGGGCTGCCAAGACGACGAAGCTCACTGCGGCGACGATATATGTCTGTGTCACGCTCCACGCAGGCAACTTCAGTCCGCGAGGCAGAACGAAGAAACTGAGAATAATCGAATAGATGACGGCCGTATTTCTGAATAGAGCGCGGTTCGCCCACGCCGCTAGCGGAATAATGGCCCACAATGCGTACCAGGGGTGAACAACGGGGAAAAGAAGAACGAGCACGAGCATCCCGACCCCGTATCCGCCGACGGGGTGGAGGCGACCGCGATAGGTGGCCACGAGCATGCGGACCATCCACAGCGCAGCAACAGCCAACCCCACCACGTGAATAAACGACGTCATCGCCTCAGTGTGGTCACCCAGCCCGAGCAGACTTCCTAGGAAACCGGCAAAAATACCGAGGAGCGTGGTGATCGACATCCAGCTGACGATGTCGGCTGCTCCGCCCTGAACAGTGAGCCATTGGAGGCCGAGCCCAGAAGCAAAAGACAGGCCGACGACGAAGAAAACGAGCAAGGATCCCACGATGACGGTGGCGAGCAACCACGCATGTTTGCGGTGGATAGAACGAATGAGCGTGACCCACACAAAGCCCAGCGCAACAATGCTGGTCACTTTGACCATGATCGCGCAACAGATCGCTCCGACGCCGGCAACGAAATACAGTATGCTTCGGCGCGTGAACAGCGTCGACGCCGACGCCGTCGGCTCTACAGAAACCAGGGAGGGAAACTCGGACCCGGATGGAGACTCGTCCAGTGGACGCTCGAAAGCCCTGAAACACCATTCCATGCCGACCATCAACAAGCCGAGCATGATCGACTCATTGTGGATACCGCCGACGAGGTGAAGAAGCGATAACGGGTTTAACACACCAAGCCACAAGGCAGCCGATGCCTCCACACCACAGCGACGGGCGAGCTTGATGACCGCCCATGCACACAACGTGAGGCCGATGATTGACACCAGACGGTAGAGGAAAACAGCCGCCATAATGTTCTCGTTGGTTAACCACGAGATCACTTGGCCACCCATAATGGCGACGGGCCCATAGGGGGACGGCGAATGGGACCACACTAAAGGCACCGATCGAGCAAGAGGATCTGCCACGCCTAATAGATCAACCGGACCGCCCTGATACGGGTTGAGCCCTCGAGCTGCAATCGCCCCCTGAGCTATATACGAATAAATGTCCTGGGTAAAAAGCGGAGCAGTAAAGGCCAGAGGAATGACCCACGCAACAAAGGTTCGGACCATCACCGGTGCGGTAGCCCAACCATGACCGTGCTCTCGTGGACCGGCTAACGCGAAATAGCCCATGAGCGCCCACGCCGTAACAAGAAAACCGATGCCGACGAACACAAGCACAGTCGACGTCAACAACATTCGGCCCATGAGGTTAGCAATGGGGAAATTCCAGAGCGTGTTGTCGACCACGGGCATCGCCCCCGCACCCCAGCCGCCGATCATAATTAAGACGGATCCGAAAGTGCCAAGCCACCGCAAGAGCGCGAATCGACGAAGATCGGAGACTCCGAAACGCTTGAGGCGGGGCCGCGCCGGGCCTTCACCGTGAAAAACTTCTGCGGAGCGTGAACCAGCAACCCCAAATTCCGGGACGACGGAGGAAATTTCGCGCCGACTAATGTCTAAGAGTCGATGGAAGAACGATGGTCCACGAGTGCCCATGTCAAGGTCCTCCCATCGTTTCCCCACTAGTTCTTATCATCAGCGCATAAGGCCCACGCGCTACACGTTCACGCGCATTGAGCCCCTCACATTCAAGCACGGCCTATTCCAAGGCATTGCCATCACGTCGAGTGTAGTCAACGTCGCCGGCTGAACTGTTTTTGTATCCCCCGTCCGGACTAGCAAAACAAACCGTAATCCACCCCCTCTGTGTAGGAATAGAATTCCGACACACTAATGTTGTGTAAAGTGTGATAGCGCAGGTGGGGACAGCCCCACGCTATGCACCGTCGTGGGCAGGGACCTCCATGTGCGGCCTCATACTCACGACACTTCACGTGTGACGGCGTGAAACACAAAGCGATCCTGGGCTTACACACCGGATGACAAGCAGCGACGAAACTCCGCCCTGTCGGATGCTTCGTTTTCGTGAGAGAGGAAGGCGCTATGAACGACCATGCCCCCGGACCAGAGGGTCAGACTCGTCAACGCATCATGTCTCTCCTCCTTCATCACGGAACAATGAGCGCATCCGAGCTAAGCAAAGAGCTGGAGCTAAGCGCTGCAGGAGTTCGACGCCACGTCGACAATCTGGTGTCAGACGGCTTAGCGGAAGAGGCCCCAGCAACAGGTGGAGCGCCTCGCGGACGTGGCCGCCCAGCCCGCGTTTTTCGGTTAACGGATAAAGGAAGAGGCAACTTCGGCTACGACTATGACCGCGTCGCGGTACTAGCTCTCGAAGCACTACGAGATGCCGGTGGTCCTAACGCTGTTATTCACTTCGCCCAGCAGCGGATGAGCGATATTCTTCGCGAAGCGGGGCTGGATGACGAGGTTTCCGGCCTTACTGACCCCGACGATGTCGAGGCCATGGTCACCAAAGTTGCCGATGCCCTGAGTAAGCACGGGTATGCAGCAACTGTGGACAAAGCTGGCGGTGGAATCCAAATCTGTCGCCATCATTGTCCCATTCAAGGAGTCGCCGAGCACTTTCCTGAGATGTGTGCCGCTGAACATCAGGCGGTTCGCGAGGTCTTGGGCCACCACACTCAACCTTTAGCCACCATCGTCGATGGGAACGGGGTGTGTACAACGCATATCCCCCTGGAACCCGTTATTAACCAAAAGCGCGACAAGGGGAGTGGCGGTGAACGCCAGCCAGCTTCGTCGACATCATCATGAGTCCATAATCTGCCGTAATTTTCACTTCCGGAAAATTGACCATCATCACACGCAACATAAGAGGAGTCACAGCTCATGACCCAAACACCGACAGCTCCTGCCGGGCCACAATCATCACCTCAAAGTGATGAAGAGATCATTGAATCCATCGGAGGTGGATATAACTACGGATGGCATGACAGCGATGTAGCCGGAGCCTCCGCGCGGCGCGGCATTGATGAAGATGTTGTTAAGGACATCTCAGCAAAAAAGAGTGAGCCGGAATGGATGTTGAAGAACCGTCTCAAGGCTCTCTCCATCTTCCAAAAGAAGCCGGTGCCCAACTGGGGTGCGGACCTGTCCGGAATCGACTTCGACCAGATCAAGTACTTCGTCCGCTCCACAGAAAAACAAGCCGCGACGTGGGATGACCTCCCTGAGGACATCAAGAACACCTACGATCGCATCGGTATCCCGGAGGCGGAAAAAGAGCGCCTCGTCGCTGGCGTTGCTGCACAGTACGAATCTGAGGTTGTCTACCACCAAATCCGCCAGGATCTGGAAAAACAAGGCGTCATTTTCGTTGATACCGATACGGCTTTGCGCGATTACCCCGAGTTATTTAAAGAGTACTTCGGGACCGTTATTCCAGCCGGTGATAATAAATTCGCTGCGCTGAACACCGCGGTGTGGTCAGGCGGTTCATTCATTTACGTGCCAAAGGGTGTCCACGTCGAAATCCCTCTTCAGGCCTATTTCCGCATTAACACGGAGAACATGGGCCAGTTCGAGCGCACGCTGATCATCGTCGACGAAGATGCTTACGTCCACTATGTCGAGGGATGTACGGCGCCTATTTACAAGACGGATTCCCTGCACTCAGCTGTCGTCGAGATCATTGTTAAGAAGGGCGGTCGCTGCCGGTACACGACCATCCAGAACTGGTCCAACAACGTCTACAACCTGGTCACCAAGCGCACGAAGTGCGAAGAGGGTGCCACCATGGAGTGGATCGACGGCAACATCGGGTCCAAGGTTTCGATGAAATACCCGGCTGTGTGGATGACTGGGCCGTACTCCCGCGGCGAGGTTCTCTCCGTCGCGATGGCTGGTGAAGGCCAGTACCAGGACACGGGCGCCAAGATGGTGCACATGGCTCCTCACACGAGTTCCAACATTGTGTCGAAGTCGGTCGCTCGCGGTGGCGGGCGTGCAGCCTACCGTGGCCTCGTCAAAGTGAACCCGAACGCGCATCACTGCACGGCCAATGTTGAGTGTGACGCCTTGCTCGTCGATAAGATTTCGCGGTCGGACACCTATCCATACAATGACATCCGTAATGACCACGTTTCCCTTGGTCACGAGGCTACGGTCTCCAAGGTGTCTGAGGATCAGCTCTTCTATCTCATGAGCCGAGGCCTCGCTGAAGACGACGCCATGGCGATGATTGTTCGTGGCTTTGTCGAGCCCATTGCGAAAGAGTTGCCCATGGAATATGCCCTCGAACTCAATCGCCTCATTGAATTGCAAATGGAAGGATCCGTGGGATAGATGACTGACGTACTCAAGGCCGAGGATGTCGAAGCTGCCGCCGACAAGGCAAAAGAAGTCGGCGCGTTCGACGCCAACACAACCAACACCACAGGGGCTAAAACAAAAGGCGACGTCTTCACGTCGTTCAATGTCGACGATTTCTCCGTCCCTCGCGGTCGCGACGAGGATTGGCGTTTCACTCCGTTGCGACGGCTCAACGGGCTTCACGACGGGTCGTTCCCCGGTGAACACGCGCCGAACCCGGTCACCGCAGATATCCCTGAGGGAACATCCGGCGTACACGTAGAAGAGGTTCCGGCCGACGATGACCGCCTTCGCGCAGCCGGAGCCCCCGTGGATCGCGTCGGTGCGCAGGTCTTCGCCAGCCTTCAACGCGGAACCGTCCTCACCATCGACGACAACACGGTTGTCGACGGCGACATCACGTTGACGTTCACGGGAACTGGCCCCGACACCACGTCCTTCGGAGCGCTCGCCGTCGTCGCTGGTGAACACGCCGAAGCCAACGTCGTTCTCCGATTCGAGGGGCACGGCAACTACGCAGATTTCCACTCGTACTCGATTGGAACAGGTGCGCATATCAACGTCGCCATTATCGACGACATGGAGGACGACGCCGTCCACCTGGCCAATGAGCAGCTCCGACTAGATCGCGATGCCGTCATGCGCCACGGATACAGTGCATTCGGCGGCTCCGTGGTCCGCAATATCTCCCACGTAGCGTTCAAAGCGCCCGGGGCTGACTGCGAACTCTCCGGTGTGTACTTTGCCGACGACGGACAATACTTCGAGCAACGCCTACTCGTTGACCACTCTGAGGCGAATTGCCGCTCCAACGTGATGTACAAAGGAGCACTCCAAGGCGATCCCACCTCGGACCTCCCCGAAACACGCACAGCGTGGGTTGGCGACGCACTCATCCGCGCACAGGCCGACAACACGGACACATACGAGAAGAACATGAACCTCGTCTTGTCCGAGGGCGCGCGCGCAGATGCCGTTCCGAACCTCGAAATCGCCACCGGCGAAATCATCGGCGCTGGTCACGCGGCCACCGTCGGCCGCTTCGACGACGAACAGCTCTACTACCTGATGAGCCGTGGGATCCCCGAACCCGTTGCCCGACGCCTTATCGTCCACGGATTCTTCACCGAAGTCATTTCACGAATCCCGATACCGGCCGTCCAAGATGAACTCGAAAAACGCGTCTCCGAGGAACTCGACACTGTCAGCCTCGACGAGCTGAATTCACTGAGCTAATCCATCTACCGTGCGTCACTAGCTGTATCTCACGGATCATCAAACACAAGGAGAACAATGAGTACCCTCGAAATTCGCGACCTCGAAGCCGTCGTCAAGCCCACCGAACCCGGGGAAGAGCCCAAGCAAATCCTCAAGGGCGTCAATCTGACCATCAACTCAGGTGAGACCCACGCGATCATGGGCCCCAACGGGTCGGGCAAATCGACCCTGTCATACACGATTGCCGGCCACCCCCGTTATGAAGTTACCGGCGGGGAAGTGCTGTTAGACGGCGAAAACATCATCGACATGTCTGTAGATGAACGAGCCCGAGCCGGTTTGTTCCTCGCCATGCAGTACCCGGTTGAGGTTCCCGGCGTGTCCATGGCTAACTTCCTCCGCACCTCAGCAACCGCGGTACGTGGAGAAGCTCCACGGCTTCGTGACTGGATCAAGGAAGTTAAAGACGCCCAAAAAGAACTCAAGATCGACACCTCATTCTCCGAGCGTGCCGTCAATGAAGGGTTCTCCGGCGGCGAAAAGAAGCGTCACGAGATTCTGCAGCTATCGCTGCTCAAGCCCAAGTTCGCCATCCTCGACGAGACAGACTCCGGGCTCGACGTCGACGCCCTCCGGATCGTGTCCCAGGGGATCAACGACTACAAAGAGCAGAACAATGGCGGAATCATGCTCATTACGCACTACAAGCGCATTCTGAACTATGTGCGCCCTGACTTTGTGCACGTCTTCGCCAACGGCCGCGTCGTTACGACGGGTGGCCCTGAGCTCGCCGACAAGCTCGAAGAAGAAGGCTACGACGCTTTCGTAGGCTAACCAGCCCCACAGTGAATGGCGATCATGACGACCTCGCCATTCACTTTTTATTCACACACTTTTTAGATGCAACCAGCGAAAGCTTGCAGGAGGAAGGTTACTGACGGTGGAAATTCCAGAGCTCACACGAAACGGGGTGTTGGATGTCGACGCAGTGCGCGCGGAATTCCCCATCCTGCACCGTACTGTTCGCGACGATAAACCCCTCATCTTTCTAGACTCCGGTGCCACATCACAACGACCGGAACGTGTGCTGCGCGAAGAATTCCACTTCCTCACCCACACCAATGCGCCCGTTCACCGCGGCTCCTATCAACTCGCAGAAGAAGCGACGGAAGCCTATGAGGATGCGCGCGAACGCATCGCGCATTTCGTCGGGGCCGATGAACCAGAAATTGCATTCACTAAAAACGCCACGGAGGCACTCAACGAAGTCGCCTACCTCTTAGGCGATGATCGCGCCGGGGAGTTCCAGGTTAAAGAGGGCGATGAAGTCGTCGTCACGGAAATCGAGCATCACGCTAACTTGATTCCGTGGCAGGAATTGTGCCGCCGGACAGGTGCCCACCTGAAGTGGTATTCAGCGACCGACGATGGACGCGTCGATCTTGATTCCCTGACGTTGAGCGACCGCACGAAGGTCGTCGCGTTCACGCATCAATCGAATGTGACTGGTGCCCAGCCCGATGTCGAAGAGCTTGTGTCGCGTGCGCATAGTGTTGGGGCAGTGGCGGTGCTCGATGCATGCCAGTCCGTTCCGCACAAAGCAGTGGACTTCCACACACTTGACGTCGATTTTTCCGCCTTTTCGGGACATAAAATGCTGGGCCCGAATGGGGTAGGGGTCATGTACGGTAAGGCGGACATCCTCGCCCAGATGCCACCCTTCCTCACTGGTGGTTCCATGATTACGACAGTCCAGATGGACCACTCCGGATACACAGAGCCACCACAGCGGTTTGAGGCTGGAACACAGATGACCAGCCAAGTTGTCGGCCTCGGAGCTGCCGTAGAATTCCTCCAGGCCATCGGAATGGACGCTGTCGAAAAGCACGAGCACATGCTCACTAAATATGCTTTGGAGAAACTCAACGATATTGATGGGCTGCGCATCATTGGCCCGACAACGCCGGAGCACCGGGGCAGTTCGGTGAGCTTCTCTCTCGACGGGGTCCACCCTCACGATCTCAGCCAGGTTCTTGACGACGACGGCATCGCTGTCCGCTCTGGCCACCATTGCGCGTGGCCTATCCACCGTCGGATGGGGATCCAGGCTTCGGCGCGCGCGTCGTTCTATATTTACAACACTCTCGACGAAGTGGATAAGCTGGCAGAATCTATTTGTCGTGCACGAGACTTCTTTGGGGTGACGCGATGAGACTCGAATCCATGTACCAGGAAGTGATCCTGGATCACTATAAGAATCCGCAACATGCAGGCTTGAGGGAACCTTTTGATGCAGAGGTTCACCACGTCAATACGTCCTGTGGTGATGAAATAACCCTGCGTGTTCAGCTCTCCGACGATGGGTCAACGATCCAAGACATCTCCTACGAGGCGTCGGGGTGCTCAATCAGCCAAGCGTCGACGTCGGTGATGGCCGAAGAATTGATCGGCCAAAGTGTCGACGACGCGTCGAAGAAACTGGCTGAGTTTGAACGCATGGTGACGTCCCGTGGGAAGGTTGAGGGCGATGAGGATCTCATTGGAGACGGGATCGCATTTGCCGGTGTTGCTCAATACCCCGCTCGCGTTAAGTGCGCGCTGTTAGCGTGGAAAGCTCTTCAAGCCGCTGCCACTGAGGCGATGGCTGATGCGGGCCACGACAAAGCCGCAGCACAGCTGAACTCATCGTCGCCAACAACAAGTTCCTAGTTTCGGTTGATGGCGGCTAGTGGTTATGCCAAGCCGGACATCATCGATGCATCATGGGACAAAGCAGTACGTGGAAACAATGACAGCCGGGTGATCCCCGTAGATAGTGCACACTCAAGAAGAACGAGGAGTTCCAATGGCACAAGACGACACGACCACACAAGATCAAGCTGCCAGTTCGTATGAATCCTATGACGACGCAGGTTCGGTAACAGGGCCGGGCACGGGGATAGATGGGTCTATCCCTAGCGTTCCTGACCTACCGCCGATGGGGGATGATCAGCAGAAAATTGCTAATGCGGTTCAGGACAGCCTGTACGATGTCGTCGACCCTGAGCTGGGCATCAATGTTGTTGATCTTGGATTGGTTTACGACATTTGGGTCGACGAGGATGGCAATGTTGTGGTCTACATGACATTGACTTCTCCTGCCTGCCCACTCACGGACATGCTGGAAGACCAGTCCACAGATGCCGTTGTCGGTCGCGGTATTGCTGACAATATGCGCATTGAATGGGTGTGGACTCCGCCGTGGGGACCACACATGATTACTGAAGAGGGCAGAGAGCAACTCCGTGCCCTCGGGTTCGCTGTCTAGCTCGGCTTGAGTTCGGGCATTTCTTACCGACGCGTCCTATCGATATGACTTACCGACGTGGGAGCGGGGTGGTACTCCCACGCAACAAAGACATAAACGTGCGTCGGGCCAGTGCGCGTTCGGCTTTACGTTCCTGTCGTGAATGTCCGTCCGGTTTAATCATCACCCTCACGAGGCGAGCAACAACGCACACCATGGATCGGGCGATATCCAACCCGTGAGAGGACGTCAGGTAGTCGCGAATCCGTGACGGAGACATGGCGAAGAATTCGCGGTAAAAAAGCCGCATTTCCTCTGGCTTCAGTTGGAGAGTTGCGCCCAAACCACGCCGTTGAAGCCATCCTGCTACCCATCCGCCGGGAGGCCCGTGTACTGCTCCGACGATTCGTTGAAGAAGGCGCGGGTATCGGGCCCAATGGGCAGCCCAGCCGATCTCTTTATCAGCCCGATCTACCGCAGCTCCGATACTGTAACCAGTAGCAGCGTGCATCAGTCCCGCGGCCGCACCCCATGGAAAAATGCTTGTCACACCATTGTTTCGACGTGCTACGTGCGGGATTCGTCGGCGTAGGGGCGCGACGGGAAAACTCACGACTTCCTCGCGAACAGCGTGCCGACGCGCGATTTCTGGGTCAATACCGAACTGCTCGAGTCTCCTATCCAGCGCCCACCGCAAGTATTCCAATTGTGCTGTTTCAGAATGTGGCGAGTGCTCGGGACCTCGGCACAGCGTTGCGACAATTGTCTCTTCGATTAACCAGCGGCCGTGCCCCAGAGGCATCCGATAGTTAAACGTCATACGAGAAGGCACATCAACGCCTGGATGGCCCGTCGTCGATGCACCGTCGTCGGATGTCGGGCGGGGAGAAGAAGTGCCGGGTAACGTTCGCATGTCCATCAGCACCGGCTGACGGTGATGGCGGGGTAGAAGACGCTCGGGGAGGACTAGCCCTACCGCGAGTTGCCGGACTGGGACGAACCCACCGCTCGCCGCGCGTGTGTCAATGACTACGTGCGCGTCGTCATGCCTGGATTTATACCACTGGTCATGAATAGAGAGAGATTGTGTGTCGCCCGCGTTCCGCAACACCTCGCGTAATGCATCCGGATTGAGAATGACATACGTTTCCGGGAGGGCGGCGTCCCAATTGTCGCCGCACACACGTGGCCGAGACTGGGAAAGATATGGATGCGGATGCTGACGTAGCCATTTCGGTATTTGGTGTGCCCAGGCACCCATCGTCGGCGGGTAATGCGGGCCATGTGGGTCCCAGCACTCCACCGAATAACCGGAACGGAGCGCAGCAACAGACGCTGCTGTTCCTGCAGGACCTAGCCCGACCACCGAAAAATGCATAACCTCACTGTATCGTCAGAGCGGCGTCGAAACTGGAACGAGGGACGGCGCCTCTCGTAAATCACTGATTAGTTCGCCCAACGATAAGGCCATAGTCGGCGGTGTGAACAAAGCTGCTTCCACGCGATATACTGCCGGCTTGTGATTACCACCGAGGATCTTGACGTTCGCGTTGGCGCGCGAACACTTCTGACAGCACCTGGACACCATCTGCGCGTCCAAGCAGGGGATCGCATCGGTCTTGTGGGCCGCAACGGTGCAGGCAAAACAACGACCATGCGTATTTTGGCGGGAGAAACACAGGCTTACGGTGGAACTGTTATCCGGTCCGGCGATATTGGGTACCTTCCCCAAGATTCAAAAGAAGGCGATATCGAACAGTCGGCGCGGGATCGTGTGCTATCCGCCCGTGGGCTCGATCGGCTTCGCTCTTCCATGGACCGGCAGCAGGAAATCATGGAGACCGGTACCGACGCTCGTCGCGATGCAGCGATCCG
>NZ_JAUMTY010000005.1:11666-26770 GCF_030530965.1 Corynebacterium sp. | reverse complement strand
CCAACGAACCACTTGGATTCAGACTCCATCACATGGTTGCGCGATTTCCTGTGCAAGCATGATGGCGGTTTAGTGGTTATCTCCCACGACGTCGACTTGCTCGAGGCCGTGTGTAACAAGGTGTGGTTCTTGGATGCGACGCGAGCCGAAGCCGATGTGTACAACATGGGGTGGAAAAAATACCAACAGGCACGCGCCACCGACGAGACTCGTCGTCGACGTGAAAAGGCGAATGCGGAAAAGAAAGCCGCAGCACTACGGGCTCAGGCTGCACGGTTCGGGGCGAAGGCAACAAAAGCAGCTGCTGCCAAGCAGATGCTAGCGCGCGCAGACCGCATCGTCAGCGAACTCGATGAAGTTCATGTTTCGGACAAAGTTGCGCATATTTCATTCCCTGAGCCTGCTCATTGCGGTAAAACTCCGCTCAACGCCCACGGCTTAACGAAGATGTATGGGTCGCTCGAAGTTTTCGCTGGGGTGGACTTAGCCATCGACAAGGGGTCCCGCGTCGTCATTTTGGGTTATAACGGTGCTGGAAAGACGACACTCCTTAAGCTCCTCGCCGGCGTCGAGCGAAGCGATGGGGAAGGGGGAATTGTTACTGGTTACGGGCTCAAAGTCGGCTATTTCGCTCAGGAGCATGACACGATCGATCCCGACGCTTCCGTGTGGGAAAACACTGTTCAGGCGTGTCCCGATTCCGGTGAACAAGACCTGCGCGGTCTTCTCGGTGCTTTCATGTTCTCGGGCGATCAGCTTCAGCAGCCGGCTGGCACCTTGTCTGGTGGTGAGCAGACCCGTCTTGCGTTGGCGGCTCTTGTTGCGTCTCGCGCGAACGTCTTGCTCTTGGATGAGCCGACGAACAACCTTGATCCTGTTTCGCGTGAGCAAGTTCTTTCGGCTTTACGGACGTACACGGGTGCGGTTGTCCTTGTCACGCACGATCCTGGAGCAGTCAAGGCTCTTAATCCGGAGCGTGTCATTGTCCTTCCCGATGGCGACGAGGACATGTGGAATGACGAATACATGGAGATCGTGGAGCTCACGTAGACGGGCGACTATGTAATGCGGCCATCGAGCCGGGCGCACCACCCTGGCAGAATCAGAAGAAAGTCCTTAGAGTGGATGTATGTCTGATAAGAAGAATGTACTAATCATTGGTGGACACGGTAAAGTCGCGCTGAAACTCGCGCCCCTGCTGGTGAGAGATGGTTTCAGCGTTCATTCACTCATTCGGAATCCAGATCAGAGTGAGGACATCACCAAAACCGGCGCAAACCCGGTTGTTAAAGACGTCGCCTCTTTGACTGCCGAAGAGTGGGATGAGCTTCTCATTGGCGTCGACGCGATCGTGTGGAGCGCCGGAGCTGGTGGCAAGGGTGGCACCGAAGCGACCTATGCCGTCGACCGCGACGCAGCGATAGCATCGATCGACGCTGCTCAACGGTCAGAGAGCTCCCCGCGCTACATCATGGTCAGCTTCTGGGGCTCAACAACCGTCGACCTACCCGAGGACAACTCGCTCTACCACTATTCGTTAGCCAAGCGTGCTGCGGACCAACATCTGTTGGATTCCTCATTAGATTTCGCCATTCTGGCACCGACGGCCCTCACCATGGAGCGGGCCAAGGGGATCGACGTCCACACCGTAGAGGACACCGCAAACCAGGAGCGCCCCGCAGATACGTCTCGAGAGCTCGTCGCTCACGTAGCAGCGTATGAGGTTGAAGCACCGACCGCGCCGAATAAGATCATTCCGTTCGCCGACGGCGATTCGCAGCTAGGCGACGCTCTGGGATAGCTCCCGAGAGTATGAGCGGCAGAAATCGACGAAGTTGGCGAGAATCTGCCGCGCGGGGGATACGTCGACTTTCGCTGTAGCGTTGACGATGGACGTGAACTCATCGACGCCGAAGTAACCGTAGTTGCGATAGAACTCCATCCGCTGACGCAGCCCCGACGCATCCATTTCCGCGTGGAATTGCGTCGCCCACTGTGTCTCACCAACCCGGAAAATCTGGATTGGGCAGGCATCGCCATATGCCAACAGGGTGGCGTCCTGGGGGAGGATCTCGATATTTTCCGTGTGGCCGGTAAATGCTTGGAACGTGGATGGAAGCGACCGGCACAGCGGGTCCGACGCGGCAGCGTCGGTCAAGCGAACCTGCGTCGGCCCGGAGTCTTCGGGGTGGAGGCGGGCAATAGTTCCGCCATGAGTATCCGCTAGGACATGGGCGCCGAAGCAGATATTTATGACAGGAATCCTGGTCCCCGTAAGTGCTCTCAGAAGGCGCTCGACGTGCTCCTGCTCCTCATCTTTGTGAGGATTAGTCACTGTATGGGGCGAGCCACCGACGAAGATGCCGTCGATACCGTGAAGATCTCCCAGTTCGGCGGATTCGCTATCAAGCATTCGCTGTTCAAGCTCGTGAGGTTGAAGGCCGCTAGCACTCATGAAGTCATAAAGTTCGCTTGCGGCAACATCAGCTCCGTGACGAGGCGAGAACAGTACAAAATTCATAGCAGACAGCTTAGTCTATATCCGTCGATCTTGTAAATTCGCTTTTCAAGGCCAAACAATGCCAGAGATTAATTCCTAAAACCATGAACAGGCGCAGGGAGCTGACCGCCACGACGAATAAACGTTGCTGACGATGCTCCATGAACTGGCATGATCGGGGCTCGTCCCAGAAGACCACCGAAGTCAACGTCGTCTCCCACGGTCTTCCCAGGGACCGGAATAACTCGTACAGCAGTTGTTTTATGGTTCATCATACCGATTGCAGCTTCGTCGGCAATCATTCCGGAAATCGTCTCTGGGGGAGTATCGCCGGGGACCGCAACCATGTCCAACCCCACCGAACAGATCGAGGTCATTGCCTCGAGTTTATCTAGGGTGATAACCCCTTCACGGGCTGCATCGATCATGCCAGCATCCTCACTAACCGGGATGAAAGAACCTGATAGCCCACCGACATGCGAGCAGGCCATCATCCCGCCCTTCTTGACCGCATCGTTCAGCAACGCCAAGGCTGCCGTCGTGCCATGCGTCCCGACCTTGCCAAGCCCCATTTCCTCAAGAATGTGAGCGACCGAATCACCGATTTCAGCAGTAGGGGCAAGGGAGAGATCGACAATTCCAAAACGTTTGCCTAGGCGGTCTGCAGCTAATGTTCCCACGAGCTGCCCCATTCGAGTCACTTTAAAGGCTGATTTTTTAATGACCTCCGCCATGTCATCAAATGAGCAATCAGGCACCTTTGCGAGGGCACGTTGGATAACCCCGGGGCCTGATACGCCGACGCTAACTACGCAATCGGGCTCTTCAATTCCATGGAACGCGCCGGCCATGAAGGGGTTGTCGCCAACAGCGTTGGAGAAGACGACGAGTTTGGCAGGCCCCAACACCGAGTTCTCTGTGTCGGAGTGTGCCGATTCAACGATCACTTCACCCATCCGCCCGATGGCGTCCATATTCAGTCCGGCACGGGAGGAGCCAATATTGACCGATGAACATACCAACCCGGTGGATGCCAGGGCTTCGGGAATGGAATCGATAAGCGCCCGATCGTATTTCGTCATTCCCTTTTCGACGAGGGCAGAATAGCCGCCCACGAAGTCCACACCGGTGGTTTTCGCCGCTTTATCCAAGGCGTGGGCGAGGGGTGTCGGATCCACACAGTCTGAGGCAGCAGCGACTAGCGACACGGGGGTGACTGATACGCGCTTGTTGACAATAGGTATTCCGAGTTCTCGGGAAATCCCTTCGGTCACCGGAACGAGATGCTCAGCGCAGCTCGTAATGGTGTCGTAAATATGAGTGGCAGCCTTCTCGATATCAGAATTCGCACAGTGGAGGATGTTGATTCCCATGGTCACGGTGCGGATATCGAGACGCTGCTCCTCAATCATGGAAATGGTCTCGAGAATATTATGCTTTGTATCCATACCAACACCGGCCTATAACTCGTGCATGGCACGGAAAATAGCTTCCGACTGAAGACGTATCTTGAGTTTCTGCTCTACCTCTACGGGTTTCATAGCATCCTGTAGAGCATCGAGACTTTGAGAATTCTCATCAAAATCTACTTGCAGAATCATGGTGAAATAATCACCCATAATTGTTTGAGACACGTTAGTAATATTTGCGTCTACTTTTGCCAATTGCGTGGCCACAGCAGCAATAATTCCGGTGTGATCTAACCCGGTGACGGTCATGATCGCGATCATGTAATACAGAATAGCGGGAACCCATAGCAAGAAAACAACTGCGCTTCCACCCCTCATACGTGCCTCGTGCGTGGAGCTCTCGCTCGCGCCTGGAAGTCTGGCGCGGCGCCGTCAAGATATGCACGCAGCACCGTCAAAGGCATGAGGGTATGAAAAAGAGGCGCTACATAGCGCAGCGCCTCTGTGAGTGGCCTATCACGACCTACTTGCGCAAACTGTCTTCCAGGACATCAAGGGCGAGGGGGAGCTCCGGAGCAGTATCACCTGCACCAACGGCAGAGAGCACCCCATCAAAAACGACGATCAGCAACGAACAAATGACCTCAGGGCTCACGTCGGTGCGCATAACACCGTCGTCTATCTGCTGGGAAACCCGTCGCCGCACCGCATCGTCGATACGCTTGTGTTCGCTATTCCAACGACAACGAAATGATGGGTCAGTCCGGACGAGCCTTCCCACTTCGAGCTGGGTTAATGCCCATTGGTATCCATCAGGATTGTCGACGATGTTTCGCATAACGTCGATCAGTCCGTGAGAGGCCGCAATGTCTGCCATGTGAATCGCGTCTTCGCGAGCTAGTTCGAAGAACAAACCTTGTTTATCGCCAAAGTGGTGGAAGATCGCTCCGCGGGTTCGTCCGGTCGCCTCCTCGAGCCGTCGTACAGTTGCACCTTCGTAGCCGTATTCGGCGAAACATGTACGCGCGGCGTCGAGAATCTGTGACCTCCGTCTTTCGAGATCAACGTCACTGACTTTAGGCATGACCAATACCTGTTGCGAAGGCAGTAGTCTGCCTTAGCTGTCTTCCTTCATCATCCGACGCAGGACGTACTGGAGGATGCCTCCGTTCCGGTAGTAGTCCGCCTCACCGGGTGTGTCGATACGGACAACTGCATCGAAGTTGACGGTTTCACCGTTTTCCTTCGTGGCGGTCACCTTGACCGTCTTCGGGATGGTGTCATCGTTGAACTTCTCGATGCCTTCAATGTCGTAGGTCTCTGTGCCGTCGAGGCCCAGCGACTTCCAGGATTCGCCCTCTGGGAACTGAAGCGGGATGACGCCCATACCGATCAGGTTGGAGCGGTGAATACGCTCGAAGGATTCGGCAATGACGGCCTTAACACCCAACAGCAGGGTGCCCTTAGCTGCCCAGTCACGGGACGAACCGGTGCCGTATTCTTTACCGCCCAAGACGACGAGAGGAGTCTTTTCCTTCTCATAGTTCAGCGCAGCGTCGTAAATGAAGGACTGCGGTCCGCCTTCTTGGGTGAAATCTCGGGTGTATCCACCGGAAACCCCATCGAGGAGCTGGTTCTGCAGGCGAATGTTGGCAAACGTACCGCGAACCATGACTTCGTGGTTACCACGACGAGATCCCAATGAGTTGTAGTCCTTACGGGCCACACCCATGGAGTCCAGGTACTGGGCCGCCGGGGTACCGGGCTTAATTGCCGACGCGGGGGAGATGTGGTCAGTGGTCACTGAATCGCCCAACAGCGCGAGGACGCGAGCGCCCTTCACGTCCTCAACCGGATCCGGTTCGACGGACATGCCATCGAAGTAGGGGGCACGGCGAATGTAGGAGGACTCATCATCCCACGCGAATGTTTCGCCATCCGGGGTGTCCAGGTTCTTCCAGCGGTCGTCGCCTGCGAAGACATCTTGGTAGTCAGTCTCGTACATTTCACGGGAAATGCTGGACTCGATCGTGGATTCGATCTCATCCGTGGAGGGCCAGATGTCTTTGAGGTAGACGTCATTGCCATCCTGGTCTTGGCCAAGTGGCTGCTCGTCAAAATCGAAATCCATCGTCCCGGCAATTGCGTAAGCAATAACCAAGATAGGCGATGCAAGGTAGTTCATCTTGACGTCTGGCGAGATGCGGCCTTCGAAGTTCCTGTTACCGGACAGCACAGCCGTTGCGGCAAGGTCAGCCTGGTTAATGGCCTGTGAGATTTCGGCGGGCAGCGGACCGGAGTTACCGATACAGGTTGCACAACCGAAGCCGGAGAGATAGAAACCGAGGGCTTCGAGGTCTTTCCAGAGGTCAGCACGCTCGAAGTATCCATTGACAACCTGCGAGCCAGGGGCACAAATGGTCTTGACCCATGGCTTCGCGTGCAGTCCCTTTTCAGCAGCCTTACGCGCGAGCAAACCTGCACCAACCATCACTGAGGGGTTGGAGGTGTTAGTACATGAGGTAATCGATGCAATGGCGACCATGCCGTGGTCGAGCGTGTATTCGCCACCTTCAGGGGACTTCACGACGATCGGGGACGAGGGGCGGCCCTCAGCGCCCTCGGCGGCAGATTCGCCGTGGCCGGGCCGGGACTCGTTGTAGGCGGCGACATCTTCCTTAGCAGGAGCGTCTGCTTCGACAACGTCCTTGACTTCGCCATCACTGTAGTTGTGAAGGTCCTTGCGGAACTGAGCCTTCGAATCGGTGAGCTCGATGCGGTCCTGTGGGCGCTTAGGTCCAGCGATCGATGCAACGACCGTCGACAGATCCAATTCGAGGTACTCGGAGTACTCTGCCTCCGGAGTGTTCTCGTCAAGCCACATGCCTTGTTCTTTAGCGTAAGCCTCGACGAGCGCGCACTTCTCTTCGGAACGGCCAGTCAAGCGTAGGTACCTGATTGTCTCTTCATCGATCGGGAAGATGGCCGCTGTCGATCCGAATTCTGGCGACATGTTACCGATGGTTGCACGGTTAGCAAGCGGCACTGAAGAAACGCCTTGGCCGTAGAACTCAACGAACTTACCGACGACTCCGTGCTGACGAAGCATGTCGGTAATGGTGAGGACGACGTCTGTCGCGGTCACGCCGGCGGGGATCTCACCCGTGAGCTTAAATCCAACAACGCGTGGCACCAGCATCGACACCGGCTGGCCGAGCATGGCGGCCTCAGCCTCAATACCGCCGACGCCCCAGCCCAGAATTCCGAGGCCGTTTTCCATCGTCGTGTGGGAGTCAGTACCAATACATGTATCCGGGTAGGCAAGACCGTCACGGTCGAACACGACGCGGGCGAGGTACTCGATGTTTACCTGGTGAACAATGCCTGTTCCCGGGGGGACAACCCGGAAGTTGTCGAAAGCACCGGTGCCCCAACGGAGGAACTTGTAGCGCTCGTCATTGCGCTGGTACTCAATTTCGACGTTCTTCTCGATGGCATCTTCAGAGCCGAACGCTTCGATAATCACTGAGTGGTCAATGACCATCTCTGCTGGGTTGAGTGGGTTTACCGATTCTGCCTTGCCACCCAGCGTGACCACCGCGTCACGAATGGTAGCGAGGTCGACGATGCAGGCGACACCCGTGAAGTCCTGCATGAGGACGCGGGCTGGGGTGAACTGAATCTCAGTATCGGGCTCTGCGCTCGGTTCCCAGTTTGCAACAGCTTTGATGTGGTCAACAGTAGTGTTCTTGCCATCCTCGTTGCGGAGGAGGTTCTCTCCCAAAACCTTGAGGGAGTACGGTAATTTTTCCATGCCAGGAACGGCGGAAAGGCGGAAATAGTCATACGACTTATCTCCAACCTTCAACGTCGATTTGGCATCAAAGGAGTTCTTACTTTCTGACACAGCGAGCTCCAGTCCTCTTCTCTTTCGACTTTCAGGGGTTACAGCTGTCAGAAAACTACTGACAAAGCTGCACAACGTCGTGATTCCTCATGATCCATTGTGGCAGCATTCAAGGCCGCCTGCGCGCAATACCTTGAACTTTGCTCTCAGAATCCCACGACAAGGGGGTTTGCCCAGCATATTGCAGCCCAAACTCTAACAGTACAGACGTACTGTAAGCGAATCTGGGGCCTTATTCACCCCCAAAAGTTACTTCCGGGGCCGAGAGTTGATCCCGGCAGATCGGGAAGTCGCTTGTGGAGCATCGATTCTTTTCACTTGCGACACGTATTGGGGTAACACATTCACTTACGACGCGGCACGCAGCGTCGACAAACGCATGGAAGAATTAAAATGCGCTCCATAATTAGAGCGCTCGCTATCGCATTACAGTCGGCAACTTCCGTCGGGTTAGGGCAGAGGACTTAAAGAGGCCCGAGAGCGACCGCTTCTGGCGCATTTATTAGCTGATCCACAAACTAAGGGGAAGCGCCACAACGTTCCCAGACCTTCAACCTCAACTTGAGGTTCAAGTTGACACGCCGAAAATATTTAAAACGTGGTGTAAATCACACTTTGTAATTATTCCGTTATCATCCCTGGTCAAGCCTTTAAGCGAGACTTGTGTCAGGATGTGAAGCTTGTTTTTTATGTGATTAGAGTTTCTTCCGATGTTCACGTGCTCTACGGTGGCACTGTTCAAAAAAATAAAGCTGTGCAACCAAAGTCGATACGAGTCAACCCCTGAGGCTAGAGAAGACTCTTCAACCATTGACCAACCGGGCATGCGGGGAAGTATGCCCGATTGACAAGAGGTGAGGGGATCGGCACACCAACGTGGCTACAGTGAGCAGGGAGTCGTCAAGCTTTAACCCTTGACCTTCCTATCAACACTTCCGCAGGTGGCTAGGTTCCGTAACAAGGCTGGTTATCGGGTTTCTACCTCTATTGACTGACGGCTTCAGGCATAGCTCAGACGATGAATGCTTCCAATCAAAGGAGAAATGGCGTGGTAGACCGCAGGGCCTTCCGGACGTCCCATCCGCGACATGCACGCACTCGGCTTGCGGCCGTCTTGCTGTGTGCCGGGCTAGGGGTAACCTCTGCTCCACATGCCATGGCAGCACCCAACGACGATCCCAATTCCGTCGCGTCGCTTGCCAACGATTTAACTCAGGCACAGAAAAAGCTGACTGAGCTGCAAAATGAACAAGGCGGCATCCGTCAAGAAGCAAATAAGACTGTGTATGAGCTGGATGAGGCCACCAGCGATGCAAACGATGCACAGGAGAAGGTTGTCCAGGCGCGGGCGAGGCTCGACAAGTCCCAAAAAGAAGTCGAGGAAGCCCAGGACAAGTTAAACTCCCTGTCGCGTTCGCAGTACACGCAAGGTCAAGATTCCAATGCGGTGACGATGGCAGCCGGTGAAGATGCCGTCGCTAATACTCTTGACCGCGCTTCATACTTGCGCACCGAGGCAGCGAAGCAACGCAAAGTTGTCTCGCAGCTAGACAAAGTGCGTACTCAGGCTGCTAATGAGGAGTCCTCTCTCCGCAAGCTGCTTGCCGACGCCTCCGCTAAGCGTAAGGACGCGAAGGAATCCAAGGACAAGGCTCTTGAAGCGATTCAAACTGCGTCACGAAAAGCAGCGGACCTGCAAAAATCTATCCAGGAAGCCGAAGCTCGCAAGAATGAGATCCAGTCACGCCTCGACGAAGTAAAGGGCGACAAGACTGGTTCCTCTAGCAATTCACCTGGGGCACCGGCTCAGAACAACGCCAGTGACGCAAGTACGGCAGGTCCTTCCACCTCTGCTTCGGCAACGCAGGACAACAAACCGGCTTCGGATTCTGCGCCATCAGCTGAAAACGCTGCTGACAACCAGGACAACTCGTCGGACAGCGCTTCCTCTGACGACCAATCGAGCACAAGCTCTGCGCCGACAACGGAGCAATTAGCGTACGACACGGCTAATGACGGTGATGCTGGGGCCGGAGAGCCCACGCAGGAATCCACGGAGCCATCGTCGGATGCAACTGAGCAGTCGTCTTCAAATGAGCCAGCTACGGCTTCGTCCGACAATTCTGCCCAGGATCAGCAGGATTCTGCGCAGAATGACCAGGCAAACAGCTCCAGTAGTGCAGATAATGCGGACGACCAGGGCGCTAAAGCTGACCAGGGCATCGACTACGCTGCTGCAGACCAGACCGAAAAAGAGCGGTCCGAAGCTGCCGCCGACGCGAAGCAGAAAGCTGATAACGCTTTAGCTGCCGCCAAGGATGCCAAGGAGAAGGAAGACAACGGCGATCCAACCGTTGAGCAGGCACGTCAAAATGCAGCCAACCTGGCGACGATCGCTTCCGAGGCGGTCAAGCGTGTAGAAGAGCTGACCGAAAAGCTGCGGCAGATTTTGGGCGCAGCCTTCGATTCCTCGTCTAACGACGCTGACAAAGCGCTTATCGGGCTCACCTCGAGTGGCTTGGCGGCCTTAGCAGCCGGACTGAAGGCAGGCCAGGAAGGAAACGACCCGGTTGCTGCCGCCGTTAATGGCGGACGTCAGGCAGCGCGCCAAGCGTGGGACCAGATTCAGAATCAGTCCGATAACAGCGGTAATACCAATAACACCGGTAGCGCTAACACCGGTTCGGGATCTGCGTCTACGACAACGGACACCACTGGCAACGGTACGGGTAGCGATAACAGTGGATCCACGGCCTCTGGTTCCAGCTCGACGGGATCTGACAACTCGACTGATAACCAGAGCAGCAGCTCAACATCGTCGGGTAGCACTGGATCAACCAGCAATGGTACGGGCAGCGATGGATCCGATTCGGATGATTCATCCTCGGACGACGAATCCACGTCGACTACTTCACAGCTAGTCAACGGTCTCAAGAACAACTCTGACGCCTTGAACCGAGTGACCGACGGTACTGACCAGGCCTCACTCGCTACCTCGATTGGCGGAGGAAACTCAGCAAACAGTTCTACGACGGGAACGACCAACACGGGCGACAATGCACAAACCGCAACCAGCGGTTCTGCAGAAACCCGGATCAACGCCGTTATCGCTCGTGCGCAATCACAGCTAGGAGTGCGTTACTCCTGGGGCGGCGGAAACTACTATGGCCCAACCGTCGGCATTAGGGATGGCGGAGTCGCTGACCAATACGGCGATTACGCTCACGCTGGTTTCGACTGCTCCGGCCTGGTGCTGTACGCCTTCTACATCGCTGGCTTCAAGTTGCCACACTACACAGGAGCGCAGTACCAATCGGGAACTCAGTATCCTGCTTCCCAGATGAAGCGTGGTGACCTGATCTTCTACGGTCCTAACGCTAGCCAGCACGTCGCGATCTACCTGGGTAACGACCAGATGATTGAGGCACCCGAGTCCGGCTCAGTCGTCAAGATCAGCCCAGTTCGTTATGGTGGCATGACTCCGAACGTTGTCCGGCTCATCTCATAAACTAGGCTAGGTCTGCATTCCACACGCACTGCTCACTCCCGTCCTTATCGACGTGGGGATCACCGTGCCGGTACGGTCGTGTACTGGCACGGCACGAGCGCAGCGTGTGGCTTTTGCCGTTAACACCATTGTCTACTGAGAATTGAGACTGTTGAGATGGCCATAAACGATGCCCCGGCGTTGACAGAACGGCCTGGCCGGAAGGGCGATCAACCGGCACACAACCAAATCAACGCCAACGATTGTGGCAACTCACAGACCAGTGAGTATCCCGTTGACGCTATCGTTGTTGCCTCATTCGGTGGCCCAGAAGGACTAGACGATATTCGTCCTTTTCTCGAAAACGTAACCAGGGGTCGTGGCATCCCGCCCGAGCGTCTCGACGAAGTGGGAGAGCACTATCACCACTTCAACGGCATTAGCCCTCTGAACGGTTTAAACCGCGAGATCATTAGACACGTCGAGGAAGAACTTGAAAAGCAAGGGCGCAACCTCCCTGTGTATTTCGCTAACCGCAATTGGCATCCATTCTGGAACGAGACCATAGAGAAGATGGTTCACGACGGAATTCGCCATGCGCTTGTATTTGCCACCTCTGCATGGGCGGGGTACTCGGGATGCCGTCAATACGACGAGGACATTGAAAAAGCACGGCGTCATTGCCAGGAGCAGGGGATTACGCCCCCGGATTTAACGAAACTGCGTCAGTTTTATGACCACCCAGAGTTCATCGAGGCTGAGGCAGAAGCCGTCCAAGAAGCACTCGCCAAAATACCCAGTGACAGGAGAGAGAACTGTCGAATAGTTTTCACAGCTCACTCGATTCCGGTCTCCGCGGATAAGACGTCCGGAAACCCAGGTGATGGGGACTACCTGTATTCACGGCAGATCTATGAGGCAGCACACTTGACGGCCGCCAAGCTTGTACTGTCAGACGATGATTTCGACCTCGTCTGGCAATCGCGTTCCGGCCCCCCGCACATTCCGTGGCTGGAACCCGATATTGTGGATCATATTTCAACACTCCATGACCAGGGGATTCCGGCTGCGGTTGTATCTCCTATTGGGTTCGTGTCTGACCACGTAGAAGTGGCATGGGACCTTGACACCGAACTTGCCCATGAGGCAAAAGATTTTGATATGGCCATCGAGCGGGCGGCGACCGTGGGGCCGACGCAGCGATTCACCCGAATGATCATCGATTTGATCGATGAATACATCGAAGGCAGAGAGCCTCTCCGCCTCGGCGTCGAGCCCCAGCATGGGTGCAGCCTCAACGGAGTCCCGTGCTTTGATAACTGCTGTGTACCCCCGGCAAAGCATAAGCACCATAAATAGCCACAGAGATTACCTAGGTATCGCTCGAAGCATCTCGCGGACAGCGTAATCCAGCGAGGCTATCCGCGCCTGCCGAATAACCCTGAGCAGAGGGAGGACGTGCTCGTCCCACGTTGCTCCGTTGTCGGTAGCGCGTGCCGTATCAATAATTGCTGACAAATGGTCAGCTCGCGCGGACAGTTTCTCTGCTCTCGGATTAAAACCTGCAGGAAAACCAGCGGAGTCATAAAAATCCGTCAGAGTTCCCACCCGAAGCCGCACATCCGGGACATCAGCAATAGCTGCTCGCATCGATGTAATCATCGACGCAGCGTTCCTCGTAGCCTCAGAAAGAGCTAAATCAGCTTCACCAATCGCTGGTGCCGGAGGAGCCGGCACGTCTTCCCCAATCGACGACGCCGTTAAACGTGGGGTCCCATCAGAACGAGAGGGAATAACCAATACGCGCGAATCTGGATCCCCAGACGAAATCACCAATCCCGCTCCCGCGCGGGAAATAGCCTTCTGGCCATCCGAATGACCGGGCACGTGCGGAGGATCACCGGGCGCTGCCAAAACTATACGGACGAGTGGGTCGTCGGCAGTGTGATCCGAATAATCCGACGCGGCCTGTCGAAGTTCGCCCAAGAAGTGGACCATCTCGTTGCGCGGAAGTGAATACAGATCATGCCACGCATCAATAGTGTCGTCCGTCGACGCCTCACCAATGAGCCAAAACGCTGTCCATGCTGCTAACCGGTGGACGCGCGCCCACTCATTGCATAGGCCCGAGATAGTTGACACATTCATGGCGTGCCACCATAGCACCTCTCACGGGATACCGTGTCCTCGTCTCACCAGGTTCACGTCGCCTCAGTACACTTCCTCGGTATGAGTTTCCACGACCGCTATTCAGGTGACATCTATGCCGGGCATCCGCACTCCAAGCCCCGCGAGTTCCCCGTACTCCCAGCTAAACCTGGCTTAGTGGTTGAAGATATCGCCAGCGGTTATGTGGGAGCGATCGTCGAATTTGAGCGGACATATGACGGAGATTTCGTTCGGTTAGAGGACCGATACCGACGAACGCGTCTATTCAAAATGCGCAAAGGCGCGTTCCTCTACGAGGGAAAACCCGTCACATTAGTCCGCTATGTTCCGCCAAAAGATCCTCGACAACAACGAAGCGCATCCGGATCACGACGTGTAGAAAACCTGCGTGCCAAAGTGGCTGCTCCATCACGAATCTGGGTCGAAGGCGTCCATGACGCGGCGATCGTGGAGCGTATCTGGGGCCACGATCTTCGCGTAGAAGGCGTCGTCGTGGAGTACCTTGAGGGCCTTGATAATGCACCGCAACGGGTACAAGAATTTCATCCCACGGCTGAGCGTCGTATCGGTATCCTCGCCGACCACTTAGTTGAAGGTTCAAAGGAGTCGTTATTGACTCGGGAGCTCGGTCCGCATGTCATGGTGACTGGCCACCCGTTTATTGACATCTGGGCTGCGGTCAAACCGTCCTCCGTCGGTATCAAGGCCTGGCCCGACGTTCCTTATGGTGAGGATTGGAAGACGGGTGTGTGCCGACGGCTCGGATGGTCGGATCCGAAAGAGGGGTGGAATCGCGTCTATAACAGCGTGAATTCTTTTCGGGATGTCGATTCATCGCTCATTGGTGCGGTTGAACGACTGGTCGATTTTGTCACCGTCGGACCAGAGTAGGTAGAAACGACGACCCTGTTTTCTGTCATAGCCTTTCTGTACGCTGGACAACGTGAATGCCTTAGTGTGGTTTATCGGTGCGGTACTTCTAGCTGTGCTGGAGCTTTTCGGTGGCGATTTCGCACTATTGATGTTGTCTGGCGGTGCTCTCGCGGCAGCAGGTGTGTCTTTTTTCCAGGCTCCGCTCTGGGTCTCAGTCGTTGTTTTCGCTGTTGTGTCATTAACACTTATGTTCGTTCTGCGTCCGTTTTTGAAGCGCAAACTCAGCGAAAAGATCGAAACAGCGGATTTCTCACCGCGAGCCTTGGTGGGAACAACAGGGGAGACCGTCGAGCAGATTTCGTCGTCATCGGGGATTGTTCGGCTCAATGGCGATTTCTGGTCCGCTCGGAGTGCTTTTCATGACGACGTTTTCGAACCTGGCGACACCGTCGTGGTGAGCCGCATTGAAGGCAACACAGCTTTTGTCTTAGAAAGGAGGGATTAATTCATGAGCGCTGGCACTATCGTGATCGCAGCCATCATTGTGGTCATCGTCCTTATCATCATGATGTCCATCAAGTTGGTCCCACAGGGGACGGCGGCAGTCATTGAACGGCTCGGGCGGTACACGAAAACTGTCGAAGGAGGAATAACGTTCCTCATTCCATTTGTCGACCGTGTCCGATCCCGCGTGGATACCCGCGAACGTGTCGTCAGCTTCCCGCCCCAAGCGGTGATTACGCAGGATAACTTGACCGT
>NZ_JAUMTY010000005.1:0-11566 GCF_030530965.1 Corynebacterium sp. | reverse complement strand
GACCGCGAAAAGCGCGCCATGATTTTGACTGCGGAAGGTCAGCGCGAGGCTGATATCAAGACTGCCGAAGGTGAAAAACAAGCCCGTATCCTTGCCGCCGAGGGCGAAAAGCATGCTGCCATCTTGCAAGCGGAAGCCGAGCGCCAGGCTGAGATCCTTCGCGCCGAGGGACAACGAGCAGCCCGCTACCTACGCGCACAGGGTGAAGCTCGCTCCATCCGTAAGGTGAATGCTGCCATCAAAACCTCGCAGGTCACACCGGATGTTCTCGCTTTCCAATACCTCCAAAAGCTTCCTGAAATGGCTGAAGGATCTGCCAACAAGATGTGGCTGATTCCGTCGCAATTCGGTGATGCCCTGGAGTCCTTCACCAAGCAGTTCTCAGACAAGGATTCTGACGGGGTATTCCGCTACGAAGCTCCTAGTGTCGACGAGGAAACCAAGGCAGAGGCAGCGACGGATGAGGATGACGACTGGTTTACCACTCAGTCTGCACCTGAAATCGCCAAAGCTGTCGCTGAGGCAAACGCCGTCGCTAACAAAACGGTGGATGATCCATTAGACAGTGCTCTGGCCGCTAAACGGAACACGGCGAAGAAGCTCGGGGAAGATCCCTCCACTGCGGGTTCGGAGAACATCGACGTTGCCGATGCTGACGATCAACCGGACGTCGATTCGCCGGAGGACGCGTCGAACGAGTAGTTAAAGTTCCTCCGCCCGGGTCAAAAGGTGGACGGCAAGGTCCCATCCTGCTTGTTCTGCCTGCCAACCCGCCGCAACCAGACGCTGCGACATTGCTTGCTTAGAGATACCAAGCTCTACCGCAGCGTCGTTTTGTGTATATCCCTGCCGCATAAGCGCTGTTGCTTCTCGGCCTTCCTCAGTCCTCCGGGTGAGCACATGGCCGATCAAAGAAAACGCCGCGGAAATATCTGAAGCGAGCTCCGAACTCGCTATGGAAGAGTTCTGGGAGATCGTGGCTATCGACGCGCCCACGGTACCGGCCCGTTTACCTGTACAACTACGGGCGACAACGGACGGATCGTGCCCCCCGATCCCAATCCCAATAGCCCACTCACCGGCAGAGAGGAAAGCCATCACTACTTGGGCTTCAGATTCTGCGTCGCGAGTAAGGAGCGAAATCTCCTCCACGCCTTCCACGGTGGACTTGAGAACCCCGGGCAGGTGCTCCATAGCTTGAGCACTATTCTTCACGTATTCCGCCCGTCTCATAGTCCGTCCACGGAACCGAGCATGCACTGCAAAAAGTGATCGAGCCGACGTTCCTCGCGTGTGAGCCATTGCCATGGAGTCAAGGATACTAGCTTGTCCTATTCGTGTGCGTTCCAGTCGTCGTGTCGTCAGTATTCGCACGTGGCGGCCGCGCGATGTCCGTAATCAAGCCCGTCAGGCCGACTCCAAAAAGAACGACGCTGATCAAAATCGTTAAGGGGCTACCTTGTCCCGCCGCGGCGTCGCCAACGAGGACGGTGGCGATCGTACCTGGAGCCGACCCGACTATCGTCGCCAGAGTAAAGGGAAGGGCTTTGATCGACGACAGAGCACACACGTAGTTCAGGACAGAAAATGGAACAGCCGCAATCATGCGGAGGGAGCCGACGGCCAGCCAGCCCCGGCGTCGTAAATGGGCATTAACCCCGTCGACGGCAGGGTGAGTGAGGCGGGACTGTACCCAATCTCGTCCAAGACGGCGGACAATGAGCAGGGATAATAACGCTGAACACCCCGTCGATATCAGCGCGACACCTATGCCAATGAGTGGACCAAAGAGCACGCCACAGCTGAGGGTAAAGACTGTCCGGGGTATCGGGAACTGGGTGGCAAGGATATAAACAGCCGAAAAGGCGAAAGGAAACCACCACCCAGCGCCCACGGACCAATCTCTGAAGGTGGTCACGGAGGGAAGTGGAACGACGAATAGCGCTGCCACCAGCACAACGAGGATGACAACACTCAGCACTTGATTGAGACGTGTCCAGCGCAACCACCCATGGCACACGTCGCGAATGATGACGCCGATGATGTTGAGGAACTGCGCCAATGCTCGTGACGTTGCTGTAACGACACGATGAATCCAGGATCGTCGGCTAGGTGGGTCGGCCTGAGGATCGGGTTGAGTCACCACGTCACGTCGTTGCATAACGTGGGTAAGCCTACCTTCTGGCGGCTCGGTGGATGAGAAAGGCGACCCCAGATTGTGGCTCACATTATTGACCACACATAGGGGAGAAGTACGTCACATCGCGCTGAAATTGACAGATAAATCGCTATCAAACGGGCGATAACGACGTGTAGTCGGGAAAATATCAACCAATGGGGACTACCCTGAGAAGGGAGTGAACGACGTGCAGGCTCCGTTGTGTTTAACGAAAACACCTGCAAGATAACCGTTATGAATGGTGTTGCCACAACATCGCTGAGCTAGACCACTGCACCGGTTCACCTGAAATGATTAACCTACTTTGAACGACCAGGACGGAGGGTCAGTTGTGACTGACTCACAGGTTGGCACGGAAGATGCCGCCCTGCAGCACGAATGGTATCGGGCAGTTGCGAAGGTTTTTGCCCGAACCCGCAAGCAGGATCCTTCCGACGTTCCGGATGATGTGTGGAAGAAGCTCATCAAGCCGACTTACGACGGAATAGATGTCAAACCGCTCTATATGCGGACCGATCAAGGACCAGAGCCATCTGCTCCCGGTGAATTCCCATATACACGTGGAGCCAAGCTCCTTGAGGCCGACAATGCCGGATGGGGAATTCGCGAGGTTTTCGGACCTGCCGTCGAAGTTAACGCAACTGCCGGTGGCCAGAGCGCGAAAGACATCAACAAGCGAATTCTTCACGCACTGAATGTTGGGACCACGGTCCTCGAGCTCAAGGGAATCCAACCCACGGACATCCCGGGAGTGCTCAATGACGTCTATCTTGACCTTGCCCCGATCGCGCTAGCTACTCCCTCGAAAGAATTGGGAGATGCTTTCCTCGATTTCCTCGAGACCAATGGCGACGACAAGACAACTGCTGACCTCGGTGCTTCACCGCTGACGTCGGGGTTCGATTCGTCGCAAAGTGTTGACCTCGACACTGCCATTGCATGGGCAAAGAAAGCATCTGAGCTTCCTGGCGCAGTGCACGCCATCACTGTGAATGGTGTCTCACTCAGCAACCAAGGCGCGACAGATTCCCAAGAGATTGGACTGGTTCTGGCTGCAACACTGGAGTACTTGCGGAAGCTTACCGACGCCGGTCTCTCTGTTGAAGACGCAGTCGACCAGATTTCGATCCGACTCGCCGCAACCGACGACTTCTTCTCGACGATCTGTAAATTCCGTGCGCTCCGCTCACTTCTGGCGCGGGTGTGGGAAGTGCTGGGCATTGTGGATCATCCGCTGCCCGCAATCCACGCGGAAACAGCACCAGTGATGTTCGCCCAGCGTGACCCCTACACGAATATTCTTCGGTGCACGATCGCTTCATTTGCGGCAGGCGTCGGTGGGGCCACGAGCGTGCTGGTTCATCCCTTCGACTATGCGATCAAGAATGGATTGCCAGGAGCTCGACGTAGCTTCGCCCACCGCATCGCGCGAAACATCAATCTTCTACTTTTGGAAGAGTCTCACTTGGGATTTGTTGCTGATCCCGCTGGTGGCTCGTACTACGCTGAGTTCTTCACTGACCAGCTCGAGGAGAAGGCATGGGGCGTCTTAACGGACGTCGAATCTAAGGATGGCTTCATCGCTGAAACTGATAACGGCGATATTCAAAAGCTCCTCGATGAGTCGTATGAAAAGCGGCGCGATGATATTGCTCATCGCCGTACCAAGGTGACAGCGATCAACGAGTTCCCGAACTTGGCTGAGAAGCCGCTGGCGGCTGATCTGCGCATTGAGCCGACAGGTGTTCGCCGTTGGGGAGCTGATTTTGAGGCGCTGAGAAACAGGTCGGACGCGTACTTCGAGAAGGAAGAGAAGCGGCCTGTCATTAAGTTGGCGCCTCTTGGCCCCCTGGCCAAGCACAACATCCGCACTGGTTTCACCACGAACCTCCTGGCTTCTGGTGGTATTCAGGCGGATAACCCAGGACAAGTCACCCCAGACGACGAGAACTTCGCAACTCAGTTCAAGGACGCTCCCATCGTGGTCGTCTGCGGTACGGATGCGGAATATGCAGAGAACGCTGGTTCCGCGATCGATGCCCTACGAGCTGCGGGAGTGAAGAAGGTTCTCCTGGCGGGCGCTCCGAAGGCCGTTGAGAATCTCGATGATTCTTCGAAGCCTGATGACTACCTGAACATGAAGATTGATGCAGTCTCGACGTTGTCGGGCCTGCTCGATGAGCTCGGCGCATAATCGCTGTTAGGACTGTGACAACAATGAGCACAAGTATTCCGAATTTTGCCGATGTTTCGCGAGCTACAGAGAAGGCAGCGACGACATCAGCTGAAGAAGATAAGGGGACGTGGACAGTCCCCGAGGGTTTCGACGTCAAACGCGTCTACAACGGTGAAGATAGGGAACACGTCCTCAAGGCGGGGCATCCCCTCGATTCGTATCCCGGCATCAAGCCATTTATGCGTGGTCCGTATCCAACGATGTATACGAACCGCCCGTGGACGATTCGCCAGTACGCTGGTTTCTCCACCGCAGCAGAGTCGAACGCGTTCTACCGTCGTAACCTGGCCGCCGGCCAGAAGGGTTTGTCGGTGGCCTTCGACCTGCCCACTCACCGCGGCTATGACTCAGACAACCCGCGTGTTCAGGGCGACGTCGGTATGGCTGGTGTGGCCATCGACTCCATCCTGGATATGAAGCAGCTGTTCGAGGGAATTGACCTTGGCAGCGTGTCCGTGTCGATGACGATGAACGGTGCTGTGCTGCCGATTTTGGCTTTGTACATTATCGTCGCCGAAGAGCAGGGTGTTCCTCCGGAGAAGCTGGCCGGAACGATTCAGAATGACATTCTGAAGGAGTTCATGGTCCGCAATACTTACATTTATCCTCCGCAGCCGTCGATGAGGATTATTTCGGAGATCTTCGAATACACCTCTAACAAGATGCCGCGGTGGAACTCCATTTCGATTTCCGGCTACCACATTCAGGAAGCTGGAGCGACGGCTGACCTCGAGTTGGCCTACACCCTGGCTGACGGCCTTGAGTACATTCGCGCTGGACTGAATGCTGGCCTTAATATCGACGCTTTCGCACCTCGCCTCTCGTTCTTCTGGGGCATTTCGATGAATACCTTCATGGAAATTGCGAAGCTCCGCGCTGGCCGTATTCTGTGGAGCGAAATCGTCAGCAAATTTAACCCCGAAAACCCGAAGTCACGGGCTCTGCGTACGCACTCTCAGACATCGGGATGGTCGCTCACCGCTCAGGATGTGTATAACAACGTTGGGCGTACTTGCATCGAGGCTATGGCGGCAACGCAGGGACACACGCAGTCACTGCACACGAACGCGCTGGATGAGGCTCTCGCGCTCCCGACAGATTTCTCGGCTCGTATTGCTCGTAACACCCAGCTGATCTTGCAGCAAGAGTCCAATACGGTGCGCCCAGTCGATCCGTGGGCTGGTTCCTACTACGTCGAGTGGTTGACCAACCAGTTGGTCGAGGAAGCTCGCGAGCACATTCGCGAGGTGGAAGAAGCCGGCGGTATGGCGAAGGCCACCGAGCAAGGCATTCCGAAGCTGCGCATCGAAGAGGCCGCGGCACGTACTCAGGCTCGTATCGACTCTGGCCGTCAGGCGCTCATCGGTGTCAACAAGTATGTGGGCGTCGAGGACGAGGCCATCGAAGTTCTGAAGGTTGAAAACAGCCGTGTTCGCCAAGAGCAGCATGACAAACTCGAGAAACTTCGTGCTGAGCGCGATCAAGGTGCCGTCGACCAAGCTCTGAATGCTCTCACCGGAGCTGCGGGCATGGACGGATCCCACGGCAACCTCGAGCACAACCTTCTGAAGCTTGCGGTCGATGCTGCCCGCGTTGGTGCCACCGTCGGTGAGATGTCTGATGCTCTCGAGAAAGTGTTCGGTCGCCATCAGGCAGAGATCCACACGCTCTCGGGTGTGTACAAAGACGAGGTAGGTAAGGACCGCACCGTGGGTAATGTCGCTAAAGCCACCGCTATGGCGGATGCATTCGCCGAGGAGGAAGGCCGCCGGCCACGTATCTTCATCGCGAAGATCGGACAGGACGGTCACGACCGCGGACAGAAAGTCGTTGCGTCCGCTTATGCTGACCTAGGCATGGACGTTGACGTCGGACCGCTCTTCCAAACTCCCGCCGAAGCCGCTCGGTCTGCTGTCGATTCCGACGTGCACGTCGTCGGCGTGTCGTCGCTGGCAGCTAGCCACTTGACGATCGTCCCCGAGCTTCGCGAGGAATTGAAGAAGCTGGGCCGCGAAGACATCATGATCATCGTGGGCGGCGTTATTCCTCCAGGAGATTTCCAAGAGCTATACGACGACGGTGCTGCCGCCATTTACCCGCCGGGCACTGTTATCGCAGATTCTGTGATCGACATGCTGACCAAGCTGTCGGCACACATGGGAATCGAGCTTCATGTCGATGACGATGACAAATCGGACGACTCTGAGGCTGAGGATAAGGCGGAGGCCTAGGGCATAAAGCGACGGAATTACGGCACCACTATTCTTCCCGGTGGTGATTCTTCCGGGTGGTGCCGAGATTCCTTAGCTGCATGATGAGCGCTCTTTTCCCGGCCAATTGGGGTGGGGAGAAGGGCGCTTTGTCCTCATGATGGGCATCATGTAGAGAGTAACTTCACACGTCACGCGGTTCGTTAAGCATCTCGAGGTCCGTCGAGCGCTTTCACGGTCCGGCGAGTTTTTAAACAAATAAATAATTAATTACACAATTTACTTATAGAATTATTTTTATGACGAGCTCTTCGTAGAAAGGCGGAGATATCAATGTCTTCCGATAGCCAAGCGCGGGGAGATGAATTTCTCGAGTCAACCCTCGGGTCATTAACGACGACTGCGGGGACTGAAGTTCCAGGAAAGTCAGCAGTTGCTCCGGAAGCGGTTAAGCGAGCCCGCCACCGCATCGACGTCGATGCTTTGTTCACCTCCGTGCGGAATAATGAGCGAACCCAGCTTGCCCGGGCCATCACTTTGCTTGAGTCTTCCGCACCGGCGCATCACGTCTTGGCCCAAGAACTATTGGTGAAGCTGCTCCCTTTCTCTGGAAAGGCATTACGAGTAGGTATTACGGGCGTCCCCGGCGTCGGTAAATCCACGTTCATCGAACGCCTCGGTTTATACCTTGTGGAAAACGGCCACAAAGTGGCAGTCCTCGCTATTGACCCTTCGTCGACTCGTTCACGTGGATCAATCTTGGGAGATAAAACCCGAATGACGAAGCTCTCGCAAAGCGAGAACGCGTATATTCGGCCATCCCCAAGTGCCGGAACACTCGGTGGTGTCGCTAAAGCGACCCGCGAGACGATGATTGTCATGGAGGCCGCCGGGTATGACGTTATCCTCGTCGAAACTGTCGGCGTGGGGCAGTCGGAGGTCGCTGTCAGCGAGATGGTCGACTGCTTCACCTTCCTAGCTCTAGCAGGCGCTGGGGACCAGCTGCAGGGCATCAAGAAAGGCATTCTTGAGCTTGCCGACCTCGTCGCTATCAACAAAGCAGACGGAGATAATGTTCGCCGCGCAAAGCGGGCTGCACGAGAACTAGGTGCGGCGATGCGCATGGTTCGGCCAGCAAATGCATCATGGAAACCTCCGACAATGACGATGTCTGCTGCTGAAGGCAACGGTGTCGAAGAATTCTGGAAGGTGGTTGAAGAGCACCACGATCAAATGGTGGCCGAGGGTCGATTTGATGAGCAACGGAGGAACCAGCAGATCGGCTGGACATGGCAAATGGTCCACGAAACTTTACTGACCCGGCTAAACACATCTGAGGCAGTGAAGAAGGAAAAGAAGCTGATTGAAACGCAGCTTCGCGCCGGGCAGGTAACACCGACGATTGCGGCGGAGCGCATCCTCAAGGCTTTTGATACCGGGGAAACGACTGACAGTCAGCTGAATAAACGCGAGTAGTTAGGGCAGTGTTCCGAGCATCGCAAAACCCGAGCTCTCATCAGGATTTGATGGGAACCCGGGCTTATTCTGTGTCCGGAGGGGGACTTGAACCCCCACGCCCGTTAATAGGGCACTAGCACCTCAAGCTAGCGCGTCTGCCATTCCGCCACCCGGACAGGGTAAAAAGTCAGCAATTAGCTGAGCACGAGGCAATACTCTAGTTGTGTCGAAGTCTGTACACAAATCTGCTGGTCACAAATCGTGACACACCCCTTGAACGTCTCACGCGGTTCCGGACGCGCGGCAATGGAATTTACTTTTCCCCTGCGCATCGGGGCCAATCGATGACCATTCATCCACCGATTGATGCTAGGCAAGGGCGTCTTAGTGCGCTACTATTAGGCAAGATTCGCGCCACACCCTGGGGGACAGGTTTGTGGAGCGCAATGGGGGAATCAAGTTTGGGGGCTCTATCTACGATGGCGTGTTCATCACTCAATCGAAGTTCTAAAAGATATCGTGTGCCCACGGTATCGCTCTCGGCCTATCACCGACGTAAGAGAGGCCTCCTCGAGTTTACGTGTATCGCTTTGGCCGCATGGATGCTAGCAGGGTGCCACACGATCACTGACAAGAGCAGTGAAATAAATTCGGACCTATCCGAGACGACGTTGAGTAGTTCTGTAATGGCGCATCCTCCCATTTCTTCACAATCACCAGTGCGACAACGTAGCTCAAAAAAGAACGACGGTGAGGTTCCATTGTGGGAGCGTCCGGAAATATTGGCTAAGTATCCAGTGAAAGCAAAGAAGAACCCCGATGGCTCCTATGACTACTCAGACCCGAATTTTGAGAACGCTGACCTCTGCGTAGACGCCCCGCCAGGGTATTGGGAGACTAGAGGGTACCAGATCATTATCAGCAAACATCTTCCGTATCTCACTTCTAAAGACTGCTTATTAAAGAAAATTCCGTCTGCTGATGAGGATCTTTTGTTCAATTTTGGAACCGATGCTCGTTCAAAAGACAGAGTCTCAGGTACTCAAGTTATGGTCGCGTCTAGCTCTAAATACGGAAGATTTGACGGAGAGGGAAGCGATTCACAGTGCATTCTATATTTAGAGACACAGGTCGGGAGAGTGGCCGCTCAGGTTATGAATGAAGACAATTCTACACATAACTATAAATATCTGTGTCAGAAAGCAAAAGAATTATTTGAGGAATTAATCTGAAATGAATACTCAAATAGATATATGCTCACTAGAGCACACATGTAATGTCCTAGATACACCCCTTGATTCAACATCCGCTAGCCCGATGTCCTCGAGGAAGGAATCATGCAGCTCGTTCACTAAATTAAATCAAAGCTCTAATAGATATAATGCCACAAGGAGACCACCGACTTATAGCGGGACCAGAAAAGGGCTCTGTCAGCTCATCTGTCTCGTTTTTTCTGTGTGCCTTACAGCAGGGTGCCACACATCCACTGACGAGAGTAGTGAAATGAATCCGGAGTCAGTTAAGACGACTCCGAGTAGTTCTGCGGTGAAGCATCCCCCCATTTCTTCACAGCCTTCACCTACAAAACATAACCCAGAAAAGAACAATAATGAGTTTCCTTTGTGGGAGCGACCAGAAATCTTGGCTAAGTATCCAGTTAAAGCAAAGAAGAACTCCGATGGATCCTATGACTATTCCGATCCCCAGTTTGAGAACGCCGACCTCTGCGAAGATGTCTCGCCAGGATATTGGGAAAGTAAAGGATATACAGTGATTGGGTCGGACCATATTAAGCTAGCTAATCTGAAAGATTGCGCGTTCCTCGACGAAAAGAGGGATTTATCTAAGTACCTTTCCATAAGTACTGATAAAAGAAAATACGAAGATATCGCCGGAAGGCTCTATAGAAAATACAGCCCTGGTCGATTTGATCAAATAATTTTCTCTATTAGAACACCCGGATGCGTTGCATATGTAGAAACTAGTATAGGCCGGATTGGATTCGGCTACCTGGATGATGAAGAAAAGATGTCGGAAGAGCAGCTTTGCCAAAAAGCGCACGATAATTTAAAGAAGGTTAGTTAAATGACTATAGCTATTGATCCGTGCACTTTAGATCATGCCATTGGCGTCCTAGAGAAAAATGCCACTAGTGGTACTCAAAGAGTACTCTCGACCGCTAAATTGCTCCGAGGTGATTTCACTAATGAACCTGGGTTGCGAATGTTGGGCGAGCAGCATTGCCAGGTCATTAACGGTGAGACTGGCAGCGCGATACAGACTTTGCGGCAGCTCCGGCACCTCATCCGCTGGTTGGCCGAGGGCACGAGGGCGATGCGAGGTGCTTTCGTTAACCAAGACGATGCTTCAGCGGCCATACTCTGCGGACTTAAGTCGATCCAAGCCACAGATTTCACTTTTCCAACTCAGCCTGAGGGAACGTTTAGCGCCTTTGATTTCACCGATCCCACTCACGGTGGCACCGATGACCCGGGCGCACTATTAGCCATGCTTGACGCCGGCAACGATAATGACATTTATGCCCTCGCCGATTATTGGCACAGCTTATCCAGTTCTTTAAATGAGACCGTCGACGCCCTGGCCCGCGCCCGCTCCCAGCTGGAAGAAAACACGGGAGAGGCCATTGATGCCGCTGCCGCATGCTGTACCCAAGTGATGGCGACGGCTCAAACCTTCGCAGATAACGCCACCGCCATGCATGCATCGGTCTCCCAGCTGCCTCATATCCGGCAGGCTGCCCGCGCTCAGATCGCTGCCATCGAAGCCGAGCGCACCGCAGCTGTCACCGCAGCCACTAACCCCGCTGGAGTTCGCGCAGCCGGGGAAGCAGCACGGGCAGCCACCCGTGAATTCATGACCGGTCCTTACCAAGCTATGCTCACCGCGGCGGTGCCACCACTCCGCAATCTCACCGAACGCCCCAACGTCGGCCAGGGCGGAGGACATCTCACCGCACATTCGCCGTCGCCCATCCACACCAGTGCAGCCGAAGTTGCCCCTACGAGCGTTATGGGCGCCACACACGGCACACCAGCCGTCGGAACAACCGGGACATCCGTCGGAGGAACAACGCCCAGCACAGGCGGAGGACCAGCAGGCGGAGGGGTAGTTGGCAACACCACCACACCACCGACCTCGACAAATACCATCCCCACCGCGGTCCCTTCGCAATTCCAGCCACCTAGGGAAACGAACGGTTTTCCTCCTTCGCACACCAATCCTGGAGAATCCGGACATACCCACACACCAACGCCGTATGGGCCGCCGACTACTAATGCGGTCAATCAATCGCCCCGTGCCGCCGCACCTCACACCCCACGGACCTCGTATAACAATGGCCGCAACAATCCCACAATGACGCCCAGGTCTCAAGAACCGTGGAACCGGAACAACGCGAACGATTACCGCAGGTCAATGAAGCCAAATTCGCCAGCATCACATCTCGATAAACGCCCAGCGGGT
>NZ_JAUMTY010000079.1 GCF_030530965.1 Corynebacterium sp. | reverse complement strand
CCGCAACATAATGCGGTTGATACATCTCAAACTGTGCGGGACTTAGTTCAGACGGCAGCGTGGCTTCATGGTTATTCCAGGAGTGAGGCCCGGAGCGCAGCGTCCGAGGCTATTGCGCTTGTCCATTTGTCCGATAACGAAGGCGACCGTTTTTCTTCGTTGTCCGGTGGTATGCAACGTCGGGCGATGGTTGCTGTCGGGATAGCTCACCGTCCCGACGTCCTTATTTTGGATGAGCCGACATCGGGATTAGACCCAAACCACCGGGCGTCGCTCCTGAATATAATTCGTCGCCTCAGTGAGAAAACCTCAGTCATTATGTCGACGCATATTTCCTCCGATATTGAGCCTACTGATCGAGTTCTTTTCCTTGATTCCGGACACATTGTCGCTGATGTGCGCTCGGAAGAGCTCGAAAGGAAATATGGAAGTATTGATGCGGCTTTCGGTCAATTGACTGCGGGAGTGATCTAATGGGGTGGCGACGGCATCTCCGTTATTTTGTTCCAGCGCCCTTCGTTGCGTTTCTTTTATTCTCAGCGTGGCGAGTGGGCTACATTATCGGCTATTGGCCAGACGTTAATGAAGTACATTCTGAAACACTCGCCCTTATCGGAGTGTGCTTAGCGGGGTGTACTGCCTATGACATCGCGCGCCATGATGTTGACTATCTCCGCACGATATCGTCAACCTCCATAAGACTAAGCTGGTATCTCTGCGGGCTCGGTGCATTGTATGCATTGATATACAACATCGTAACAATAGTTGTGTTGTATGCCGTGTGTTTATCCGGAGACCCCGGCGGTTCTCCATGGTGGTCGATTCCGATTATGGGGCTGATCTGGTCCCTGTTCTCTGTGGGGCTCGGCGGGGTTATTGGCCGATCGCTCCATACCAAACCGCGTTTAGCGGCGATTGTCGGCTTCATTGCGGGGATGGCCGTCGTGGTTCTCGCCTTAATGGCAGGGCTCCTACGCGTAGTTCCGAAAATTCTATTCTTGAGGCCGTATTCGTCGGGGAACTACGTGGGTTACGTAGAGCAAGCAGTCCAATTACGTCCAGTTGTTGTTGGTGTTGTTGTAGGGAGTGTACTGGCAGCAGTGCTCATTTTCGTCACCACGGCTGAGTGGGTAAGGAGTAAAAAGCTTCTATCGTTAGCTCTTCCTATAATCGCCGTTTTCTCTATCGCGGCAACCGTCATCGGAATAAATGGACCTCTGGTGACTGCACGTGAGAAACCATCGAATCCTTCATGCACTCGTTCCGCCGACGGTGCTCGGTATTGCAGTTGGCCAGAAGATGAATCCACTGTGCGTGAAGTGGATAAAAACTGGTCTGCCTTTTTGTCTGAATTGAACGAGTTGGGGTTCGGGGTCGACGCTGGTGAGTATGCTCCCAAAAAAGTTGGTGGCGATTTCCCCTTGATGGCAGCTGACGCGGGACGATCCTCAACTCTTGTGTTCCGTGACTTGGCTGAAACCGTGATTGCACAACACAGCGATGAAGCAGGGTGTGAGCTTTCCGAAACGGATGGAGTATCGACTATCTATATCGTCGCAGAATGGATTGCTGATCATTTCGGAGACAAGCCAGTTCGCGACGTCATCGGTGGGGGGAATGGCCCGGGTACGAGTGATGCCCAGAAGTGGATGGACAAGAACACTGAGGGGCGGCCATTTCAGGAGCAAGAAGAGCGAATGAAAAACATCACGGGGGACCTTAAGGCCTGTATAGCTTCCTCTGGCAAAGACAATGCTCAGGACGATTCAGGAAAATAAAGCATCCTGAAGTGAAAGAAGTGTGAGGATTACATATGAGTAATAGCGTCTTCCCTTATCTCCGCCTTCGTGGCTGGCGTGAAGCGCTATTGCTGTGTTGCGTCGTCATTCCTCTGATCTGGTTCCATGATTTTTCGCTCCCACAATTGTTTGGTCCAGAACTGAGCATCCCTGTTTCCCTTCCGAACCTGGTTCCGGTGGTGATGGCAGGAGCGATGGGCCTTCTGCTGGGGAGTCAATGGTCGGAATCGTATGAGCGCGCCGTGACGTCCCGCTCGACGCAGCGCCCGCGCCTGATTCTCTCTGGTATATGCGTTCTCACCCTGGTTGCTGCAGCTGGCCTGATGAGGGCCCGTTATCTGGGGTGGGAAACGGTTAGCTTGGTCAGTGCCCACAGCATTGTGGCTATCGGGTGTGCGGCTGTAATTGGTGGCCGTTGGGGGTCGGCAGTGTCTTTGCGCCTAGTGCCTCTTCTTTCTCTTATCCTTTGCCTCAGTCCGTGGTTCGTGGGGGAGAACACGGCGTTGGGAAATTCTGTTGGGATCGGTACGAGTCCCGTGCTGTTAATAGGGGAAGCTGTTCTGGGGGTCATAGGTTTGGGCATCTGGGTCCGGCAGGGTCGTTAGCTCATCTGGGTGCGGGGGTCCGTTACTGCCGACGCGACCACTCCTCACCCACGCCCACCACATCCACTCCAAAAATTTTTCTAAAAAATCTACCTTGAGTGGAATAGACTCAACTTCGCGCCAGTTGTACTAGATGTGATTAAAACTTGCGTGACGTACACTCAACAATGGTTATAGCAACGTTCTTCGTCGGCTAGCGGTCAGCAACCCGGTCGGCTCCGCCGACTAAGCCACCAAGCTTCCGCCGCACAGGCCACACACAGAACGGTCAACATAGAAACAACAAATACAGAACAACGAACAAAGAACAGAAAGGTGACATCATGAGCTCTTTTACCCCCACAACACGCACAGCTGAAGCCCTCCAGGCTGCCCTCCAGGACGCCTCGAAACGAGGTAACCCGGACATCCGCCCAGCGCACTTACTCGTCGCTCTCCTCGAGCAGGCCGATTCTATTGCGTCGCCAGTTATTCAGGCTGTCGGCGCCGACCCGAACCAGGTCCTCACTCGGGCACGAAGTCTGGTTGGCGGATACCCCACCGCCACTGGTCAGCAAATGGCGAACCCGCAGTTCAACCGCGATTCCCTCAACGCGCTAACCACCGCGCAGGAATTAGCAGGCCAGCTGGGCGATAGCTACGTGTCCACCGAGGTTTTGCTCGCCGGCATCGCATCCGGCGATAGCGATGCAGCGAAGTTGCTGCAGGAGTTCGGTGCCACCGCGGACGCGCTCAAGGCAGCGTTCCCGTCGGTACGCGGAAACCAAAAAGTGACTACCGAGGACCCAGAAGGCCAGTTCCAGGCCCTCGAAAAGTACTCGACGGACCTCACCGCCCGAGCACGCGACGGCAAAATCGACCCCGTCATCGGCCGCGACGCCGAAATCCGACGCGTCGTCCAAGTGCTGTCACGGCGGACGAAGAACAACCCGGTGCTCATCGGTGAGCCCGGCGTCGGTAAAACCGCCATCGTCGAAGGCCTCGCCCGGCGTATCGTCGCTGGTGATGTGCCTGAATCGCTGAAGGATAAGAAACTTGTCTCGCTCGACCTCGGGTCCATGGTCGCGGGTGCAAAATACCGTGGCGAATTCGAGGAGCGGTTAAAGGCCGTCCTTGACGAAATCAAGAACGCCGACGGCGAAATCATCACCTTCATCGATGAGCTGCACACCATCGTCGGTGCGGGCGCGACCGGGGAATCCGCAATGGACGCCGGCAACATGATCAAGCCGCTGCTGGCTCGCGGTGAGCTCCGGCTCGTGGGCGCAACCACCCTGGAGGAATACCGCAAGTACATCGAAAAGGACGCCGCCCTTGAGCGTCGGTTCCAGCAGGTGTACGTGGGTGAGCCCAGCGTCGAGGACACCGTCGGTATTTTGCGTGGCCTCAAAGAGCGCTACGAGGTTCACCACGGTGTTCGGATCATGGACTCCGCCCTGGTCTCGGCCGCGACGCTGTCCGACCGCTACATCACAGCCCGGTTCCTTCCCGATAAAGCCATCGACCTTATCGACGAAGCCGCCTCGCGGTTGCGCATGGAAATCGACTCCCGGCCGGAGGAAATCGACACCGCCGAGCGCGTGGTGCGTCGGCTAGAGATCGAGGAAATGGCCCTGGAGAAGGAGACCGACGAAGCGTCGAAAATCAGGCTCGAGCATTTGAAAGAAGAGCTTGCCGACGAGCGCGAAAACCTGAAGGCCCTGACCGCCCGGTGGGAGAACGAAAAGTCCGCCATTACCGAGGTGCAAAGTGTCAAGGAAGAGCTGGAGAAGGCTCGGTCTGATTCGGAAATCGCGGAGCGTGACGGCGACTACGAGAGGGTAGCAAAGCTGCGCTACGGCACTATTCCTGAACTGGAAAAGAAGCTGCACGCGGCCGAGAAGTCCGTCAACTCCACCGAAGAGAACGCCATGCTCTCTGAGGAAGTCACGCCCGAGACGGTGGCCGAAGTTGTCTCCGCATGGACCGGCATCCCCGCCGGCAAGATGATGCAAGGCGAAACCGAAAAGCTCCTGGCCATGGAGAAAGTCTTGGGTCGCCGCGTGGTCGGCCAGGACGAAGCTGTGAAGGCCGTGTCCGACGCGGTGCGCCGTGCGCGTGCTGGTGTTGCCGACGAGAACCGGCCGACAGGGTCGTTCCTCTTCCTCGGCCCCACCGGCGTCGGCAAGACCGAGCTGGCTAAGGCGTTGGCGGACTTCCTCTTCGACGACGAAAAAGCCATGGTCCGCATCGACATGTCGGAGTACGGCGAGAAGCACTCCGTGGCGCGGTTGGTCGGTGCCCCTCCGGGATACGTCGGTTACGACGCCGGTGGTCAGCTGACCGAAGCAGTTCGTCGTCGGCCCTACACGGTGGTCCTGTTCGACGAGGTCGAGAAGGCTCACCCCGACGTCTTCGATGTCCTCCTGCAGGTGCTCGACGAAGGCCGCCTGACCGATGGGCAAGGCCGCACTGTGGACTTCCGGAACACCATCCTGATCCTGACCTCGAACTTGGGCGCAGGCGGGACCAAGGAGCAGATGGAGGCGGCCGTCAAGGCCACCTTCAAGCCGGAATTCATCAACCGACTTGACGACGTCGTTATGTTCGACGCTCTGACCAGCGAACAGCTGACCAAGATCGTCGACATTCAGATCGACGCTCTGGCCAAGAGGCTGGAGTCTCGACGCCTCGTGCTGGACGTTCACGACGATGCGAAGAAATGGCTGGCCAAGCGCGGTTACGACCCCGCGTACGGTGCCCG
>NZ_JAUMTY010000004.1 GCF_030530965.1 Corynebacterium sp. | reverse complement strand
AAAATCGGCCCCTCATCACACGTTTGCGGGTACGCATGCGAAACAAACGTGGAGATTAGAAGTTACTCCGGGTTCTCGGATGAGTCAAGGGGCTGGGAACTCGGCTCATCATTTTCGACGGCGATGTCACTCCCCTTGGACTTCTTGACAGGGGACGTGTTGTCAGAAGATGTGGTGTCAGGCTGAGCTGCTGCGAAGTTGCGTTTCGTGTTCTTCGCGCGTTCCGATTTCCTATGATTCCGCCACGCCGTCACACCGACGACGAGCCCGATAACGATGGGAACCCACATCCTAGGATGGTCAATGAGGAAAACAACCCAGTTCGGCAGTGTGATGTGCGGAAGCGGGATTGACGGTAGATCCCAATCTGGCCACGGAATGCGAGGCCATGAAATATGTGGCCACGGAATATGCGGCAATGATATCGACGGCCAGGGAATGTGCGGCAACGGTATGGACGGCCACGGGATATTGAAGTCAGGCAATAGACCGAGAAGCCAATCCATTATTCGCCCGAGGAACGGAAGAACAATAAAGACAAAGATCGCCCATCCAGCCTTCGATGTGCCCGCGATCATGGGATAGAGAAATCCCTTCCACGGCGATTCCTGCATCTCCGTAAAACGGCGTGCTGACCGGGAATCTTCAGGCGGTTCGAGGGCTAAAACCGTCTCCTTGTCCTCCTTGTAGAAGGCTGACATGATCTCCCCCAACGGGTTCACATCAACCTGAACACGCGGTTTATCTCGGGGAGAGCGACTATTGGTGTATTCACCGGGCTTGAGGGGCTTCTCGGCGGGCAATACATATTTCGAAAGCTTCTCTAAACGGGCATAGGGTTCGTCTTCAATCTCGAGAAGTAATCCCTTAGATGGCGACGCTTCCCATCGTTCAAGAAAGCTTCCTGCTTTGCGCCCTAGTCTCCCCCGCTTCGTAAGCCATTTGATTCGCCGCGCCATCGAAGTCTTAAACTCGCGGTCGGTTTTCGCGAACGCTTGGGCAACTTTTACTTGATCCCGCCGCTTCTCTTCTTCCTTATCCTTTGGGGCGTCCTTCTCTTTCCCGTCGTCTTTGTCGTCGGGGATGATCTCCGGCCAACCTGCGTCGATAGTACGCAGATGTTCGGGAGTAGCGATGGTTAACTTGATGGCACCACGGGTCGGATGGTGGGCAGTCCAGACTTCGGGAGCGAACAGATCTGAGTCCCCCATCATTGCTCCTCCCTCAAGTAGGCCAGTACAGCTAAGTATTTTTCATACTCAATCACATCTGGCCAGCAATTACTAGCCCTAAACCGGCCCCTATCCCGTAAGACCCTTCACGCGCCTGCCGAGGGCACGAGTTGCTTCCCGTTCCTCAGTCCGGCGCTTGATATCTTGGCGACGGTCATAGTCCTGTTTACCGCGGCCCAGAGCTAATTCCACTTTCAATTTCCCGTCGGAAAAATACAGACTCAACGGAATCAGCGTGTTATTGCCGTCGCGCACTTTGCCCATGATGGAATCAATCTCGTTGCGGTGGAGCAGCAGCTTTCGCGTTCGCCGGGGCGAATGGTTCGTCCAGTGCCCCTTGGAGTACTCCGGAATGTGGAGGTGCCGCAACCACACTTCGCCGTCGTCAATCGTCGCGAATGAATCAATTAACGACGCTTTCCCCTCGCGGAGGGACTTAACCTCAGTCCCGACGAGCTGAATCCCAGCTTCCCACGTATCGAGGATGGTGTAATCGTGACGCGCCCGCCGGTTAGTGGCAACAACCAACCGCTTGTTCGCATTCTTTTTCGACGCCTTCGACTGGGCCTTCTTTTTACCCTTAGCCGCCCCGTGGTCAACTAATGTCGCTTTTTTCGCCACGTCGAACTCCTCACAACTACATTCCCATCATCGAGACAGTGCGCTAATCCCTTACGTACCAGCGCAATGTCGCTTGCGCGGTAATGGCCGCAAACACTACGCCCACAATAATGATGATGGGCGACACCATTCCAATATCGGCTAAAGTCAGCCGCGCAATCAAACGGGAATCATACAAGCTCTTGAGCGTCTTATCGAGAACAAATTCCTTGCCCAAGATAAGACCACCAATGGCCACCAACGACCCGACAAACGATGCCAACACCGCTTCCAGGACGAACGGGGCTTGGGTGAACCACCTCGTAGCGCCCACCATCCGCATAATCGTCGTTTCTTGTCGTCGGGAATAAGCCGCAATCTGCACCATGTTCACGATCAAGAAGACCGCGGCAATGGCCTGTACAAACGCCACCACGAAGGTCGCATTTCTAATGGCATTGAGATTATTCGTGGCGCCACGGAGGTCATCAACCTGATCAACGACCTCGGAGACCTGCGGCATATCTTTCACACCGTCAAGAGGCTTCGTATTCAGCGGGTCCTTCAACCGCACATGTAAGGCAGCCGGTAGAGCATCGGGACTCGTATCTGATACGAGACGGGGGTCAGAGTCCTGGAACAATTCCTTGAAATGCTCGTAGGACTGCTCGCGGCTGCGGAATGTCACCGATTCCACACCATCGTCGGACTTCAGCTTGTCCTGAACTTCCTTACATTCCGTGCTGGAGCAGTTCTTGTCATTGGCCGAAATGTTGTCATCAAGCTGGACCATGACCTCGACACGATCCAGGTAAATGTCCTTGGTTTTTGCCGTCACCGAGGTCACCAAGAACCCGGTGGCCAGCAACGCCAAGGAGATCGCCGTCGTAATAATCATGGCGATAGTCATCGTCATGTTACGGGTCAGGCCCGAAAATGCCTCGCGAAAAACGAATCTAGTCTTCATTGCGCCCTCCCCTACTTTCCGACGCCATATAGGCCGCGGGCATCGTCACGAACGAGCTTTCCGGAATGAAGCTCCAGCACGCGCTGACGCATGGCGTTCACAGCACCAGCGTCGTGTGTCGACATAATCACCGTCGTCCCCATCTGGTTAATGCGGTTGAGCAGCGTCAAGATGTCGGCACTGGTGTCCGGGTCAAGGTTGCCGGTGGGCTCGTCGGCAAGAAGAACTAAGGGGCGGTTGACCGAAGCTCGGGCGATAGCGACGCGCTGTTGCTCGCCACCGGACAGCTCATTCGGCATGCGGTTGCGCTTGCTCCCCAACCCCACAAGGTCAAGCACTTCCTTCACTCGCTTATCAATGGCCGAGCGCCGCGTCCCAATCACCTCCAGGGCGAACGCAACATTGTCGTAGACATTCTTCTTCGGCAGCAGCCGAAAATCCTGGAACACGTAGCCCACTTTTTGGCGTAGCTGAGGCACCTTCTTTCTGGGCAATTTATTGACGTGGAAATCCTCAACCCACAAGTCCCCGCTACTGACATTCTGTTCCTTCAACATCAGCTGAAGGAAGGTGGATTTGCCGGATCCCGACGGTCCAATCAGGAAGACAAATTCGCCCTTGTCAATGGTCACAGAGACGGCATCCAGGGCCGGGCGGGTGGACGTCCGGTACATCTTGGTAACCGCGTCATACTTAATCACGCAGCCAGACTAACGCACTACTGGGACAATTGGTAACCCCTGTTGTAAATGTGAATCATGTGGGAAAGCTAGTTATCGTCGTCGCCCCGCTGTTGAGCCATCCGCCACCGGATCCCCGCCTCCAGGAAGCCATCAAGGTCCCCATCCAGCACCTTCGACGGATCATTGACCTCATAATTCGTGCGCAAATCCTTCACCATCTGGTACGGATGCAACACATACGAGCGCATCTGATTCCCCCATGAATTGGAGCCATCCCCCTTCAGCGCGTTCATCTCCGCCTGCTCTTCTTCACGCTTCCGCTCTAAGAGCTTCGCGGCCAACACTCGCATCGCCGACGCCTTGTTCTGAATCTGAGACTTCTCGTTCTGGCAGGTCACAACAATCCCCGTCGGAATATGTGTCAACCGCACGGCCGAGTCCGTCGTGTTCACCGACTGCCCACCCGGACCCGATGATCGGTACACATCAACCCGGACGTCGTTCTCATCAATATCTATGTGGTCGGTTTTTTCCACGACGGGCAGCACCTCGACCTCAGCGAATGATGTTTGCCGACGTCCCTGGTTGTCGAAAGGACTGATCCGAACGAGGCGGTGGGTCCCCTGCTCAACGGAGAGCTGGCCGTACATGTAGTCGCCATGCACAATGAACGTAGCGGACTTGATACCGGCCTCTTCGGCGTACGAAATATCGAACACGTCGATCTTGTGCCCATGCTGTTCCGCCCAACGCGTGTACATGCGCATCAACATCTCCGCCCAGTCCGCAGCATCCACACCACCTGCAGCTGACCGAATATTAACGACGGCCTCACGCTCGTCGTACTCCCCCGACAACATCGTCTGGACCTCGAGAGATTCGATCTCGTGGCGCAAGGTTTCGCGCTCGCTATCAGCCATCTCTCGCGCTTCGTCGGCAGCGTCGGTATCTCCCGCCTCGGTGGCGTCGTCGGCAAGCTCATACATCACGGGCATATCGTCGACACGCTGGCGCAACGTCGTAACTTTCTTGATCTGCGCTTGCACGTGACTCAGTTTCGACGTCACCTGTTGGGCGTGATCGGGGTCATCCCACAAGGAGGGATCGGACGCCTGTGCTTCAAGTTCGCGTACCTGATCCTTGAGGTCATCGACGTCCACCACTTTTTCAATGGTCGTCAGGGTGGAATTGAGGTCTTCGAGATCTTGAGAAACGTCCGGATTCACGTGGGTAATCCTAACAGTGTGTCACAGGGGTAGTGCACAATAAGAGTATGGAATCTTCGGAGGAGCAGGTACCGCACACCATGACGGAGATGGTCAGCGCGCTGGCTAAAACCTTCGCCATCGCACGCGAGGGGGTGGATGACCAACGGCTGGCACGCGACATCGTGTACAACGCGGGACGCTTAGCGTGGCGTCTGCGTGAAGGGAAGCAGGCTCGTGGCGGGTTGGCCACGGAGTACAAAACGTCGGTGTCTGACGTTGTGACCGAGGCCGATCGCGCGGCGGAACAGTTTGTCGCTGAGGTGCTGGAACTATTGCGTCCCGACGATGGTGTCGTCGGTGAAGAAGGAGCGTCACGGCCCTCGAAGTCTGGGCGCGTGTGGGTGATCGATCCGGTCGATGGGACCTACAACTTCACTCGCGGATCTGATTACTGGTGTTCGGCGATTGCGCTGGTAGAAGGCAGCGACGGTAGCCCCGAGGCCGTTGCGGAGAATCCAGACCGGCTGATTTTGGGTGCCGTCCATCGCCCGGCGATGGGATATACATGGATCGGCGGACCCTCGATTCCCACCACTCTGGACGACAAACCGCTGCCACGGCTTGATGCCAAAACTCACTCGGCAGATCACGAGTGCTTGGGCACGTATTTGCACCCCACTTTTATGAAGCAGCCGGAGATCAGGTCGGCGTGGATGGCCGTCGTCGAAGAGTTCGCCAGTGTGCGGATGTTGGGGTCAGGATCGGTCGATCTGGCGTCGGTGGCACACGGTGAGCTGGGCGCGTGGATTCAGCACTCGGTGAAATCGTGGGATTGGCTTCCGGGGAAAGCGCTGGTCGAAGGTGTTGGGGGGACGGCCCGCCGTGTTGACGCCCAGGGAGTGACATGGTCGATCGCTGGGCCTGAGGGGGTCGTTGACACGATTGAGCGCGCGCTTTCTGCAGGTAGGGCTAGTTCGTCTACTTCTTCGTCTGCTTCGACCCCGTTGCCGTGGGCGAGCAGCGCGTATGGCGATGATGTTGATCGCGCTCTTCGGCTGGCGGATGCGGCCGACGCGATCACGATGAAGCGATTCCTCTCCTCTGAACTGCAGGTTAGCGCAAAACCCGATATGACCCCTGTGTCCGACGCGGATTTGGATACCGAGCGCTCCCTCCGTGGGCTATTGAGTACGGAGTGCCCTGATGACGAGGTCCTTGGGGAGGAGTTCGGCGGCGAGCCGGTCTTGTCGGGCCGCCAGTGGGTGATTGACCCCATCGATGGGACGAAGAACTATGTTCGCGGGGTTCCCGTGTGGGCAACGCTCATTTCGTTGATGGTCGACGGGTACCCGCAGGTTGGTGTCGTGTCTGCCCCGGCGCTCGGCCGCAGATGGATTGGCATCAAGGGTGAAGGCGCCTGGGCTCTTGGTAACGGCACCGCGTCGAGTAGCGCACTGCGGAAACTATCGGTGTCCACGGTCAGCGATGTGGGCGATAGCTCGATCTCCATGTCCTCGCTTGAAGGGTGGAAAGACCGCGGTTTGCGCGATGCATTCATCTCTCTGACCGACGACGCCTGGCGCTTGCGAGGATTCGGCGATTTTTACTCCTACTGCCTGGTGGCGGAGGGTGCCGTCGATATCGCCGCGGAGCCGGAAGTGTCGCTGTGGGATTTAGCTGCGCTAGTGCCCGTCGTTGAGGGGGCTGGTGGAACGTTCACATCTCTTGCCGGTGAATCTGGCCCGCATGGCGGCGATGCTCTGGCTACGAACGGGCTTCTTCACGAGACCGTCCGTCGTCGGTTAACAGACGAGGATTAACCCCCGGCGCGACCGATCGCGGCGCGGTAGGCCACAGTTCGCCAGGCCGAGCGTGCCTACCGCGGCGTATCAAGCGGACGCCACTACCCCAGGCGGAATCCGTTTCCAGGGCCGGCCGTGGCGTTGAGCGAATTCAAGATGGCCTGCATGTCGATGACATCAGTCGGGGTGAAGAGGGAGCCCTGCGCTGGGAAGCGACAGGAGATCGGTCCCGGGCTTCCTTCAACAAGTCCAACAATCCTGTTCCCTAGCAGAACCGGTGCACCAGAGTCGCCGTGCGTTGCACACACTTGCGTGAGATAGTGCGAATCTGCGGGGGCCTCCCACGCCTGTCCGCAGGTCCAGCCGGTGGAAATACCGTTCTTGCACAATTGGACTCCCGGCGCGACACCGCCACCACCGATGCCGTCGGCAGTAACTTGTCCATAGGACGACGTCACTCGGGCATTGTCTTTCAGCTCAATGACGGAATACTTGGGGTTCTCGCTGGTGCGGACGACGGTGCCTGATACTCCGACATCCTGCGAGTCCATCGAGGTCACCGGGCTTCCGACCGGTCCGCAGTGCCCAGCGGTAATGGCCATAGCCCGCCCGTTAGAGTCATGGCCGGCTGCCGTGACTGTACAAATCGCGTTGCCCACAAACACCGGGGTTCCCGGCCCGTAGAGGGAAATTCCCTGCTTGCCGAGCTCGACCGCCTCAGCAGGTGCCGGCGGAGAAGGGAAATAAACGCCTTGAATTCGGTGCTCGCCAGCCATTCCGGTCTGGGCGACGATATCGTCGAAAAGGCCGTACTCCGTGGAAGACTCTGTCGAAGGTGCAGCATCGGATGCCGTAGCTGCAGCGTCGGGGTCAGCGTCGTTAATTATTGGTGACTCGGAAGCGGCCGGATTATCTGCCGGGGTATCCGTCGTCGCGTCTGATGCATGAGCTACCCCACCAACACCGACACACAACGCCGCCGAGGCGAGCACTGCTAAACCAGCACGACTTACTGAGTTAACCAAAGACATAACGACATCCTTGCTGTACATGTCCGTTTTTAGCGGACCGAAAACCACTGGAATAAGTCCAGAAAACATGGCTACACAGGGAATACCCTATGCTGCGACAAGCTCAGTATATCTCTCTGTTCACAGCATTCCCCTATCTTCTATGCAACAAATTAATAACATTGTGACAACGCGACATTGAAGATGCACGAGGCTGCTTCTGAAGGGGGCTACGATCAAATCCGTCTCCCGTTCCGACGGGGTCATATGCGGCAACATTGGCCCTATCGGCGCGTATGTGGTCAGCGGCCAAAGTGCGTTAGACTTTGCACTCTGCCATCTCACTCACGAGCTAAACGAAACCTAGAATGCGTCTTCCAAAACTCTCACCTGCAGGTTTGGGCAAAGCCACCCGCCGAGCGGCACAAGCGGTGCAATCCGCTGCTCAACAGGGAGGATCCTTGTTGAGGTCTGCCTCCACTATCGGTAATTCACCGAGACCTAGCCAGTCTGCAACGGCTCAGCAATCCGATCCTGAGCCAGGTCAGTCCGGTTCTTCCACTTCATCCGCGAGCGCGTCTTTCGGTGCCCCTGCAGCGGAATCGTCCGAGGCTGGATCGTCCGCGAACGGCTCCTCTACGGCCAGCTCTCCGACGACACGCTCGACCGGCTCAGCAGACAGCGGTTCATCGGCCACATCACAACAATCGACGACGGCTGACGACGGGGCTGCTGACGAAACCAGACGCGCAGGCAGCAGCGACGAGCGGCGCAACCGTGGTGAGGTTCGACGACGTGAGAGTCGAAGCGATGATCACGCCATTGCAGACACGCATTTTCCTGTTTCCCGCACGTCAACGCCCGTGAGTGCGCGGCGTCGTACATCGGCGTCGCAGAGTTCAACCCGTGAGAGTGACACACCGTCTTTTCGGCACGTCGGCCGTGCTCCGGCCGGTGCTCGTCGTTTAGCTGACGCGCGGACTACTCCTTCGGGAACGTCCGGGATCACGGGCGCAGGTTCCGTCGGGAAGAAAAGTGCCGGGCGTAGCCGTGCTACGGGATCGTCCCTGTCACGATCACACAGATCGTCTGAGGTTAGTGGTGCTCCGCGGCCTTCATTGCGACGTCCGAAACCGCAGGTCTCGGGGTCCAGACCAGACGCATCAGTCTCCGCTGAGCAACGGAGTACCCGGCCGAAGGGTTCGTCAGATAAAAAATCGGCACAGACGAACCGTGCCAAGAAGGCCGGCAGAGCGCCGGTAAAGAGACAAACGGACGCCGCACAAGACAAAGCGGACGCAACACAAACGCACCCTGCCGATGACGACGCGAGGGCTTCGCGAGAAACTGCTGCGGCTCCACAAGAAACTGCAAAGGCTTCAGAATCAGAGAAGGTGTCTGAGGGAACTACTCCCGAGGAAGGCCGAAAGACGCCTGCTCCCCCAAGACCGTCTAAAGCCGACTACGTCCCCGTCGAGGTCCCACACTCCACCGGGATATCGCGCTTTACACAGGGCACCGCGCTTCCACAGCGAATCGAACCGCGGTCGGAGCGCAAAACAGGCAAGGGACGCCGAAAGAAATCATCGCGCGCAGAGTCATCGCGGGCGGGCGTGTCCGCCTCCCCATCGAGAGATGGATCGCAAGGCGTTAGATCTTCCACGGGAACACCGTCGGCAAGAACTCAAACCCAGGTCGCACCACAACCCAGCCCGGCCAAAGGCAAAGCCTCCACCGCAGGAAAGACGTCGGCGAAGGGCACTCCGACAGGGATTAGACATGTCCCCGGGATCGATGGGCTCCGTGGGCTCGCCGTCATTTCGGTGGTGATATACCACCTCTTCGGCAACGTACTGCCCGGCGGTTATCTGGGCGTCGACGTGTTCTTCGTGCTCAGTGGGTTCCTCATCACTTCCCTGCTGCTTCGGGAATTCGTTTATTCCCGCACGATTAGCCTGAAGAACTTCTGGATACGCCGTGTGAGACGTATTGCCCCCGCAGCCATCAGCACGCTTGTCATTTGCGCAGCTATTGCGGGAGTAATCGGCGGCGACGTCAATGTGAACCTGGGCAGACAGTTCTGGTCGTCGGCACTGTTTGTGAATAACTGGGTTCAGATTGCTCACTCGCAGAGCTATTTCGCACAGTCTGAGCTGCCAATTTTCGCTCACTACTGGTCCCTCTCGGTTGAGGAACAGTTCTACATCATTTGGCCGCTCATCGTTTCGCTGCTGCTCGTGATTCTCCGCAAAACACCGCGGCTGGTAGGGAAGCTAGCGCTCGCTGGCGCCGTCATCTCTGCAGGAGCGATGGCCATCATCGTCAACCCCGGGCACGACGCAACCCGCGTCTACTACGGCACCGACACCCACGCATTCGGACTACTCATCGGCGCGGCTTTGGCGTCGATCACTATCTCGTCGTCAACGGAAAAACGTGGCGACACCTGGGGATACCGCGAGGGACTCCTGCAACATGGGCGGATTCTAAGCCTCTTGGCTATCCCCGCGCTCGCGGTGCAGATCTTCTACTTCTTCTGGCTGGGCGACCAGGACACCTTCACGTACCGCGGTGGGCTCATCAGCAGTTCGTTGATCGTCGCCATCATCATTGCGTCCGTCGTGCGGAACACCGGCCCGGTCGCGGCGATTTTCCGGAACAAGGTGTTGCGGCACCTCGGGTTCGTTTCGTTCTCACTGTATTTGTGGCACGTGCCCGCCAATCTGTTCGTCGTGACGCTGTTCCAGGATTACGAGTGGGGGCGGAAGAAATGGATCACGGGGCTCATCGCGATCGTCATTTCGTTAGTCGCGGCTGAGCTGAGCTTCCGCTTCATTGAGACACCGATCCGCCGATACGGGTTCATCGAAAGTACACGGAAACTGAGCTACGCGATTTTCGGAGAGCGTTCCACCAGCCGGCAACGGTTCGGCGGTGCGATGGTGCCCGCAACCATGATCCTGTGCTGCGTCTTCGCGGGCCTGGCTATTCACAACACCAGCCACGGAACCGCGCTGGAATCCGAGTTGGAGCGCTTACAAGCGGAAAACCGCTCCGAGCGAGGCGCCGTCAAACCGGCTCCCAAAGTCGTGACACATGACATGCCTAAAGACGGGTCGAATATCAACGCGATTGGGGATTCTGTCATGCTCGCCTCCCAGGCCGAGCTGCAAAAGCGCTTCCCCGGTATCGACATCAACGCCGAGGTTTCCCGCCACTACCAGGCCGCTCCCGCGATCATCGCCGACCTCAAAGCCCAGGACGCGCTGCGGCAATTCGTCTTCCTGGGGTTCGGTACGAATGGGCAAGCATTCCCCGGCCAGCTGGACGAGATCATCAAGTCGATCGGCCCGAAACACACCATCGTTATCGCGATGCCCTATGGCGACCGTTGGTACATGCAAGACGCTCAACAACAAGTTGTCGACGCTGCCAAGAAGTACCCGAACGTTTACGCAGCTGACTGGTGTGCGTACGCCGACGACCACGTGAGTGAACTCGCGAGCGATGAGATTCACCCGCGCGGGAACGCCACCGTGGGTTATACCAACGCCTTCGTTGCAGCGCTCAAGCAATGGGCAAGCGGAAAGAAAGATGTACCACCGGTCTGCCCGCCAGCAGCGTAAAGAAATCGACCCCCAAAGTCCACTACTTTCGGGGGCGGTAAACGGAAAGTTGCTATGTCCATCATGTGGGATTGAGCCTACGGTAAGGGTATGGATACCCAACAAGGACGCGTTCACGACAAAGTCACACTGATCACCGGAGCTGCATCGGGCATGGGTGAATCCCACGCCCGGGTACTAGCTTCGCAGGGAGCCAAGGTAGCTCTGGCAGATATCGCAGATGACAAGGGCACCGAGCTGGCCAAGGACCTCAACGAAAAGTACGGCGAGGGCACAGCCGTTTTCGTCCACCTCGATGTCACCGATTTCGATAACTGGACCGAGGCAGTGGAGAAAACCGTAGAGGCCTTCGGACACCTGGATGTTTTGGTCAATAACGCCGGAGTTTTCACCGCGGGTGATGTGGAAGAGGCTTCGCTGAAGGACTGGGATCTAACCCTGGCCATTGACCTCACCGGAACGTTCTACGGCATGAAGGCTGCGGTTCCGGAACTTAAGAAGAGGGAGACGTCCTCGATCATCAACATTTCTTCCATCGCGGGGCTCGTCGGCTTTAAGCACCGTGCGGCCTATGCCGCCGCCAAGTGGGGTGTTCAAGGGCTGACCAAGACCTCGGCCCTGGATCTGGGCAAGTACGGAATCCGAGTCAATTCCGTCCACCCCGGCAGCGTGAACACCCCATTGACTGCGAACCTCAAGCGGGGCTTCGGCCAGATCCCGCTAGACAGAGCCGCCGAACCGACCGAAATTTCCCAGCTCATCGTGTACTTAGCTTCCGACGAATCCACGTTCGCCTCAGGCGGATCCTTCGTCTTGGACGGTGGAGAGACCGCTGGAAACAACTTGCGCGACGATCAATAGATCGCGGGTAAATAGCGCAGGATTCTTCGTTCAGGGCGGCCACGATCTACGCGGAGTGCGGATTAAAAAAGCACTGTGCTCCGCAGGTCATGAGCCGCCCTTTGCCATGTGTAAAGAGCTAGTCAATAACGTTTCCATACTGCGCGATTGGCCGTCCACACTAACCTGCAAAGATCCCCATTCGGACTTTCCTTCCTAAACCAATCTTTTAACGAACTCGGTTTTCACCCCCGTATGCGGTGAGCGTCGTTTGACCAGGCGAGAGTTCCTTAGCATGCTCTAACTCACATCACTTTTCATTTCCATTTTCTCCCTTGCGAAAGACCTGCCGTGTCCCGAACTCACTCCTCACCCAGCTTCCGCTCTCCCCTGAAGAAGTCACGAAGCCGTCGCCTAACCACCGCGTTCACCGCGGTGGCATCCATTTCCCTGGCCCTTTCAGCATGCTCAACACCGTCCACCGGCGGAGACGGCGGAAACTCAGACAACGCCACCAAGCAGTTCGTCGTCCTCGAAAATATGGAGCTGGGCAACTACAACCCGCTCCTTGGGCACGGGCGAAACGGAGAGTCCCACATCTATGACTCGCTCTACCGTGTTTCACCAGGCAAAAACTCCAAGCCGAAGGCAGTGCTCGCCGATGGTGAAGCCACATCCAACGATGATCTGACCGAATGGACCGTCCCGTTAAAGAAAGATATTTCCTTCTCCGACGGATCGTCATTCGGGCCGGAGGATGTCGTCGCCACTTATAAAGCGATCATTGATCCGCGCTTCGCCTCCACAGAAGCTACGGCAGTTGAATCAATCGACGACGTCACACCGGACGGCGACCACGCAGTGAAGTTCCACCTCAAGCACCCTGATTCCGAGTTCGACCGTCGCATCTACCGAGCTATTGCTCCTTCCGAAGCCTTCGACTTCACCAACCCGGTGAAGGCAGAGGACATGAAGATTAACTCAGATCCCATTGGCACGGGGCCATACAAGGTCACATCTCTCCGTCCAGATGAAGCGATCCTCGAGGCGCGCGACGGCTACTGGAGCGACGCCCCCGAGACCAAGAAGATCGTCATCCGGCACAACACCGACGACAACACCCGGGCGCAGCAGATGCGCGTCGGCGAGGGCGACGGCACCATGCTCGAAGCCAAGCTGGCCGACACCGTCGCCAAGGCAAAAGACATCTCCGCGGAGCACATCGAATCCCTGGATTGGCGAGGTATCTCCCTGCCCGCCGCTCACCCCGTCGCCGGTGATGACGCGATCCGCATGGCCGTGAACCTCGGCGTCGATCGGCAAAAGATGATTGACGACATTTATGCAGGCCACGGAACCCCAACCAGTACCTTCATCACCGACGCTTATGGCGATGCCTACGACAAAGACGCGGAGATCCCCCACGACACAAAGAAGGCGGAAAAAATTCTCGACGACGCCGGTTGGGTTAAAGGATCCGACGGCATCAGAGCCAAGGACGGCCAGCGAGCGGAAATGGATGTTATCTACTTCCCTAACCGCGATGCCGCCCGAAAGGATTTAACCCTCGCCGCAGCCTCGGACCTGAAGGCTATTGGCATTCAGATCAACCCGGTGGCCAAAGACTCCAGCGCGGTGACCCAAGAGGTGTACAACTCCACGCCGGTCATGCTGGGCGGTGGCGGTGAGCCTTACACCATCGACGGACAGATCTATCACATTTTGCATTCGAAGTATGCGGCCGACGGCGTCGGAGCGAAGTGGGATAACGCGTCGGACTACGTCAATCCAGAAATCGACAAGCTGCTAGACCAGGCGCGAGCCGAATCCGACAAGGACAAGCGCAACAGGCTATACAAGAAAGTCCAGCAGGAGTATCGGAAGAAGCCTGCCATGCTCGCGCTCACGTACGGTGCTCACTCCTACGTGCTCAATAACCACGGCATGAAAACTGGCGACCAGATTGTCGAACCGCATTCCCACGGCTCCTTATTCGGGCCTTGGTACAACATTGAGGAATGGCACAACTAAACCGTGTCTACACTGAGACTGCGCCGAATTTCCCCAGGTCACAAGCCTGCCGATAACCCAATCGATCGCCATCGCCGACGATCGATCTCGGCGTCTAGCCACAGCCGCCGGCGTGACATCGGAATCCTTATGCTCCGCCGGCTCTGTTCCCTGCCGCTTCTCGCGTTGGCAGTCACAGCCGCGATGTTCTTCTTGGCGTCGCTCAGTCCCTTCGACCCGCTCGAAGCCTATACCCACGGCAACGCCGGTGCTTTAACCGACGAACAACGTGAGGATCTGGTCCGGACCCTCCACATTGGAGGCCCCTGGTACGCCTCCTGGTGGTCATGGGTGACCAGCGTCTGCACCGGTGACCTGGGAACTTCACGATTCTACCGCATGCCGGTAGCCGACGTCCTCGCACAGCGTCTGGGGTGGTCAATCCTGCTGGGGTCGCTGGCCCTGGTCCTAACCTTGGTCGTCTCATTCGTGCTCGGCATCGTGGCGGGCCTTCGTGAAGATGGCATCGTCGACCGCTTTGTCGGTTTTATCGCCACGCTGCTGCAGTCCCTCCCGCCCTTTGTGCTTGCACTTATCGCTCTGCTGTTCTTCTCTCTGTGGATCCCCATAGCCCCCGCCGGCGGGCTCACAGACCCCGGGCAACCGGTGACCGTGGCGAGCACCCTCCGCCATGTCGCCCTCCCCGCACTCATCCTGGGGATTAGCCAGCTCCCCTGGTTCCTTCTGAGCCTCCGAGCCTCAGTCCGCGAGGCAATTCAGTCGGAAGCAATCACTGGTACGCGGGTCCGCGGGCTGAGCCACCGCACGGTGATGCTGCACCACATCGTTCCGCTGTCATTACCCTCGTATTTTGCGCTCATCGGATCCCGACTCCCCGAACTCATCGTCGGCTCAACCATTATCGAATCGATCTTCGGCTGGCCGGGCCTCGGGCAAGCGATGGTCGATTCCGCAAAATCCCTCGATTTCATGTTGTTATCGACGCTCACCCTCCTCATCACCATCGCAGTGCTGATCGGAAACATGCTTGCCGACGCCTGCGTCGTCCTCACAGATCCGAGGGTCGATGCCAATGTTTAAGCACCTATTTAAGCGTCGAACGTCGGGGTTATCGCTTGCCTGGATTTCAGTGCTCACGATTGCGGTGATTGTTGCCTATGCGATCATTGTGCCCATTGCCCTGCCAGAGGATCAAACGACGGTTAACTTCGCGAATGCGTACAGTCCCCCGAGCTCGGACTACTGGTTTGGTACCGATTCCGGCGGGCATGATCTATTTGTCCGCACTGCACAGGCGCTGAGGATTTCGCTGATCATCGCGGTGATCACGGCCATATTCTCAGCGATTATCGGAACCCTCATCGGAGTGACCGCTGCCCTCGCCGGCGGATTTCTTGACCGCCTGACCATGCGTTTTGTTGATGGAATGAACGCGCTCCCCCACCTCATCCTCGTCCTCGTCGTGGTCTCCCTTTTCAAAGGGTCGGCCACCGCCATCGTGCTGGCCCTCGTTGCCACCCACTGGATTCCCATCGCCCGTATCACCCGAGCGCAGGTGCTCACCATGAGGCACTCGGATTACATTCAGGCCGCCTACCTCGGCGGACGTGGCCACCTGTGGGTGATCGGACACCATCTGGTTCCCGGCGCACTGAGCCAGTCCGTCGTCGGCCTTGTTTTGCTGGTCCCGCACGCTATTTGGCACGAATCGACCTTGTCATTCCTGGGTGTCGGGCTTCCCGCACACAGAGCAGCGCTGGGTACTCTTCTCCGCGATGCGCAGGGCGGGGTTCTCCTGGGCAGTTGGTGGATCCTGGTGTTCCCGGCATTGTTCCTTGTCGTGTTTTGCTTGGCAGTGTCGCACGTCGGGCACTCTTTGGTTTCCGTTGTTAATGACTATGGCGAAGGGAGGGGCTAGCCGATGCCGCTCACCGCTGACGAAAGCCTCAACTCTGGTGAAAGTCTTGCCCCTGATGAAGTGCGTATTCCCTCCATCGACATCCAGAATCTGAGCGTGAGAATCCCCGCACCCGGCCACCGTGGGCGGTTCCGCAGTCGCGGCCATGCGGACCGTGGCTGGGTTCACGCAAACACAGACATTTCCCTCACCGTATGCCCAGGTGAAGTCCATGCGGTGATCGGCGAATCCGGGTGCGGTAAGTCCATCATCGCGAACACCGTCGTCGGCACGGTGCCGTCATCTGCCCACGTGGAAGGCACGGTCACCGTTCAAGAATCGTCGCCGTCGCCGGGCTGGTCCCAAGACATGGTTGCCTACCACCGCGACAAGCACGGCGATTGGCGGGACAAGCCGAGCCCTCTCGCCGGCCACCACGTCGGCCTGATCCCGCAGTCCGCGGCTACTTTTCTCACCCCGGTCCGAACCGTCGGCAGCCAGCTTCTCGAGACGATCACCGAGCTCACCCCATCTGCCGACGCGCCCCAGAAAATCGAGATGCTGCTGGACCAGGTGCACCTCCCGACCCGAGTGGCGAACCTTTACCCCCACGAGCTGTCTGGCGGAATGGCCCAACGAGTAGCCGTTGCCTTCGCCCTTGCTGGCGATCCCGAGGTCGTGATTGCCGACGAGCCCACGGCCTCCTTGGACCCCGAATTGAAATCCTCCCTGTTCTCTCTGTTGCGAGATATTGCCGACGCTGATCGCGCGGTCCTTTTGATCACGCACGATGTGACGGAACTGCGGGACGCTGCCATCGCCGACCGGTTAAGCGTGATGTACGCCTCCCGTTTTGTGGAACAAGGTGCAGCGTCGACGGTTCTGGAACACCCTCATGACCCGTACACTCGGGCTCTACTTGCCGCTCTTCCCTCCGGCGGCATGGTTCCGATCCCAGGCTTCCCTCCCTCGCTGGTTAACCTGGACGACTCTGTCACCTTTGAATCACGTCTGAAGGAAGCCGAGGAACTCTCCACTGCTGCGCATGACGGCTCCTGTACCTCGCATGATGACTCGCGGGGTTCACACGAGAACTCACCCGCGGAGTTAGCGTCGGAAATCAAAGTCCGTCCGCAGGTGTGGGAGGGCTCGAAGATTACGAAGAGCTTTAACGACAAGAAGACGTCGATCCCCGTTCTAGACCAACTGGATATTTCTATCCACTCGGGAGAGATGGTGGGGCTCGCCGGGCCGTCGGGATCCGGTAAGACGACGCTAGCCAGGATCATGTGCGGGCTGCTTGATGCTGACGAGGGAACCGTGACATGCGGCGGGGAGGAAATTCGGAATATTACATCCGTTATCGGGGGCCGGAGACAGGCGCGTGGAAAGATCAACATGCTCTTTCAGTCGCCGCGGAAGGCGTGCAATCCACGGTTTAACCTGCGCCGCATTATTGAGGAAACCAGCCACGGAATGACGGCCGAAGAAGCAGCGATGGAAGTCCAGCTCACACCGGATCTGCTGGATCGTCGCCCCTCCCAGGTTTCAGACGGGCAGCTGCAGCGGGCGATACTGGCGCGTGTGTTGGCGAGCGAACCGGACTTCGTCGTCTGCGACGAGGTCACTGCAATGCTGGATCCGGGAACAGCTGCGCACACCATGACCATGCTGACGTCCTGGGCGCGCGACGGCGGAACTGGAATTCTGATCATCAGCCATAGCCCCGAGCTTCTTCGCGCCTGCTGTGACCGGCAGATCTATATCGAGAGCCTTGCGCAACGCACCGACGCGCGGAAGAAAGAGCCGGCACGCGGAAAACTGCGGGAAAGCTACACCTAGAGCCCAAAAGTGCGGGGGAATACGCGCCCCAAAATAAAAGTGCGGGGCTATATGGCCAATTTTCGGCCATTTTTCGCCCATATTCACCTGCAGTTTTCACAACCGACCCTGATATTGCCCCGCAGTTTTCCCGCACGCGGACACATTTTTGTCGTAAAACCCACAGCGGGTAACGACGGCGGTTCAAACGCCGAAACCCCCTACCGGCATCACCTGCCGATAGGGGGTTGTTTTGTAGCGGGGGACGGATTCGAACCATCGACCTCTGGGTTATGAGCCCAGCGAGCTACCGAGCTGCTCCACCCCGCGACAGTCGCATGGAGACCGTGTCTCCGTCAGCGACAAGAGATAACTTAACGCATCGAGGAACAAATGTGAAATCGCCTGCGCACTGGCTATGAACCACTGGCCGATGGCTTCGGCCCCTCGGTATCCGTCAGCTGCGTCGACCCACTAGAGCCAGTGTCACTCTGGTATTTCTCCAAGGCCTTCTGCAGCTCATCCAAGGCCTTACCGTAGTCCTCAAACGATCCACTATTCTTCGCGTCGCGGACCTTCTGAACAGCGTCGTCAAGTTCCTTCACATCGTCGCTCGACGGGCTGACGGCGGTGGAACCCGAGTCGTTCTTGTCAGAGTCGTCCTTATTGTCACCAGAGTTGTCATCGGAGTTGGATCCGGATCCGGAATCCGAATCATTCTGGTCGGACTTATCCTTATCGGATCCGTCCACTTCCTTCGTCGTCGTTGTTTCCTTCGGGTCGATACCGACCTGGCTCAACGCCTCACCGATCGTCGGCGCGTATCCAACTTGCCCGTTGTAGAACACGAGCACACGCAGCAGCTTCGGGAACGCGGATTCCTGCTCCTTACGCTTCGAATACACCGGCTCAACATAAAGGATCCCGCCATCGCCCACAGGCAAGGTCAGCAGGTTGCCGTTGATCAACGTACTGGACCCCTCGAGCAAGGTGCGCTCGCGCGAAATCTGGTCCGACGACATCATCGTGTCCTGAGCCTGCTTCGGTCCCTGCGTCTGGGTATCCGTCGGCAAGACACGAACCGTGATCTTCCCGTATGTCTTCGGGTCCGACGACACCGCCATGTGAGCAGAGAGGAACTCGCGCTTCAACCCGCGCAACGGCGTAATCAGCTGGAAACTGGGATCCCCGGTCTTCGGATCCGACGCGACGACGTAGTACGGCGGCTGGTTCTTGTCCCTCAACCCCTGCTCAGAGGCGGTCGGGTCCAGAGGAACAGACCAGAACGAGTCGTTCGTGAAGAACACGCCCGGGTCCGACACGTGGTACCGCGTCAACAACTCACGCTGAATCTTAAACAGGTCCTCCGGGTAGCGCAGGTGCTTCATCAGCTCGTCAGAAATATCCGACTTCGGCTTCACCGTCCCCGGGAAACTCCGCCGCCACGACTTCAAAATCGGGTCAGATTCATCAAAGGCGTAAAGGTCAACGGTCCCGTCGTAGGCATCCACCGTCGCCTTCACGGAGTTACGGATGTAGCTCACACTATTGCCGACGGTGTTCTGCTCGGTTCCGTCAGGGTTAAGAGAGTCCTCCGTCGCGCCCGAAATCTGAGTGTGTTCCGAGTACGGCAAGTTATTCACGGACGTGTAGCCGTCGACAATCCACTTGATGCGGCCATCGATAACAGCCGGGTACGTCTGTGAGTCCGTCGTCAACCAGGGGGCAACCTTATGCACGCGGTCGCGAGGGTCGCGGTCATACACGATCTTGGAATCTTTGCCCACCGCGTCCGAGAGCAACAGGTTCATCGACTGATACTTCAGGGAATACATGGCGCGGGACACGATATTTCCGATTCCGACGCCACCTTTGCCCTTGTAGGTGTAGTTCGACCCATCAGTGTCGTACTCGCGCGGTTTGCCGGACCCATCACCGCCGACGATGGCGTAATCCTGATCGGTATCAGCCACCACGGGGCCATAGTAAATACGCGGCTGGTCTACCTTGATCTTCAGCGTATCCGGATCGTCGGACTTGGTGCGGTCCTTCGACTGCAGGTCAGCCACGGTATAGATCGGGTATCCACCGCGGGAGGATCCGACATCGCGGGCGACCTCGTCGACTTTGTTCGCCGGCGCGGCTATGAACCCATTACCGTGCGTGTACACCGTGTGCTTGTTAATCCAGTCCTGCTGGTTACCGGACAGCGATTTGGGATCAAGCTCGCGGGCCGCGACCACATAATCCTGCATCTCACCGTTGTGCTCATAACGATCAATGCTCAGGTCACTCGGGAACCCGTAGAAGTTCTTCAACTGCTGCTGCTGGGTAAATGTCGCCGAGATCGCTTCGGGGTCCAGCAAGCGGATGTTCGAAATGGTCGCCGAATCATTCGCGACCGACTCGTTCTGATCCGACTTCGACTTCTCGTCGGCACCCCAATTGCGGTCATAGGTGACGTGCTCGTCGGTGAGGCCATAGTTGTACCGCGTCGACTTGATGTTCCGCTCAATGTAGTCGCGTTCTTTCGCGGCACGGTTCGGGGAGACATTGAACTGCTCCACCACCAGGGGCCACGCGACACCAATAATTCCTGCCGACGCGACCATCAGCACCGCAGCCATCGCGGGAATCCTGAGATCCCGGAGGAAAATCGCCGCGAAGAACGCCGCTGCCACCACAATAGAGACGACGAGCAACACAATCTTCGCGGGCAACACAGCGTTGATGTCGGTAAAGGAACCACCGGTGAACGTCGAATGGTCCTTGGACAGCAGGCGGTAGCGGTCGAACCAGTAATCGACGGCCTTCACGACCATGAAAATTCCGGCGATCGACGCCATCTGGACGCGAGCTTGGCTCATCACCGTCGCCCGCTTCCCGGCGCGGGGATCCCCCGTCCGGATGCCACCCAAGAGCCAGTTCATGACGAGGTTAACGACGAACGCCACGACCGTCAGCGTCAACAAGACTGAGAGCAGCCAGGACCAGAACGGCACGCTAAATGCGTAAAAACCATAGTCGTGGTGGAACTGCGGATCCGATTCGCCGAAGCTCTCGCGGTGCATAAACATCAAGATCATGCGCCACTCGGACTGTGCAGCTAATCCCGCAAAAAGCCCCACCAGCAGCGGCAACCCCAGCAAAACAGCCCGAGAGGATCGAACAATAACCTGCCGATAGGCCTCGAGCGGACTGTGGGGGTCTGCGTCTTCGGGGACAAGAGGGCGATACTTAATGGCTACCCACGCGGCTGCCCATATCGACGCGGCGGCAAGCAGCCCAACCACGACGAACAGCACGATCCGAGTGACGAGTTCGGTGACATACACCCGGCCAAAGTTCATGGAATTAAACCATGCAACATCAGTAAAAACAGCTACTGCGACAGGCAACAGCATGACGATAATGGCCAGTATCACCGCAACAACGGCCCACCGGCGGGGAGCCTTTCGCTTAACCGACTTGGGCACCTTTTCGCTTCTCCTAATCAGAGGGTCATTGCTGTTCACTGTACTTGAACCTGGGCCGGCGTCGATAACCTAGGAGCTCCGCGTGCAACCGAGCCCCGCGGGCGTGTTTCTTGCGAGCCCACCAGCGCGGCATGAATACTTTCTGTATGTCCGAACACGGTTCTTCTACCTCTTCAACAGGCTCGTCTTCAGCACACGACTCATTGCCGACGCCCGACGCGCCCACCGACCGCCAACTCCTCGAGCGGGCGATGCGCGAAGCCGTCGACTTCATTCACGCCGAGGGATGGGATCAGCCCCCGACACTGTTCGGGTTGGTTCCCGCGTCGGTCATTGCGCGGGAAACGGGGTCCATTGTCGACGATGAGCAGGACAATCTGACGCTCGTCGTTCAGGACCTGCCGGACATGGGTTCCGGCGATGAGCTCCAGGATTACATCGCGCGAACCGCGTGGCCGCGAACTGTGTCCGGGGCGATCCTGGCCCAAGAAATCATGTTCCAGAATTCTGCGGAGCCGGGCTCCGACCCCCGCAAAGCGCGGTTGTTCAGCGGAATCATTGACGATGGTCCGGATCTGACGCTGCTTCAACTGCGTCCTACGGAGGAAGAGCTCTCGGCAGCTGGCGCGTTCGGCCAGGACAATATCGAACTCCTCGGCGGGCCCGACGTCGCGCCCGGCGTGATCGCACTCCTGCGCTCCACATTTGAAGCGGTGCAGGATGCTGAGGATCCCTACGACGGGGATCCGTGGGGCTGAGTCGTCGGACCGAGCCGTCGAGCCGACGAGGGCTGGCCCCGTCGGCCGAGTACTAGATGTCGATCGCGGGGTGAAGCCGCTCCACCGTCCACTTGCGGTCCCTGTAGGCGCACAGTGCCGTGATGCTGACGCAAATCACTCCAACGAGGACCAGTGCCAGGATTGCTTGTGGGAGCCGCTCGTCGATATTGCCGTACATCAATTGTCGGAACCCATTAACTGTGTAGGTCCACGGGTTCACGGGATGGAGCCATTGGAAGATCTTTGGCTCGGTCTCCACGGGATACAGGCCATTCGACGCGAGAATCTGCAGCATGAGCAGCGCCATCGCGGCAACCTTGCCTGGCCCAGGCCCCAGCGCAACGTTCAACATCTGGTTAATCGCCGCGAAGACAATGGATACGCCCATGGAGAAGATCCACAATGCCCACGGGTGGGCAACGTTCATGCCGATGAGGGTGAGCGTGACCACGATGATCGCGGTGGCCTGCAGCATGGCGATGAGCGTCGCCGGCCATAACCCGTCGAGGGCTGCACGAAGTGGGGCAACGCCCGAGGCAACGGCACGGTTCTGGATCGGCCGCAGCAAGAGGAACGTAACCAGACCACCGATAAACATGGCGAGAGAGAAGAAGAACGGCGCGAGACCCGAACCGAAGACCTGGTTACCGGAGAGGTCCTTGGCCGAGAGCTTCGCAGGATCCGACATCACGCGGGCAGAGGCTTCGCGTTGCGGAGTTGTCCATGACGGAACCTTCTTTGCTCCATCACCGAGCTTGTCTTTCAACTCACCAAGTCCGGCGGAGACTTTGCCCGAACCTTCCTTCAGTTTCCCTGCACCGTCGGATAGTTGTTGGGCACCATTCTGCAGCCTCGTCGTGCCGCTCGATAATTGGGTAGCTCCGCTCTTCAGCTGATTTGTGCCGGAGGCTAGCTGCTTCCCACCATCGGCAAGCTTGGCAGAACCTTGGACTGCCTGCGGCATCCCCGCTTTGAGCTTCTGGGCACCGTCGTCCAGCTGCCCCAAACCCGAACTCAACTGGCCCGACGCGGCAACGAGCGGTGTTGTCCCCTGTTGACGCAATTGCTGCGAACCCGATGCAACCGTATTCGCACCATTGCTCAATTGGTCTAGGCCGTTAGTCAGCTCATTGATTTTGCTCTGGATCGGCCCAGCACCCTGCGCCAGTTGGTTGATTCCGCCACGGAACTCTGACGACGGATCATTGAGCTGGTAAGCCAGCGCCGATGTCCCCTGCGACAACTGATTCACCTTGGCCAGGCCGTCGGAATTCTTCCCCAGCCCCTGCGAATCGATTTGAGCGGCAAGTCCATCCAGCTGGTTGGCGACGTTTTGGGCCGTCGGATCTGACAGGCCTCGCAGCTGGCCGGCAATCGCACGAACCTTATCCGACTGCCCCGTTTGTGCTTTCGACGCCTGCTGCGCGATCCCGTTAATCTGCTGAATACCGCCATTGACCTGCGCCGCGACCGTGCCGAGCTGATCGAGCCCGCCCGTCAACTGGCCCATTTTTGAATCGATATCTGCAAGGGGTGCGGTACTCTGCTCCACTTGCTCCTTCATCTGGTTGGCGCCGGCAGCTAACTTGGCGGACCCAGCGGACACCTCGCCGAGCTTGCTATCGACCTGCCCAATGCCATCGTGGATTTTGTCCGAGCCGGCTTTCGCCTCACCCATTTTCTCGGAGAGAGTGTTGACACCGGTGTTCGCCTCGGCCAACTTGTCGTGCAACGTCGTCGCGCCTTGGGAGAGGTCGGTGGCCCCCTTGTTAAGCTTCGTTGCTCCCGCTGCTAATTGCGTCGCACCATTGTGCGCGGTGCCCAGACCAGAATCTAGCTGGTCAGCACCGTTTTTGAGGTCCCCTAGCTTCTGGCCGATCTCGTTGGACCCGGCCTGCAACTTGTCAGATGCGTCCGCGGCTTGGGCAATCCCCGCCCCGGCTTCCTGCATACTGACGAGGACTTTTCCGATGACTTGATCACCCAACGTCGATGAGATGACGGGAACCATCTCACGCATCGCATTCTGACCAATTAACGTGGCTAAATAGCCATTCGTCGAATTGTAATTTGTTTGAATAACGGCTTGCTCGGCTTTAGTCCCGCTCGGGGAAGCAACCGCCTTTGAAAAGTCAGGTGTCAGGCGAACCATGAAATAGTATTCGCCATCTTCGACGCCCTTGGTGGCTTTGTCATTACTGACGAAGTCGAAGTCAACCTCTTTATTATCTTTAATTTTGTCGACGATCTGATCGCCCGCCCGGAGTGGTTTGCCTTCCACCGTGGTGCCTTTATCGTCGTTCACAAAAGCGACGGGGAGCTTTTCTACGTGCCCAAATGGGTTCCAAAATGCCCACAAGTACAGGCACGAATAGAGCAACGGGATGAAGATGATGGCAGCAACCGCCAGCCGCCCTAATGTAGAGCGCCGGAAACGACGGAGTTCCGAACCCAGGTTTAAGCCAGAAATCATTACTTTGTCTCCTCATTGGATCCGGCGGTTGACGCGCTGGTGGTTATCTCGTTATCTGTTGTTTCAATTTTCGTCATTGGTTGTGTTTTATCGCTGGCGTGCGACGAATTCCCCGTGGACCCACCGGCAGCGCGATACTCCGCCGCGCTCCGAGTTCCGGGAGGCAGCCCCTCAGCGATCGGGCCGGGATCGTCGTTAACCGTGTTAAACAGCTCAATGAGCGTGTAATCGGGCATGAGCTCGTCGGGAATCGGGTTCACCGTGTTCACAATGACCGGCATACGCTGAGCCAGGCGCGAGAGAACGTCGATAAGAATGAGGCGAAGATCGTACTCACGAACCTGCTCAAGATCATCCATCACCAACATCTTGATCTCGTGCGAATTGGCCGGAGCCAGCGCGAGAGAAATGCGGATCAGGATGTTATCCAAGCTGTTCAGCTCGGCGACATAGGAATCGAGTGGCGGGAGCTCACGGTCGCCGAAGACTTCGCCACACAAGGATTCGTAGTAACTCTGATCGGAGCGCTTGGTCCATTTGATCCACGGGTTTGACCAGCTCTTATGCTCCGTCAACACAGTTTTGAGCCGGACATCGCCGTCGAGACCATCGATTTGCTCGACCCCCGCAATGGCAACCATCTTGTTGATCTTGTTGGGGTTGGTTTCACCCAACACTGTCAAGGAGCCAGCGTCCAATTTCATCCGGCCAGAGATGCTCAGGGCCAAGGACGTCCGGCCCGAGCCACCTCGCCCGGACAAAATAGTCAATCCGCTACCGGGAACGGTAAAACTCAGGTGGCCGAAGACGCGGCCCTCCGCGGCGGACAGGGCGATATCGTCGGCAATGACAGCGGGGGCGACGTCGTTGTCGCTATGAGATGTTCGCTGTGTTCGAGCCACCGTAGCGGCTGACTTACCGGCGCCTTTAATAGGTTGGCTTCCGTCAGATGGATGTTCTCGCACGTTGACTCCTTTGGTGGTTCGCCGAGCACCCCGGCCTAGTCCGACACGCGGGTTCCTGCACGGGTTCTGCGCGGGTTCCACCACGGGTCCCGACACACGTCGGACTAGACCGATTTAGTTATGGCGATATAAGTGTACTCATTGAGGAGTCAAAGACGAACACGCATGACGTCCACCATGATCCTCGACTTATATGACCATGATGCTACGTCCACTACCCCACTCAAGAACAGATCTTTTTAGGAACAGGTCGTCGGCTTCTTGCCGGCTTTGACCTCTTTCAACGCGGTCACTGCGTCGGAAAGGTTATTGACCTTCGCCAGAACAACGCCATCATGGTCGCCCGACATTGCCTCCGCACAGTTGTCGGACGGAGTCATGAACATCGTCGCCCCCGCCTTCTTCGCGGCGTCGATCTTGTGGGAGACTCCACCAATCGGTCCGACGTCCCCATCAGCGTCGATGGTTCCCGTTCCCGCGATGAATTTCCCGTCGGTGAGGTCCTCGGGAGTCAACTTGTCGACGACGGCCAACGTAAACATCAGTCCCGCTGACGGGCCACCAATGTCGTCGAGGTGATAGTCGATCGTCGTCCCGTCGGCAGGCTCTTGTTTGATGGTGATCCCCAGAATCGGAGCGTCATCGGACTCCCCTTGCCGCACGGGAACGGAGACATCCTGAGATTTGCCATCGCGCTGCACCTGAAGAGTGACCCGATCCCCCACCTTGTGGCTGCGCACGGCCTTGACCAGGTCCTGCGGCTGCGCAATCTTCTGACCGTCGATCCCCTCAATGATGTCGCCTTTGCGGATCTCGTCGGACCCCTCGGGCTGAGACATCACCGTGACCGCCATCGGCCGATGAAGGTACTTCATCGCCGCGGACGTCGCATTATTTTCCGACGACGCAAACGCGGCCTGATTCTCCTTATTCACTTCCTCCGGCGACTGATTGGCGGGGAAAATCTGCTCAATCGGAACCAATGTGTCATTCGTCGTCGCCCATCGCGTGATCGCCTGGGGCAGCGACATCCCATGACGAACCGACACCGTGGTCATATTCAAGTGGCCCGACGTCGGATAGGTCTTTGTTCCCGAAATGTCGACGACATTCTTGCCGCCCGTTGTGCCCAGCGTGTTAAACGTCGGGCCGGGACCTTCTGCAGCATAGGGCACAGAAAGGTCAACCGAGGTGCCGGGAATTTCCGTCAAACTCAGTGCAACAGCAGACGCAACCACGGGAATTGCACCGAGAATAATTGTCTTGTTGCGCAGACTCACAGCGATCAAGCGTACCGGATGCCGCACCAGCACCGACGAGGGCCGTTCGCTAATAGCATGTGGAGAGATGCTTTCCAGAGCCGGTACCGTAGAGGGTATGAGTAACCACGGCTTCGGTTTTTCTTCGAACAACGACGACAATAACGACCGTAACGACAGAAACGACGACCAGAACAACAATAGCCAGAACGGCGATAGCGGCCAGGGTAATTCCCCTAGCGGAAACAATGGCCGCGGGGATAGCAACCGCGGCGATAGTGGCAATGACGGTGGCTCCCCTGGCGGCAGCGGTAACCCCTTTGAGGCTTTCTTCAATATGGGCGGCGGATCGGGTGGCGATATACCCGGTTTTAGCGCCTTCCCCGGTGGTTTCGCCGTGAGCGGATCCTCTGGTCAGGGCGGTTTAGGTGACATTCTTAGCCAGTTCGGGACGATGCTGTCGGGGATGGGTTCGTCGATGAACTCTCCCGATGCCAAGGGCCCCATCAATTTCGCGATGGCCGATAAGATTGCTCGCCAGACCATTAAGCAATCCAACCCGACGCCTGTCCGGCAGTCTGATCAGAAAGCTGTCGAGGACTCCACCAGCCTGGTCGAATTGTGGCTGAGCAATGCGACGATTTTGCCGAGCAACGGGAAGGTCCCTGAAGTGTGGGATCCGTCGGAATGGTTATCCCGGACGCTTCCCACGTGGAAACGCTTTATTAGTCCGGTAGCAGAGAGCCTGAATGAGGCGCAGAAGGACGCTCTCCCCGAAGAGGCGAAGCAGATGGCTGGTTCGCTGCTTGGCATGTTAGCCCAGGTCGGCGGCATGAATATGGGGATGCAGCTGGGGCGCATCCTGGGCGATATCGCCACCTCTGTCACGAGCGTGTCCGAGTGGGGATTCTCCCTGGACGAAAAACATGGCAGTGCTCTACTCACCGGCCAGCTGGACACTCTTGCCGAGGAATTTAACAAGCCCAAGCGTGAGGTTCTTATTTACCTCTGCGCCCGCGAACTAGCCCACCAGCGACTCTTCGCGTACGTTCCGTGGCTCGAGGAGCGGCTGCTTCTGGCCGTCGAAACGTATTCGCGTGGACTGTCGCTGGATACGTCGGCAATGGAAGAAGCCTCACGGTCCATTGACCCCGAGGCGCTTTCGGACCCGGCGCGGATGCAGGACATGTTCCAGCAGATTCAGAATATGGATCTTTCGCCGCAGATTGTTGCGTCGAACGAGCACGCGGGTATCCAGTTGGACACCATGTTGTCCCTCGTCGAGGGCTGGGTGGACAATGTTCTTGCCGACGCGCTCTTCGACCGCATTCCGGTGATGGAGTCGATCCAAAAGTCCTGGTCAGCGCGACGCGCGATGAAGCCGGGGCTGGAGAACATGGCGGGGAACACTGGGCTGGACTTCTCTGCTAGCCACGCCGACGAAGCGGCCGAACTGTGGCGGCGGCTCACTGTTGCGGTGGGTATGGATCGACGTGACCACGTGTGGGACCACCCCGACTTCCTTCCGACGGCTGACGATATCGCTCACCCGGCCGAGTTTATCGACGGTATCCTGGGCGAATCGGACGACGACGAGTTCAACCCCATTAGCGAAATTGAGAAGCTCGAGCGCGAGCTCAATGAGCAGTCCGGTAATGCGGCTGGTAGTGATGCACGCGGAGATGGGTCCGGCAGCGGGTCTAGTAACGACGCGGGCGATCACGGGGCCGACGCCGACGGGGCCAGTGACGATGGGTCCGGCAAGGATGGCTCCGGCGACGAGAAATAGTCACTCGCACTAGATATACGCACTGATTATTCGCACTAGACATTCACAGTGGAAGACACGCAGCACATGAATACGGACCGTCGATGGGAACGCCCAACACCCGTCATAGGCGATACAACCTCAGCCGCCGAGCGCGCTGAAAAGCCCGACGGATGGGCGTTGCCAGACGACGTGCGTGCTGCATTGGATCGCGTGATCGGGGCCCGGCGCGATATACGTCGCTACCGCCCTGAACGGGTGCCTGAGCATCTTGTGCGAACTATCATCGACGCTGGTCACGCTGCACCTAGCGTTGGGCATAGCCAGCCGTGGCGGTTCATCATCGTCGATGATCCAGCTCTGCGGGATAAAGCAGCCATGCTGGCTGACGTCGAAAAGCTCAAACAAGCCGAACTGCTGACACCCGATAGAAAACAGCGGCTGCTTGACCTGCAACTCGACGGGATTAAGGAAGCACCGCTGGGAATTGTGGTGGCCTGTGATCGACGGACCCCTGCCTCCGGGGTTTTGGGGCGTAACACTTTTATTGATACCGACCTGTGGAGTTGTGCGACGGCCATCGAGAACATGTGGCTGACGGCGCGGGCCTACGGGCTCGGTATGGGGTGGGTGACGTTATTCCGCCCCGATGACCTGGCCGAACTGCTGCATCTGCCCGAGGGCGTTGAAACGCTGGGGTGGATGTGCTTGGGGTGGCCCGACGAGCGCCCGCCTTCGCCTGGGCTCGAGCGGCGTGCGTGGTCCAAGAAACTTCCCGTTGAGAACCTCATTATGCGGAATGGCTGGCGTGAGGGGGCTGCGTCGCCGGCGAACGCGATCGCGACTCCCGGTGATGGTCACATGCCGGACCAGGCTCATGTTGTCGCAGCTCACGATTCTTCCGACCAGCTGCTGACTCCGCCCGGTTCGCTGGGGATCCTGGATACAACTATGGATAAAGTCGCCGCGGTTGGTGATATTCACACGGCTCAGCACATTCTTATTGGGGCTGACCATCCCGTGACAGAACATGGGGTCTCGTCGTTTTCGCCGTCCGTCACGCGGGAAATTATGGATGCGTCAGTGGTCGGTGAGAGCCTCGGTGTGACGACGGCCGCGGGGGCGGGAATACCGTCACTTCTTATCGACGCGGGGGCTGACGGTGATTCGGGGCGTGAGGGCCAAAGTGACCGTAAGGCTCGCGAGGACCGCGACGATTCTGCCCACGCTATTCGTTATGTCCACGCTCATGATGATCGCGGGGATATCGCTACGACTCCGGCCTTATCCCTCGCGGATACCCGCGCGTTGATTGACTATGGATGGAAACTCGCCGGCGAATTCACTGAACCGACGTTGTTTGCGGTCGGCGAGGTTGGGATCGGCAACACCACTCCCGCCTCCATTTTGGCAGCGCATTTCACCGGGCTTGATGTGGAGGATGCCGTCGGTATTGGTGCCCACTCCGATACCGCCATGATGGATCGGAAACGTGAGGTGGCCCGGCAGGCCCTGTCACGCGTTCACCCATCCTCTCCCATTGATGCTCTTGCCGAGTTCGGTGGGCCCGAGTTCGCGGTCACGACCGGGCTGTGCTTGGGTGCATTGGATAATCACCATGTCGTCGTCCTCGATGGACTCGCCATTTCTGTGGCCGCGTTGGCTGCGGTGCAGATTAATCCCGCGGTTCAATCACACCTGGTCGCGGGCCATGTGAGCCGCGAGATCGCGCATCGCACCGTCATTACGCACTTGGGGTTGGAGCCTCTGCTCGCTCTTCGGTTCCGATGCGGTGAAGGTGTCGGCGCTATTCTGGCCACACAAATGATCATGACGGGGCTTAGTGCCCGACGCCACACCGGACGCACAGCTTAGGTCGACGTTCAACCGGGCGCGGATAACTAGGCGTGGGACGTCGTCGGTAATAAAACGGCGCGGACCGTCGTCGGTAATACTAGGGCTGGTACTAAGACTGACCGGCTCCACGGCCCCACCGCTGGTAAGCCTCCAAGTAGCCGTCGGCACGCTCCCAATAATCCACGCGATGCGCCCACGCCCAGAACTCCGCCGAATGGTTCGGAATGAACGTGTGCACCAGCTCGTGAACAATAACCTGGTCAAGGACGTAATCGGGAACGTCCTTCAGATAATGACTAATCCGAATCCGCCCCGTATCCGTGGAACATGACGCCCAGCGGCGCTCCATATTGGTCACCCACCGGATATCCGTCCACTCCGCGCGGTTCTCCAAATACTTCGCATTCAAACGACGGGCCCGGCGGTACAGATCCTCATCCGACTTATCCGCGACGGAGGACTTCTTCTCCACCCGGCGGACGAGCGACTCCACAGAATCACGCAACGATGCAGCCGACATCCGCGCCGGTGCCATGACGACGATCCGGCCGGACTCACGGCGGGCGGACAATGTTTTCTTCCTCCGCGACGACAGGCGAATTTCCACCTCTGGCGCAAAGTCCTCCACGACCGCAGCGACGTCTCGCTTGACTCTGTGGGGCATAGTTTCACTCTACAGTGTGGTCGGAGGGCTGCCGGTACACTACACATAGCGCTGTGCTGGAGCGCAGCCGGGGGAATTCACACGAATGAATAGTTCACAAGCCGAGGGGGAGCACCGTGAGGTGGCCACACACTATCTGTTTATCATCCGGAACCCGCGTGTTTGTTCGCCCTGACGGGTGGCTGCGCATCGGTGCGGACACCTCCACCTCGGTCGTGATTCCTATGGCCGACCGACCCACCGCCCAGCGCGTCGCCCGAGCACTCCTCACTTGTTCATCCCCACAGCCAACCTCAGCAATAATCAGCAGAATCGAGCAGGCGGTATCCCGATCTTTCGCGCTCACACTTATCGACGAACTTTTGCGCACTCCTTTGCTTGTCGCCGGGAGTGTCCGGCCCGGGCAAAGCAGAACGAGCCTCACTCCCCCGCACAGGATCATTGCCGTGGAGCCATTGTCTCATGTTCTTGGCGATATATTTCCTGGTCAGTCCGTGCTTTCGCCCATTATTGTTGAAACTTCCGACGGGATTCTGGCGTCCCACATGGGCTCGCCCGGCTTGCCTAAGCCGGATGAGCCGTCCGAGCCAGGGAACTCGGAACGCAGTGCCCCTTGGGCGAGCATCGTTGCGGTGGCAACGCCCTCCCCTGGCCTGCTCGCCGCCGTCAATGAGCCGTATTTATTCGTAACCGTTCGCGATGGTGCGCTCAGGATCGGCCCTGCTATGACCGGGTCGCCTGCGCATCCAGCGGGTGATGTCACCGGGTGCCCACTGTGCATGCATATGGTGACGGTATCTCCTGACCTGGTCGACGAGGCGATCTCTGGCCGCCGTACTGACACACTGACGCTCACGCATGAGATGGTCACTGTCGCCCGCGGGATCATCGCGGCGCAATGGTCGGCGTTTAACGACTGGCTTGCTGTTCCGTCTCTCCCGGCCCCGCCGACGGTGGGCGCGTCGGTAAGTATGAATCCTCGGACAATGGAGGTCGTGAGGTCGCCGATTGCCAGGGACCCTCATTGCCCTGTGTGTGGCATTATCGGTCCGCGGTGGCAATAACAAGCGCAGTGAAACTGACATTGCGACCGGCTGGTTACGCCGATCCTCCGCCTTACGTTGATTCAGCAACGATGCGGAGAATATCGTCCCCGTAGAGTTCCAGTTTCGCGGGGCCAATACCGCTGATGTCCAGGAGTTCTTCCGCGGTGGATGGTTGCTGCTCAGCAATGGCCATCATGGTGGCGTTGCTAAACACCGTGTAGCTGGGTGTTCCCTGCTGGTGCGCCCGCCGCGACCTCCAGCGCTGCAGAGCGTCAACCAGCTCGGCATCAACGTCACCGCCACATTTGGCGCAATGCCCCATCACCTTCTCGGCCGGGGTTTGTAACGTGGCCCCACACTCCGAACACAGCCGTGAGCTGCGCTTTCCTTTCCGCGGGCGGTCAGCCGTACTCTTCGACGTCGGCGCGATGCCGTCGAGGAACCGCGTGCGTTTCCGGGACGCCCGACCCCCGGACTCGCGGGCCAGTGACCAGCTCAGTTGCAGATGCTCACGCGCACGGGTCACCGCCACGTACAGCAGCCGACGTTCTTCTTCGATCGCCGACGAACCCAGCGCGATAGCTTGTCGAATGGGCAGTGTTCCCTCCACGAGGCCAACGACAAAGACGGCGTCCCATTCCAGGCCTTTGGCGGCGTGAATCGTCGCCAAGGTGACGCCTTCTGCCCCTGCTGGGGGCCGGTTCGATTGGGCACGTTCGCGGAGGATGCTCATCACGGCGGGCATATCCGCGCCGGGCGAGGCGTGAACGATATCCACAATCAGGTGGTAGAGGGAGGATAACGATTCCCACCTCTCACGTGCTCGTTCGCCCGCCGGGGCTCGCGTGGACAATCCCTGCCGAGCCAAGACGGCCTTGATGTCAGAAATAAGCTCGTCGCCGGTGTGGATGGTCCCCGACTCCATCTGTGCACTGGCCAGCCGCTCTAATGCCGCCAACGACCCAGTGATCTCAGCGCGGTCAAAGAAGCTCTTTCCCCCGCGGACATGGTGCGGAATGTTGGCCTCGTCCAGGGCGTGCTCAAACTTCTCCGACTGCGCATTGAGGCGGAACAGTATCGCTATTTCCGACGGCGGAACACCGGAATCGATGAGCCGCCGAATCCTGCGCGCCACGACGGCGGCTTCCAGGGATTCGTCGTCGAATTCTTCGAATACTGGTTCCGGGCCGGCGGGGCGCTGCCCTTCGAGCGTGAAGTCAGCCGTCGACACCTCGTCGCGTGACTGGGAAATGACTTTATTAGCCAGCCCGACGACTTGCGGCGTGGAGCGGTAATCGCGCTGCAACCGGACGACGGTGGCGTTCTCGAAGCGTCGAGGGAACCGAAGGAGGAACGACGGATCCGCACCAGTGAACGAGTAGATCGTTTGGTTTGCGTCTCCGACGACGGTGATATCGTCGCGGTCTCCTAACCACCCGTCTAACACGCGTTGTTGCAGGGGCGTGACGTCCTGGAACTCGTCGACCACGAAGCTTCGGTAGCGTGCGCGGAATTCTTCTGCGACTTCCGGCAGGTTTTCCATGGCGCCGGCGACGTAGAGCAGGAGGTCGTCGAAATCGAGAAAGACACCGTCGGGTGTCGCTTTGATGTCTTCGTAGACGCGGTATGCGTCGGCAACTTTGTCTGCCGAAATGGGGGGTTCGCGGTGGAGTTGTTCGACGCGTTTTTCGTAGTCGGCGGCGGAGATCAGCCTGGCTTTGGACCATTCGATTTCGCCGATGACGTCGCGGATGGTGTCTTTCCCGGCTTTGATTCCGGTGTGGCGGAGCGCCCTGGACACCATGCGGAATTTGTCGTCAAGGATTCGCCACGGCAGGTCGCCGGCTATTCGTGGCCAGAAGTAGGAGAGCTGTTTGCGGGCTGCGGCGTGGAATGTTCGTGCTTGGACTGCGCCTGCCCCCATGATGCGGAGGCGCTCTCTCATTTCTTCGGCGGCTTTGGTGGTGAAGGTGACGGCGTGAACTTGTTGTGGAGTAACAAACCCTTGGTTGATCAGGTAGGCAATGCGATGGGTGATCGTGCGCGTTTTGCCCGTCCCTGCTCCGGCGATGATGGCGAGGGGGCCTCGTGGGGCTGTTGCCGCTTCGTATTGGTCGGAATCGAGTTCCTCGAGTGAGAGGTTAAGGCGATTCCCTGCCCCACCGCGGGGGCCACGAAAAGAGGCCATCCTTCTCCTTCCCATGGTTGGCCATCGTCGTAGGATCCTGTTATTTCTTTTCCGCCCCGGACTTGCGCGGTTTCACATTTTTCGCACTGGGGTTGCGCGGGGTATTTCCCTGCCCGTCGCTGCCTTCGGCGGGGTACACGCGCCGCACGTAGAGCAGCCGGTCGCCCTGTTCGACGACGTTGGCTTCGGGGGAATCGATGCGGTACAGCTCGCCGGACCGCACCACGCCGAGCACGATGTCGGAGAGGTTCCTGGGATGGCCGCCGACTTCGTCGTCTCGTACGACGCGTTCGGCGATGGAGAATCCTTCGTCGGGGCTGAGCAGGTCTTCCATCATTTCCACAACGGAGGGGGTCATGGTGGCCAGGCCCAACATTCGGCCCGCGGTTTCGGAGGAAATGACGACTGAGTCTGCGCCCGATTGCCGCACCAAGTGGACGTTTTCCGATTCTCGAACGCTAGCCACGATGGTGGCGGAGGGGGCAATTTCGCGGACCGATAGCGTGACGAGGACGGCGGTGTCGTCCATGTTGGGTGCGACAACCACGGACCGGGCCCGCGACACACCCGCCAGGCGGAGGACGTCGGCTTTGGTGGCGGACCCGTTGACCGTCACGAGGCCTCTGTTTTCGGCAGCGGCCAAGGAGTCTTTGTCGGTATCGACGACGACGATCTGGTTCGGGGGGACCCCGTCCTCAACGAGGGCAGAGACGGCGGATCGGCCTTTGGTGCCGTAGCCGACGACGACGGTATGGTTGCGCAATTGTCTCCTCCACCTTTGGATTTGTAATGCTCGACGGGATGCTTCGGTCAAGACGGACAGCGTCGTACCGACCAATAAGACCAGGAATACGATACGCATTGGTGTGATAACGAGGATGTTGACAATGCGCGCGTTTTCTGTGACGGGCGTGATGTCGCCATACCCTGTTGTCGTCAACGAAACAGTGGAATAGTACAGCGCATCGATGAAGGTCAGGTGCTCTGAGTACCCGTCTTTGTCCAACCAACAAATGACCGACGCCACAAGGAGCAGGACCAGGGCGTAGAAGAATCGGCGGACGATCAACCACCACGGGCTCAGCGGTGCTTGCGAGGGGATTCGGACGATGTTGACCAGCGCATGCACGGGCAAATTGTTGAGGGGTGCCTGGTCCCCGCGCACTTTGAAGCGCTCACGCATTATGCATCACCCGCATGGCGTTTCGTTCTCCTTACTCGCTGGTGGTCGTTGTGCTGGCTTGGAACGTGGCTAATTTCAGGGGCAGGTGCAAACTGTCCTCCCCCATTACGTCGCACGTTCACACGGTTACTCACTGCATACTATCGCCAGATTGTTCATTATCTGAGTCGTCCAGTGTAGAAAGGACACTCTGAGCGAGTTCGTCCGGGGATGGTAAGTCAGTGGGTTCGTAGGTCTCGTTGAGCCTGACGTAGTGAAAAGCTGCCCTGATAGTGGCGTTCGGTATGCCTGTGTCAGCTAACTGTCGGCGCAGGGCTTCTTTATACATCGCGAGTTGGATCTCTGCTCTTTTCATATCTTGACCAGTAGGTTTCTTACCGGTCTTCCAGTCGACGATGAACCATTCTGGTGTGCCATTCTTCTCGCTCTTGAAGATGGCATCCATGCGGCCACGAATGAAGTAGCCTCCCAGGTTCAGGGTGAATGGGCGTTCAACGTCCCACGCTGTTTTCCCAGCCCATGGTGACTTCATAAATGCTTTTTTGAGGCGATCGAGTTCGGGCTGAGAGATAGGAATATCGTCGTCGCTATCCTCCATTGCTCCTAGCAATTCATCATCGTCGATGAGCGCAGATGCACCGCCCAGCTCTGCCTCCAACCAGTTATGAAATGCCGTGCCTCTCTTGGCGTATGGGTTGGGTTTGAAGGGCACCGGCCGAGCACGACGACGCGCAAATGCTTCGGGGTCAACTGACGCTAGCATCATTTCCGAGGTCGTCAACTCCAACCCGAGGGGAACATCGGTGTGGCTCGTGTAGGCGGCTCGTGCTTCTTCAATCAGTGCTGTGGTCTCATTTTCCCACGTGGCGGACAAAGTACCGGGGTCCGCCTGTGGCGTGTAGCCCTTTCCGGGGTCAGCAGACTCAGCCTTGAGATCTTCCATAGCTGCCCGTACTAACTCAGCTGCTTTGTCGACGGATTCACGACGCTCTCCTAGCGGATCGGATGGCCATATAGGAGCTTCACTCTGAGGTTCATCACTCGCGGTCTCTAAAGGCGGTTCCGTGAGGTCGATGCTCCACGTTGGGTGCTCTCCGCCGGAATTTGCTGTAATGCGGAGTGGCTCGTCTGCATGAGTTGCTTGGAGTTCTTCGAAACGCGCATTGACGTCAATGCCCAATTTGCCTGCGACGATGTTCTGGACCTGAAGGAAGCGGTGTGACTTCTGAAGGTAGTTTTTGCTAGCCGGGTTAACGCTGTGCCCGGAAACAAGCAGTCGGCGCGCGCTCCTAGTGATGGCTACGTAAAAGAGGAAATCAGAATCCCTTATGTCAACGCTCTCAATCTCTTTTTTATATTCTTTTTCTGCCGACTGAATGTCCTTCCATGTCGCCAGCTCGGTGTCCTTGAATACGGGGAAGCCTAGTGGGTTAGCGGGTGAACGGGGATCGCCTCGGAGCGCGGAGGGGAGGATTTTCGAGCTTCGCAGCCACGTCCCGGTCCAGTTTCCTTTTTTCTTCCCCTTCTTCTGCTTCGAACCTGAACTTAGATCTGGACTGTTATACGTGGAGTCATCACAAAACGGAACAGCAACGACATCCCATTCCAATCCCTTCGCACTGTGAACAGTGAGAATTTGAACCTGATCCGAATGAACAGAGACTTCTCCGGCTTCTATAGTCGTTCCCGGTGCCTCATCCGCCGCTCTTAGGTACTCGAGAAATTCCTGTGTACTTCCCCCACGTGCTGTGAAGTCTTCGGCGACATCACGTAGTCGATCAAGGTGAATGGTTCCCGCAGCCCCGTCCTCGGACGGATCTTGGCGAGCAAGCACCTCAGTTCTGATGCTTAAGGTGCTCTCAATTTGGGCAAGAAGGTCCGGAAGCGGCACCGTCATACTCTGCCGACGCAGCCACCGCAGTTCAGCTGATAATGCCTGTACCCGCATGCGCCCTTCATCGCTGAAGGCCGATTCATTCCCCTGGCCTGATGATATTCCAAGGTCTGCAATTGCATCAGCCAGACTAACTTCAGTTCCATCTCCCGGAAGTTCAAGCTCGTTAGCTTTTTCTTCAAATACTTCGATGGAATCAATTTCTTTGTGTTTCGATTTCCTCGACCCGGATTGATTGTCGGATCCCCGAGCAAGGTCCTTGGCCCGGTTACTGAGTGCCTTAATATCCCGGGTTCCCATCCGCCATCGCGGACTACTCAGCACTTCGAGCGTGGCTTCATCATCACTTGGATCAACCACTACTCGCAGTACAGACAAAACCTCCCTAACTTCGGGGATGTCATAGAGTGAGTCTGGCGACATACCAACGGGAATGCCCCGCCTCATAAGAGCTTCAGCAAATGGGGTTATGTGGTCGTTTTTTCGCACAAGGATCGCGCCTGTAAATGGCTTAGTTGGCTCACCTTGTGACTTATTCTGCATCGCAGATCGGTATTCCTGTTCAAAAACGTCGGCAACCCACTCGACTTCATCGCGCTCATCTAGAGCCCATTTCACGGAGACGACCCCAGCGCTACCTTTTTTACCGCTACTCAACGTCGGTACAAGTGCCGAAGAGTCAGCTTCAACAGCATCAAAGCCACAGCCTTCCCCACCAGACAAGGCATCGTGCGATACAGCATTGGCTAGTTCGAGTACTTCATCCGGGTTGCGAAATGATTGAGAGAGAGCCCTCTTTTCACAGGGGACAAGAACACCACCCTGATACCGGGGAAAATCATCCAGGAATTGATACAAGTTGCCGGGGCTTGCACCACGAAAACCATAGATACTTTGCATCGGGTCCCCCACCGCTGTCACCCCAACAGGTTTATCGATTGAACCCGTGTCTGCTAAGTCAGACTGAGAACCAAAAAGACTACTTAAAAAAGCATGCTGCGCGTGGTTGGTGTCCTGATACTCGTCAAGGAAAATAGCTCGGTACCGCGTGCGTAATTCCCGTCCTATCTCGGGGTACTTTCGGACTAGCTGCGTAGCTTTTGCAGTAATTTGTCCATACGTCATCAGCAGTTTGTCAGAGAGTCTCTTATAGAACTCTTGCTGATACTTCAGAAGCATCAAGCGATCTTCATGAGGTGTACAAAGTTTACTTACATCGCTTTTCAACCTGCCGCGGTTTGCACCGCGTGTAGAGATAACTCCTTCTGCGTTCACGACATTGTCAATAAATGCCCGGGATTCGCCAATCACTTGTTGAGGAGTCGCCAGGTGGTTGTCCATCGCTTCAGACAGCTCGAGCATATATTGTCTGGCCGTGGATTGTGCCTGTGAAAAGCTACAGTCATCAATCTCATCCTTGTATCCGATATCGCTGATGACTCGGTTAGCGGTTAACCATTGTTCCGGACCATCAGCCACTTGAGCAGCTGGTTCGATAGGCAAGAGGAGACCAAATTCATGAACGACCTTCTGCATAAAGGAGTCATAGGTCACGACCGTTTGCTGGATATCCTGCATGTTTTTCCGGCGTTGGTCATTCGGCGGAAGTGACTGGATGAGGTCGCTCGCTGCCAGTTGAGTGAGACGGTGACGAATACGAGCATTAAGTTCACCCGCAGCTTTTCGGGTGAATGTTAAGCCCAGTATTTGGTCCGTGGAAACCCATCCATTAGCGACGAGAAAGACCGCACGTGCTGCCATGGTCTCAGTCTTTCCAGCACCTGCGCCCGCGACAATGAGCTGTGGCTCTAAATCTGCCTCAATAACAGCGGTTTGCTCGCGTGTTGGTGCAGGGCGGTGTAACGCCTCAGCAATGTCTTTCGCGTGAAAGACAATCCCATCGAGAATGTGGGACATGGTGATATCGTCCAATCTTTTTAACAACGGTGTTCACAAGTATGTTTGATGGAAAATAGTGCTAACCATCGAAGACGTAGACCTCGAAATAGAGCTAATCCGCGTCTTCGATATTCGACGGGGTGAAACTCGGAGCCAACGCGGATTTTCCGACTAGCACACGGCTCAGAGAACGAGAGCGAGAGCTCTGATCGGGTTGAGAATCAGCACTGCCAGCGAAGTACGGGCCCGCCATAACAAGTGCAAGATCAACGAGCTGCCTTGCCCAAGCGTTAACGTCGTCGTTAGTCAACGGGTCCTGGACAGTAGGCTTCCGCGGTTTTTTATGCGGATAAATAAGTTCAGCGCCTGCCAAACAATTGTCCGCTGAGCTTTTCTCCGGCATATGAGACGAAGGCGGAGAGGACACAGAGCTGGAGCTGGTATTCTGCTGATCTACCGATTTGGCCACCGCGGTCTGATAAGTCTTGAGTTGTGGATTCTCAGGTATATCGCTCGCTACCTGATTACCTGTTTTGAAATCGATGATGTAGTACTTTCCATCGTCACTGATTTCGAGACGATCAATCTTCCCTCTGACATAGACATCGTCGCCTGAGTTTGTCTGGCCGATGAGGGACTCAATTACTTGTTCAACCTCTGCGTGACCGGTTACAGCCGCATATCGAAGATGTAGCTTTTCCACCAGACGGTCGAACATGTCCGTCCACTTATCAATTTGATCGCCCTTTTTCCACGTAAGAGCCCCTAAAAGACGAGGTACTGTCGCTAAAAAGACATCGCGAACGTCCCCCTCATCAACCCCGCGCTCCATAGCCTCAGCTGCCATGTGGGTTAATGTGCCTAGCAGGGTTGCACTAGTATCACGACCTGAGGTTTCGACGCTCTGTAGAAAAGCCTCAAGCGGGCATTCGAGGTACCTTTCCACCTGAGATGGACTAATAAAGTACGCAGTCTCAGGGTCATGCAGACTCTCAGTTGTCGATAACTCCTGAACACCCCACCAATGATCAGGGTTAGCCGCGGTGATCACGGATTCCCGGGAAGGAGCGTCACCTGCAGCTAAAGCCAGACGGGCTAGTTGCCGTGCAGCGTGGTGCCGCTCATGGCTAGGTGCGTCCTCGGACTCAACTACGCGCCTAAGCTCAGCAATGAGGGAATCCGGTGATAAAACTCGTGGAAATTCGCATTCTGGGAGCGTTGACAGCGGAGACTGAGTGTGCGCTCCACCAGCGCTTTTAAGAGTTCGTAAGTCAGCACTATCTGAGGACTCAGTATCGTTCTCAACGTCCGAACTCACTAAACCATGACCGCCAGAAATCTCCTCCAAGAAACGAGAGCGGGTATCTGCATCGCTATCAACTGTTCCATCATCCGAAACATGAGGTCCTACAGCTGTGACCAACAAGGATCGACGTGCGCGTGTCACTGCTACCAAGAATAGGCGGCGCTCTTCAGCCAAACGATCGTCATAGCGGCCACGCCTATTCTCGGGACGCCCTGGTTCAACACCACGATCTAGGAAATCAACAAATTCTTCTTGTCGAAAAATAGTTCCCGTCTCGGACAGCGACGGCCATACATCTTCCTGTAAACCAGCAACGACGACGGTATCCCACTCTTTTCCTACGGTGGCGTGGGCCGGAGACACGTCGACCGCTTCTCGAACAGGTCCCCGTCTATCACGGGCCCCCGTCGGTAATTCTTGTTCCACGATAAATCGAACAAATGAGGTTATCGTGCTGTGTGGATGACGTTCGACATAATCCCCAGCGGCGTCAAATAAAGACATGACAGCGTCCAAATGCTGGTCGGCCATCGATCCCACAGCACCGCCCCGTAGCGATTGATTAGCCAACGCTTCCGACAAATCAGCTGCATCCCATACCGCCCATAAGATTGCCTCAACACTCTCACCGTCGTGGAAAGCTTTCTGACCAGCTTGAATGACACTGCGCACCCGCATGATCAGATCTTTTTCCCGGGCAGTGAGGTTCTCTGTGAGATCAATAAGCTCACCACCTAAGAGAATGAACCGCAGGGCATCAATCGCGCGAAAAACCGAGCGGGCGTAATCTTCATCGTCGGTCGTAATCATGGCCGTCAGTTCAGCCGCTCTTACGGGATTACCAAACTCAACTTTCATGAACCCACGCCGAAGACCACGCAAAATACGGCGGAAGGTAATGGGGTCTCCGCCACCGATCGGGCTGAGGACCATTCGTTCAAGCTCGTCGTTTGTAAGGTCTTCACCAACCGCGCACCTGACAGCTTGAAGAATTGCCCGAACCATCGGTTGCTCAGACAAGACAATCTCCGTGGGATCATCAGCTACTGGCACCCCCGCCGCCAACAGACCCCGCCTCATCGGTGCAGCTTGCCCCTTCGAACGAACAATAACGGCAATGTCTTTCCACGGAATCTTATCGACGATATGGGCGCGCCGAACGCGATCCACCACCGCAGCAACCTCGGCCGATGGTGAAACGAGAACCCGCACATGGGCGTCACCAGGCTCGGCACTATGGTGGGATAACCACTCGGCGTCCTGATGACGGATTTCTTTCGCCCACCTTAAGCTTTCGGGATGGCGGGTCGCGTCGGCTACGCGGGCAGCCAGTTCGGCTACTGGAGGAGCCAGTCGTTTGCTCCCCGGCAAATCGATAGTATTTTCTGTTTTCGCCAGTTTGTCCGCGTACGTCGTGCTGCCACCACGGAATCGAAACACTGATTCTGATTGCTCGCTAGCAACTAGCGTTAGCCGCGCACGAGATCGGAAGCGTTCCACCAACTCTGACGACAGGGGATCGAAGAACTGGGAATCGTCGATAAGAATGACATCGAAGCTTAACGACTCTGCTAATTCTTCATCATTATCAAGGGCATCAACTGCGGCGCGGACAAGCTCTGACGCGTTAAGAGCATTCGACCCCATGAGGCGAGCCGTGGCCCGATACTCATCGTAAAAGTCAGCGGCAGCACTCCATTCATCACGAGAGCAATCCTGGCCATACTGCCGAAGTTCCTTCGATGTACACCCCCGCTCAGCCACACGCAGCAAAAAGTCCCGGAGCTGACGGGCAAAACCAAGAGTTGTCAGAGCAGGTCGCAACCGCTCTGGCCATATATCCGCCCCTCTTTCGCTGTGCTCACGGAGCATGTCACGAACCAGAGAGTCATGCTCTGCACCTGTTAACAAGCGCGGAGCAAGCAGTCCCGGTGTATGCGCCGCTTGATGGCGTAATATAGCAAAAGCAAACGAGTGCACCGACCGGGCGATCGATCCGGAAAACACTCTCTCTATCGCAGTATCATTATCGAATCCTTGTTCGATTGCACTTAAAAGCCACCGATTAGTCCGTACAGCAGCCTCTTTCGACGCAGTGAGAAATAAGATCGAATCCGGATTTGTGCCGGCCATAATCTCTGCCCGGGCAGCATCCCGTAAAAACGACGAACGCCCGGCACCGGGTCCGCCTTTTACCACAAAAGTCCCTGATGAAGAGCCTGCTGAGTTGATAACGTCCGATGCTGTCCCCTGCCACTGGAATTCAGTGTGAGCGGCAGTTTCTTTAGTCGGGTGGATGTGGAGCGGACTCCGTGTAGGCGTCGATGTCAACATGGTGCTGATTATTGCACTTGGTTAGGACACGCTAGATCATTTTTTGTTCACGTCACCTAGAAACGCTCGACGCAACCACTGCCCTACGACGTACGCGCCCCAGAACCGCGACGCGCACGGACGACCTCAACCATGCGCCCCAGCCCCACGAGTGAGCTCTCCTTAGCATCGGGATGCAAGGCGTGGACGAACAATCGATAGAGCACCGCGCGAACCATCATTTCGTCGAAGTCCGGCAGATGTGACCACCGCGACGCCAAACCGTCGTCGGCATTTCCCCAGGCCATGCCATCGACGACGGTCAACGCGACGGGCCATGCATGCGGATGGAACACAGGCGGAATCTCGGTCACGACGGCCGGAGAGGACCCATCGAACACCGTCGTCCCGACCATGTCCGAGGACACCACACGGTTAGGGGCCCGCACCTCGTCGCGCAATGCCGCCACCGAGGACGCCAACTCCAATGCTTGAGCAACGGTGGAACTCGCCACTGCGGAGACGTCGAGACCCGGCGCGATCACCTGCGATGGGTCCTCGGAGAACGCCGCCTGATCAGCTGCGGCGAAGAGGTGTTGCGTCGTCCACGGCCGTTCGTCGAGGTCAATTTGCGGAAGTGGGTTCTCGCTGAAACGGTCGTTTCCGCCTACCCCCATTGCCTGGTCGATCGATTCCGACAGAAGGAGCGATGCGGCGGCGATTTCATCAAACCGAGGAGCGGGATGCCCCTGTACCCATGTGTCCGCGTGCCACCCTCCGAGAATGTAGCGCCCATCAGACGAGCTCAGTGGTCGAACAACACCGATCCCCGATGGCTTCAACTTGTGCCGCATTTTCGCCGACCAAATTGCCGTATCGGCATGATGCGCGCGCCGAAGAACGGCGGATTGGACTTTCCACCCGTACCCCCATTCGCGCCCCAGGAGTTCGGGGGTTCCGCGATCCGCCCGGAAGCCCATCAGGATGGGGTCCGACGGTGGGGCCATGTCATGAAGTGGTGTCGGCTCCGCTGAAGTCATGGGTTCCATCCTTAAGTACGCTCTGTCCCTTACGCACTACGATTTCGACGCTTGCGGGTACGGCCATGCGTTGTATTTACAGACTTTATTGTCCTCGGGGTACACCTGGGCGGATTCTTTATCCAGCTTATGCAATGGGTTATTGGCCAACCCCAGTGTCTGCTGCATCATGATAGGCGCTAATCCGCCATCGTCTTCACATGCTTTGTGGTGAGCGTAGCCAATTCCGTGCCCGACCTCGTGGTTAATCATGTACTCGCGATACGACCCCAGATCACCATTGAAGGCCCCCGAGCCACGAACCCACCGGGCCTCATTGAGAACAACACGATTACCAGCGGCAGTAAAACAGCTGGTTTCTATTTTGATGCTGTCCCCGCAGGCCTGACGGGCGGTTTCCGGACTGGAAATCTGGATACGCAAATCAGGAGTCTGGGTGGGGTCATCGATATCGATGTGCTCAAACGCGATGTTCTTATCGTGTGTCCAGCTCCGCGGATCAGAAAGAGTGCTATCAATCATCGTCGAGACCGCATCGTCCCCACCGTAGCTATTCGTATCGAGCCCATTTTCAGCCTCAATAACAAATTTCACACGCTTGGTTTTCCCCTCGCCAACCTTCATCCCAGGTCTACCGATCGCGCGATACGTCCCCTCACCAGCCTCGGTGTACGGACCACCCTTGGGCAAATCCTTCTGCAGGCCTTTTTCCAACTCCGGCGACGACGGAACCGGATTGTCACCCAAGCCGTGCGGCCCATCGCCTTGTGCCCCATCACCATCGCCCTGGCTAAAAGGGGAATCTTGCACTGTCGACGCCCGAAACGGATTCCCTACTCCTGTCGTCGCGGCAACAACCAACCACAGGACAAGTACCGCGACGACGGGGATAACCAACGCGCCCCAACCCCATCGACGGGCCAGCACCACTGGCGTGGATTCCGCAGGGGTGGCCGCGCCCGGCCGAAGTTTTTTCTTCAACGGGGTACGTGTCATCGGCGCAGGACCGTCGGGGTCGATAGCAGAGTTATTGGCGTGGCCGGCATTGGCGCGGTCACGGTTCACGTCGTTGTTGTGGCTCATTCGATAATGACTCTTTGGGGAAACCTCGTAGACGGAAAGGCGAAGGCAGCAGGCGGATACTAAACGGGTGGTATTAAAACACGAATACTAAAACACGATTGCTAAAGCAGCTGGCGCGTGTTTTACGCGAAGCCGACGGGGCGAGCCGACTCAGAGCCGATCTCTACGTAGGCAATGGCGGCACGGCGGATCAAATGGGTGTGCCCTTTGGCATCGTCGATGCTTAGCACAGCGCTGGCATCGATCGGCTTGGACAAGGCGTCGTTAATTTTGGTGGTGATTTCTTCTTTCTTCCCCTTGGCATTAATGACCAGCTCACGGGGGTTATCTGTAAAACCAATCTTGATTTCCATCATCAATCCTTATCATCAACGTCGGGTTGTCTCTATGCCGCCTATGGCCTCACCATGATGGCTACATGGCGGCACCATAACGGCTATTTTTCGGCAGATGCGAACACGCCTCACCAGCCCAGCACCGGCCATTGTAGGCACCACGATAGGATAACCACCATGACGGACAAGCGGCGTTCGCAGCAAGCACGTACATCATCGCGACGGCGGAGAGCTGTCCGGCGTTCATCACGCTCGGCAGCGCCTCAGACGGCATCGCCTAATCAGGGGACGAACAATACCACTCCCGAGGCCACCTTCGCTCCCAAAGACGCGACTGCCTCCACAAACGCGCCTGCCAACGATCATGCGACCGCTTCCGACACGGCATCACAGCCCGCCGAGTCCGCACAATCCGAAACCCCGACGTTTGAGGAACTCGGCGTAGCAGCAGAAATCGTCGACGCGCTGGCCGAAAACGGTATCACGCACACCTTCGCCATCCAGGAGCTCACTCTACCGCTGGCCCTCGACGGTAAAGATCTCATCGGACAAGCCCGAACCGGCATGGGGAAGACGCTGGCATACGGGGTGCCGCTGCTCGACCGCATTTTTGACGACGCTGCCATCGCCGAGCTCGACGGAACGCCCCGGGCATTAGTCGTCGCCCCCACCCGCGAGCTGGCCTACCAGGTCTCTGATGACCTCACCTTGGCCGCGAAATACCTGGCGAATTTCAACGATGAGCATCGTTCGCTACGCGTGACGACGATTTGCGGCGGCCATCCCTTTGAGAAGCAGATTGCGCAGCTCCGCGAGGGAACCGACTGCATCGTCGGCACTCCCGGCCGGCTGCTGGATTTGTGCAAGAACCGTGAGCTCGACCTCTCCCACGTCGCCGTTCTGGTGCTCGACGAAGCCGACGAAATGCTGGACCTCGGGTTCCTCCCCGATATCGAGAAAATCCTCCAGCAGGTTCCTGAGAAGCGCCAAACCATGCTCTTCTCGGCGACGATGCCCGCCCCGATTATGGCCTTGGCCAGGACGTTTATGAACAAACCCGTTCATATCCGCGCTGAGGGTACGGATGATTCGACGACGCACGCCACCACGAAGCAAGTGGCGTTCAAGAATCACAAGCTCAACAAGCTGGCCACCTTGTCCGCCATTTTGCAGGCGCATAATCGCGGCCGAACCATCATTTTCACGCGCACCAAGCGCTCCGCCGCCGACGTGGCCGACGACCTCGCCCAGCGCGGTTTCCTCGTCGGTGCGGTCCATGGGGATATGGCGCAGCCCGCGCGGGAAAAGTCCCTCGACGCCTTCCGCAGCAAGAAGATCGAAGTTCTCGTTGCGACGGATGTTGCCGCCCGCGGTATCGACGTAGACGACGTCACCCACGTCATTAACTATCAAGTGCCCGACGACGCGATGACCTACGTGCACCGCATCGGCAGAACTGGCCGCGCCGGGCACACCGGCACCGCGGTGACCCTCGTCGGCTGGGATGAGGTCACCAAATGGAAAGTCATTGACGACGAACTCGACCTCAACATCGGCGAACTCGATGAGTGGTTTTCGACGTCACCTGAGTTGCGTGAGGCGCTAAATATCCCCGATGACGTGGACGAACGTGTCGGAGAATCCCGCCCGGTCTATGGTGGCGCCAAGGTGCTCAGCCCGCAGAGGAAGAGCGCGAAGAGGGCCTCGCGCCCGCGTCGCGATGACCGGCGTCAAGGCGATCCCCACCGACGGTCGGAGTCGCGGTCGCGCCGTTCACGGTCCGGATCGCGTTCGCATTCTCGCTCGCGGTCCCAGCGTCGTAAGTAACGATCCCAGCGTCGGATCCCAACGCCGTAAGCAACAGTGAAGCCCAATGAGGGCGGCGCTGACAACACACGTAAGGTCACAGTGTATGAAGAGATTCAGGCCCCGGGTTCCTGCGGAACGTTCCACGCGCACTGACCGGATTGCAGTAGCTGTTATCACGCTCATTGTGGTCGTGTGGATTTTCGGCGTGTGGGTGACATCTGAGGCGCGCCATTCTCACCTTTCCACCGCGGACGGCACGCCCCAGGCTGAAGATCAGCTCACGAGTGTCCCCGCAAATCTGCACCAGACGTGGACTCACGAGATTTCCGGACCTGCCCCCGAAGGCCCAGTTGTCAGTGGCCCGACGGTTCTGGCGACGGGAGAGAAAAAAGTGGAAGGCCTGGACCCCGCCACAGGGGAGGCCCGGTGGTCATACACCCGAAACCAGGACCTGTGCGGAGTAACGGCGTCGTTCTCCCAGTTCATTCCCGTCTTCAAGGGCCCTGCTGGCTGCGGTGAAGTCAGCTCTCTCGACGACGCGACCGGCGAATACTCACACAGCCGCGAGTCGGCAAACTCGAGCCCCGTGTCGATGGTCCGCTCCAACGACAACGTCGGCGTCGTCACCCCTACCCGGATGGAATTGTGGCGTAACGATCTCGTGCGCACGGTTGAATTCGGCGATGTCGAGGACCAAGCCGAGCCTGATATGCAGCCCTTCCCCCACTGCACGATCCGTTCCGCGTTGACCCGATCTGACTTGCTCGCCGTCGTCGAAAATTGTCCCGACGACAAAGACAGCGAGGGCCATGCCATGCTTCGGCTCATGAAGGCCGTGCCAGACGATTCCCGCAAACCAGAGATGATTAAGTCGTACAACTTGGGTGCCGACACCGCGCAGATCGTTGCCATCAGCGAAAACAAAGTTGCCGTGTATGTGGCTGCGAGTGAACCCCGCATTGACGTCGTGGACAAGAAGGGGCACGTGACGTCATCGCAGCGAGTGAAACCGTCACCTCTTATCGACGCCCACACCCGTGCAAATGCGGACGCGGCTGAGAAGGGTGAACCTCAGAACACGTTCGAGCCCGCCATTAACGACGGCCCACACAACATGTTCTGGTGGGATGGGGAGCGTCTTTATGCCTTCGACCCCGAGGACCTTTCCGTCCAGTTCGTTGTGGCCGATGCGCTGGGGACTGGGGATGTCGTCGGCGATAATCACCTCTTGGTGCCCGTTAAGGGAGGCATTAGCGTTGTCGATACTAAGAAGGGCGAGGCGGGTAAAACGATCCCCGTCGAGAGAGCTTCCCGGGGTGATGCTGTGTCTACCGGTGGAGATGATTCCACAGCCATTGCCGACGCTGTGAGCTTGCGCGTTGCGGGCAAAACCATCGTGGAACGGCAGGGAAATAACCTGGTGGGATATCGTTCCTAGGCGCGGATTAATGCAGGCTAGTGGCGATCTATTGGCCGTATCGTGATGCCGCCCAGGACACCGCGGCGGGGTTAAAGATCAGCCCGAGGCCGACCAGGGACACAAGAAGCGTCGGGATGCCCAGCTCCGGCCGGGACGATGAGAACATGTACCAAGCCACCGGCAGCAGAAGCATATTCAGCATTGCCACTGGAGCACGTCCCCACCGCTTACCGCGGGTCAATGCCCATCCGGCTGCAGCAACAGCGCCGAAGATGATGACAAACCATAATGCCGTTCCGTAGCCACTACCCCAGCTGGCCAGCACTCCCTCAACTTTCGCGTCGCCATCGCCGTGTCCCCGGGCCGTTTGAATGACCATCACGATCGCAGCAATCAGCCCCACAGCACCTTCAATTATGCCGACGTAGCCCGCCCACTTCACGGTCGACGGGAGCGTTAATTCTGCCTCTCGGGCATTGTTCTGATGGTCGTGCGCTGGCTGCACATCCTCGCGGGGCTGGCCTGACGACGGCCGCTGGTCAGACTTCCGCTGCATACCACGATTGACCGAACGCTTCTTACGGGAACTAGACACACGCTCACTGTAGCAACCCCGGCACCGACGACGCCCCACGCGCGGGTTCGTCGTCGTCAATAGTCGTCGGCAATGAAACCGCAACCAGGCTGATTGCCGTACTGCAAGCACATCGGACGGAATACGAGCCTGAAACATGTGCATATGAGGCCCTGCCACCCCCATAGCTACCCTGTGTTTACCTTGAATTTCCGTGATATTCACCCGAATATCCAGCGCTTTTAAGGTGACGCTCTGTCGCTTTTTAGGCTTAAGGAAGCTATCGCAAACAATCCAAATAATGCTAGAGGTTGACGGCTCGCTGTCAAAAACAGTTCCTGTGATGTTCAACACATTTTACCCCCGAACCCTAGAAATGCTGGCCAAGCCGTGCCATAGTTTCCAAGTACGCACATCAGCGAGACAAACGTTTCTGCTGACGAGGGTGCTGTTTCGAGGACTAGTTTCCGGATTTCCCCCGGTCGTCCTCACCTAATCCACTTTCGACGCCATGGCCATGGCTGCTTTTGGCGTGCCTGCCGGCCGGAGCATCGGTCGAGTTAGCGATAACCGGACACAGCACTCTCCACCCCCACCGCACGTAACAAGGAGAATTTCATGGATTGGCGCCACAAAGCCGTTTGTCGTGACGAAGACCCCGAACTGTTCTTCCCCGTCGGAAACTCCGGCCCCGCACTGGCACAGATCGCTCGTGCAAAGGTCGTCTGCAACCGCTGCCCAGTGACCTCTCAGTGCCTCGCTTGGGCCATCGAGACCGGCCAGGACGCCGGCGTCTGGGGTGGCATGAGCGAAGACGAACGACGCACTCTGAAGCGCCGCCGCAACCGCAACAACTCCCGTCGTCGCGCTACGGTCTAAGGCTCGTTAGTTCACTGACGACGGCACAGCGCGCGTGAGCTCACCAGGCGATCCGTGGTAGATAACTGAAACCCGGGATCAGACCGCGTTAGCTATCACAATGACCATTCGATAAAATCACCTTCCTATGGCGTCGTGACCGCCCGCGCGTGGCCCGGCCCTATAAAAAGACACGACGTGCACTGCACGTCCACTGCCCCCAATCAAGTAAAGGAGAGCCGCGATGAGCAAACGTGGACGCAAGCGCAAGGACCGCCGCAAGAAGAAGGCTAACCACGGCAAGCGGCCCAGCGCATAAAACACCTCGCGTGAAACATCTAGTGCAGCTGCCGAATGGCTGACACAATTCATAACAAAAAGGGTGAACTCACCATGAGGTTCACCCTTTTCTCGTCTATAAATATCGGGTTAAGCAACAAAAGGCGGTGCGGACAGAATCCTGGATGATTGTGTCCGCACCGCCCATAAGATATTTGACTACTTATCGCGGCGGCGGAAGATTGGATATAGGAAATAGACCACAAAAGCAGCCGCTGAAGAAAGAAGCGCAGTAGTGATAGCTCCCTCCTTCGAATCAAAACCATCGAACGTAATTCCGACAATCGAGAACACATACATGTAAACCATCAGGGCCGTGAAATAACGTGTCATGAAAGTCCTTTCAGGTAGTTAAGAGTTAGGTTTTGTTGGTTAAAGTTCCATATTTGTGGCTGCACATCGGAGGTACCCGGCTTTGAGTTTGATCTCAACAGATGAAAACCCTGCTGCCCGAAGAACTTCGGCTGCTTCTTGACGATTTGCAGGAAGCACATATCCTTTCATGACACCGGTTTTCCATCCAGCTTCAGGCTCATAAGACTGGGTTACACAGGAGTGTGGTACATCTCGGAGGCGAACAGCTCCACAGCAACAATTCCCCCGGGCAGCCATCATACGGCAACAATTCCCCCAGCGGCCATCACTCTACAAACTGCCTTTAGTGACTCTGTGGGCTCGTCCAAGTTTGATACATATTGCAGTGCCGCGTAGGTGACGAAAGCTCAATCGATTTTCGAGATCGAGTGAGTAAAACTATAGCGAATATAATTATTCAGCATTTCGGCAGAATCGGTCCAAATTCAATTCTGAGTGCTGACTACGAGGCGTTGCCACCAACCATCCGCCAAAATTGAAGCAACCGATCCATCTATGAACTTGTGAATATTACCCATTATTATTGCCGCCGAGGTCCTTATTTTTAGTGCCTACGGTCAGCCAGCGCGCAATTGTATTTTGGGTATTTTCCCTCGTTAGCCTCGACTGACGCTCTTCCCCAGAAGAACATGAATGGACCCGCTGCACCCCCTGTAGAGAGATTCTTGAGCAAGCTCATTGCGCACGGTGTCTCCTGCTACTTACCCCCTAAATATCGTCGACACTCCCCGTGTCTGAGACCGACGACAACGGCGCGGAGACAACACACCCGGCTCACTCGTAGCGAATTTGCTCCGTAATCGCCACGTGAATCCGGGCACGCAACTCGCGAGACGCCGGCTCTGAGCAGCTACGACGAAGGAGACTACGCACGGTTTGCTCAATCCCGTAGGCCTCAAAATACTCCGGGCAGCTATTCACCCTCTCCATTAACGCCTGACGTCGCTCCGGATTGCATGGTTCATCCAGAAGATCGTTCAACTCGTCGATAATGTCGTGACAACAACTATCGAGCGCATACCCGCCGGCAGATGCTGAGGAGTCTGACGCGCCAGGCTCCTCATCCTTGGGTTCATTCCCGCAGTGATGAGTCATGGGGTCGTTCCTTTCATACATGTGACGGTACTTATTCTTGACGGTACTTTTCGGATTTATTTATGTGTTTCAGCAGATCCAGCAGTTTGGACGCCGCCTATGCCACGTTCCGAGGCCACTTCCTTTAACGCTTCCCGCAGCTTTTTTCTTCCGCGGTGAAGGCGACTCATCACCGTTCCCACCGGAGTACCCATCACATGAGCGATCTCCTTATACGGCATCCCCTCGACGTCGGCGTAGTAAACAACCATCCGATTGTCCTCGGGAAGATCCATGAGGGCATCACGAATACGATCGTCGGGAATGTTTTTTAGTGCTTCAACCTCGGTCGACTCCAGCCCCGTCGAGTCATGCTCGGCGTTGGCGGCCAATTGCCAATCGGTGATCTCATCAGTCGGCGATTCCGTCGGCCGACGCTGGGCCTTGCGGTAATCATTGATGTACGCATTCGTCATAATGCGATACATCCAGGCCTTCAAATTCGTGCCTTCTTTAAAAGACCCGAAATTGCGATACGCCTTCATATACGTTTCTTGAACAAGGTCTTCCGCGTCCGGTGGATTCCGTGTCATCCGCAGCGCACCCGCATAGAGCTGGTCCAACAGCGGCATTGCTTGCTCTTCAAAATCGGCTTGATTAGCCACAGAGAACCTCCTCACGACGTGCACCTTGAAGACTCTCTTCTGTGCTTAGACTCGCGAACGAGCCGCGTCGGCACGCATAGTGGTTGCCAGCGGGACGGCGCGATTGGTTATTCCCTATCACCAGCCAAGTTCCCGACATCGATCGACACAGAACAGTCGCAACATTCGCAGTCATCGTTCTTCATCGTAACCGACATGATCGTAATCGACATGCCCCCACCGTGTATTTACTTTCCGTGACGGTGTACAAATAGCAGCCATGAGTGGCAAGAAGGGTCATGGGAAAGCAGCGTCAGGGAAGAAAACAGGCCGAGCCGCAACACCCGCGCTACAAGTGTGCGCAGATGCCGGCGTCGATCACGAGGTTCGGGAATTCGACCACCACACAAACAATTACGGCGAAGAAGCTGCTGAGATGCTGGCGAGCGAAGGAATCGAGGCCGATCAAATTTTCAAAACCCTGCTCATTGACCTCGCTGCCGGGAAAGAACCCAAGCCCGACCTGGCGGTAGCGGTGGTCCCCGTCACCGGGAGGCTGTCCCTCAAACACGCTGCCGTCGCTTTGAAGGAACGCGGATACGGGCACGGAAAAGCCAGCATGGCGAAGCCTAAGGATGCAGAGCGCAGCAGCGGATATATCACCGGCGGGATCTCTCCGCTCGGCCAGAAGCATCGCCTTCCTACCGTTATCGACGAAACCGCCCTCCTTTGCGACACCATGTACGTCTCTGGGGGCAAGCGCGGCCTCGATATCGGGCTATCCCCGCAGGACCTCATTTCACTCACCGACGCCACCACCGCCGACATACTCGAAGGCCACTAGATTTGTGCCAACCCCCGCCATGACGCACTTCTATGCAGTCCCCCGCCGATAATGCAACAATGACAACCGTGAAAGCGCAGTCACCCGACACCCCACTGTGGGAGGCCCCCACTCCCCAACGCCCTGTCACCGCCACCGTGACCATCCCCGGTTCCAAATCCATGACAAACCGGGCGCTCATTCTCGCGGCACTGGCATCGGGCCCCTCCACCATTACAGGTGCGCTGCGCAGCCGGGACACGGACCTCATGATCGCTGCACTGCGAGCTATGGGGGTCACTATCGAGGAGAGCGATTCGTCGTCGGACTCTTCGTCCGACTCGTCGTCAACAGACAATAATTGCCGACGAACACCACCGGCATCGCTTTCCCTCCTCGTCACGCCGACGTCTCAACTGCACGGAGCAACTGTCGACTGCGGACTCGCCGGGACGGTTATGCGCTTCCTACCTCCCGTCGCGGCTCTTGCCGACGGGCCAGTTCTTATCGACGGCGACCCGCACGCGCGCAAGCGTCCGCTAAAAACCATGGCCGACGCGCTGCGTCAATTAGGCGTCACCGTCGAGGGCGACTCACTTCCGCTGCGGATTGAGGGGGCGTCAGCATCGTCGGATGGGCACTCGTCGACCGAGAATCCGCGCGCGTCACACGTCGGCACTACTGAGGGACCGCGCGGGGGAGCTATCCGCATTGATGCGTCGTCGAGCTCGCAATTTATTTCGGGGCTGCTGCTCTCGGCGGCGCGCTTCACTCATGGGATTACGGTGACGCACACAGGGGCCACGCTTCCCTCACAGCCGCACATCGAGATGACTATCGACATGCTGCGGGATGCGGGTATTGATGTCACGATGCCGGAACCGCACACGTGGCAGGTTGCGCCTGGTGAGATTCAGCCGAACCGGTGGGTTATCGAGCCCGACCTGTCCAACGCCACCCCATTTATGGCCGCCGCGGCAGTCACGGGAGGGCGCGTCGTCATCCCGAACTGGCCCACCAAAACAACGCAACCGGGAGACCAATTCCGCACCATCCTGGAGAACATGGGGGCTCATTGTGACCTCGTCGACCACGACCTCGTCGTCACTGGTCCTGATGCGCCCGCAGACGGTCGCACATCCGGCACCGGCCTGACCGGGATCACGATGGATCTCCACGACGTCGGCGAGCTTACCCCCACTATCGCGGCCCTCGCCGCCCTCGCGGATACCCCCTCCCACCTGTACGGGATCGCTCACCTGCGCGGACACGAAACCGACCGCCTGCATGCCCTGGCCACCAACATCAACGCGCTCGGCGGCCAAGTCGAGGAAACCGACGACGGCCTCATCATCACCCCGGCCCCACTTCACGGCGACACCTGGCCCACCTACGACGATCACCGCATGGCCACAGCCGGCGCCGTCATCGGTTTGGCCGTGCCCGGGGTTCGCGTCGAAAATATTGGGACTACTTCGAAAACCTTCCCCGATTTTGCACGAACGTGGCTGACAGCCACGAATTCTGCAGAAGGTGGCCATGAATGAGCGCACGACGACGCCCCTCACGCGACTGGGATGAAAGCGATGTCCACATTCGCCCAGGAAAAGGCTCCCGGCCACGCACGAAAGACCGTCCCTCCCACAAGGATGCGCAGTGGGGCATGGTCATCACCAAAGATCGCGGACGGTGGGGAGTTGTCCTGGACGACACACCAGACGCTTCCGACGACGCACGCGCCATCGTGTGTATGCGCGCCCGCGAACTCGGCCGAACCCCCATCGTTGTCGGTGACCGTGTGGGCGTGGTCGGCGACACGTCGGGAAACCCAGGGACGCTCGCGCGGATCGTGAAGCTGGCGGATCGGCGCTCCATCCTCCGGCGCACTGCGGACGACAACGACCCCTACGAACGCATCGTCGTCGCCAATGCTGATCAGCTGCTCATTGTCTCGTCCGTCGCGGATCCGCCGCCCCGGGCGGGGTTCGTGGAGCGTGCCCTCGTGGCCGCTTTCGCCGGCGGCATCTCCCCCATCCTGTGCCTGACCAAGAGCGACCTCACCGATCCCGCGCCCTTTGCGCACGAATTCGAGGATCTCGACATCCGCATCGTCATCGCCGGACAAGAAGACGACATTACCGACGTCCGACGCCTGACGCGTGGGCATGTCACGGCGCTCATCGGGCACTCGGGCGTCGGCAAATCAACCCTGGTCAACCGCCTCGTCCCGGACGCAGACCGAGCTACCGGGGAAGTGTCCGGCGTCGGCAAGGGAAAACACACGTCCACGCAATCGGTGGCCCTCCGCTTGCCGACGGGCGCTTTGCTCGAAGACAACACTTCGCCGGATACCCTGGACGGCGAACCACCGCGTGACACCGCGCACGCCACGGAAGACGAACCAGCCGACGCCGGGTGGATCATCGACACCCCAGGAATTCGTTCCTTCGGCCTGGCCCATGTCGATCCCGATACGGTCATCGCCGCGTTCGAGGACCTCGCCGAACTCATCACCGACTGCCCGCGGGGATGCACCCACATGGGGCCGCCCGCCGACCCCGAGTGCGCGCTCGACACCGCCACCGGCGCAACCGCCCGGCGCGTCCACGCGATCCGGTCCGTCCTGGAAACCTTGCGATCCAATGACGAGTGGGACCTCAATCGGGATGACTCGTAGTCGCCGCCTCGCCGTCCTCAGTCTGTGCGTTGCCGGGGTGGCTGCGCTCACCGGAGTATCCGCAGCACTCCTGACCATCCTTTTCCTGGCCGTCGAGAAACTCTCTTTCGGTGCTGACGAATCCACCGCGACAATTCCTACCGACGCCACCTCCCCCGGCCGAATTCTGACCGTGTACATCGCATCGGGCATCGTCGGAAGTATTGCGTGGTGGGCCCTCCAACGCTGGGGACGTCCGCAACCATCAGTGCCACAGTCGCTCGACGGACAACCATCCCCGGTCCCCGAGACCAGCACAAATGTTGCCCTCCAGGTGGCGCAAGTCGGCACCGGCGCGTCCGTGGGTCGGGAGAACGCACCGCGCGTCGCTGGTGCATTATGGGCCGACCGCGTTGCCGCATGGGCGCGCATGTCTCCCGAACTCCGGCGACTGCTTATTGCGTCGGCCGCAGGGGCGGGACTTGCCGCCGCCTATCACGTTCCCTTGGCGGGTATCGCGTTCGCCATCGAATTGTGCGGGGTGGGCATCCGACTTCACAAAGTCATCGTCGTGAGTGCGACCTGCGTGATCGCGACCGTCGTATCCGCTCTTATCGAGCCCACCGGGCTGCAATACAGCGCGCCGCGAGTGACCTGTTCATGGACAACCTTGCTGTTCGCCATCGTGGTTGGCGTGATCATCGGCCCTTTGGGCAGCGCGTTCCGTCGCCTTGCTCGTTGGTGCCAACACTGGGCCACCCACGACTCCCGCGTGCTGTACCGCATGCCCATCGGGTTCGCCCTGGTCGGCGTCGCAGCAATGAGCCTTCCCGCTCTTGCCGGCAACGGAAAATACGCGGCGGTCTCCGCGTTCGACGCGTCGATAGGGTGGAAAGCTCTTGCGGTACTCTGTGCGCTGAACATCCTCGTCACGCTCATCAGCCTCGCCAGCGGAGCGTTCGGCGGGATCCTGACACCGAGCTTCTCTATCGGCGTGATGGCCGGGGCCTTGGCGGGCGTTGCTCTCGCAGAGGTCATGGGCTCCGTCGGAAGTGCAATAAGCGCGCCCAACGTCCTCGCCGGACATGTCCACGGAACACCGATCCTCGCCTGCGCTGTCTTGGGCGGGGCAGCCTTCCTCGCCACGGCACAACGCGCTCCCCTATTCGCCCTCCTCATCACCGTGGAATTCACAGGGCAAGGGCTCTCGAGCATTCCTGCCATCGCCGTCGCGGTGATCGTCGCAAGTCTGCCCCTGATCTACCCCACATTGAGTAAAAAATGTCGCGGGGCAGGAACCTTTTCTTTCTTGACACGCCAGTGAACCCTTAACCTATTTTCATGTGGTGGCGCAGGGTGGTGAACAACTGGCAACAGAGAAACACGCGCGCCACCGATTCGTCGTGCGAACACCCCCTCCGTACCCGATTGCGGTCGTACTCCATCGCGTCGGCCGGCGATGATGACATTTCGCAATTCCCGCCCGTGCCCACCTCCAGCGTGTCACGATCTCCCATCGGGCTCGTCGCCGTCTACGCCACCATCATCGGGATTATCGTGGGCGCGTTCATCGCAGGAGTGGCCCAACTGATCTTGTTCACCGAGCGGTTAGTGTACGGCTCCGACCATCAACACGAGATATCTCCCCTCGATTCGCTCGGCCCCACCATCAATCTGCTCATTCACCTCGTGGCCGTGGGATTCATCTCCGGGGTCGGGTGGGCCGTGTTGCACTGGCGATCCACCCGGCGCGTCTCTATCCCCCAGGCCATGCAGGGCACCACGATGCCCGTCGGCTCCACGCTCTCTAGCTCATTGCTGCAGATCATCAGCGTGTCTGCGGGCGTCCCCATCGGTCGTGAGCAGGCTCCCCGCCAGATCGGGGCACTCATTGCCTCCGCGTTCTCTCGGTTGTGGGAGGTAGACCGACGAACCCTCCGGCTCCTCGTTGCGTCGGCGGCCGGGGCAGGCATGGCAGCGTCGTTCCACCTACCCTTGGCCGGCGCTTTGTTCACCATCGAACTGCTCCTGGTATCCGCCTCCGTACGAGCAGTCGTGACGACGATGACCTGCTCGGTGGTCGCGACGACGGTCTCGGGCCTCCTGGGCGCACCACGAGTCACCTATGACGCGGCGCAATTAAACGAAAGCGCACTGACTTTGCTCTGCGCTGTTGTCGTCGGCTCGATAGCCGGCCTGGCCGGCGACTATTTCGCGCGCCTGGCTCATCGGGCATCCGCGCGGCCGGTGTCGGCACGCTGGCAATGGCTGGCCCTGACCGGCGTGATGGCCGTCGTCGGGGTTCTGTCGCTCTTTTTCCTGGGATCCAGCGGTAATGGTGCGTACTCCGCCAACCTTGCGCTCACCGCGCGGGTGACACTCGGCGGGGCCATCGCAGTGTTCATCATCCGCCTGGCGGTGACCTGCGCGAGCTTCTGGGCGGGCGCGGTCGGCGGAATCCTGACGCCCTCCTTCGCCTTAGGCGCGTTACTCGGATGCGTGTTGGGCTACGTGGGACAATGGATGTTCCCCAGCGTCGACCCCCGTGCGTGCGCACTGTTGGGAGCGGCCGCATTCCTCTCGACGACGATGGCCGCACCGCTATTTGGGCTGGTCGCAGCCGTCGAGTTCACCAATCAGGGTGCCGACGGCTACCTCGCCATGTTCGTCGCCGTCATTGCTGCAGCGCTCGCTGTGCGCGCGACACAGAAGGGGCAGAATTGGCTATTCCGGCGCACGGTCACACCCAATAAGGCCGGCGTCGCCACTGCTCAGCATGGTCCGTTTGCCGACGATATGCGGTCGCAAAAGGCTGCTCGGCCGTCACGAAGCACTCACACCACTGAGCCGGGCTGGCATCGGATTGAAAAGGTGGCGGAGGACAGCGCCCAGGATCAGGGCATGCACTCTCCGTCGGCAGGGTCTCCACCTGCCGGATCTGCATCGGCAGGGTCAGCGTCGGCAAGTTCTACAAAAGCTGAACCACCATCGACAGCTCCTGAGGGTCGTACCACGCGAGGTCGTGATCCTCGCAGTTAGCCAGGAGATGCTCCGCATCGTCGTCGCCCAAGTCGGCTTCGTCGATGACGCGTAACGCCTGCGCTGTATCCTCTTCAGCCTGTTTGACGTCGATATGAATGGACGCAAGATCATCGGCAGATAATGTCGGCGGGTCCAACCGGACCGTTGATTCGCCCGACGTCGGGTCCGGAGTCACTGTGGACTCATCCACCTCGAAAGTGAGGATGACACGGCGATGAGGGAAACGGTCTTCGTCCCCCACCGAGAGCAACCGCAAGGAAGCCCGGCCCGCATCTAAATACGCCTGATAGCCCAGCTCTTCGTCGTCACCCGAAGTGAAGTACTCGCGCAAAGCCGGGGTGACGGCAAAGGCGACACCGCTACGTACCGGCATAGATTTGTTCTCCGCCAGCTCCTGCAACGTACTGAACGTGGCCGGCACGTAAATCCGCATTGTTGCCAACCTAGAAGTCACCATCCAGACCGAACAAGCCCGTCACCTGTACAACCGTCCGGTCAAACTGCTGGTACAGCACCCCGACCATTCCGGATTCCACAGCACCCTTGACGTTTTCGATCGAATCATCCACCAGAACACAATCGCTCAGTGGGAGTTCGATAGCGTCGGCAGCTGCCTGGAAAACTTCCTCCGACGGCTTATCCGCCCCGACCTCACCGGAAAGGACGACGGCATCGACGGTGCCAGAGCGTTCCCACTCGCGGATGGGATCTGCTTGGGGTCCGCCGGGATCATTCGACAAAACAGCGGTGGCCACGCCATTTGCTTTCGCTGCTTGGAGCAGGGCGCGCCACCGGTCCGCGTCCTCCTCGGACACGTCTAAAACGCCACAATAATCCACAATCAAACCTCTCATGACGCACTATCGTAATCGAACTTCGGATTCGATGCCCTGTCTCAGTGTGGGCGTGGCATATATGACTATGGAGTGGCATATCTCGCGCCGGATGGAACCAAGAGCGCATTTTTACGTCAAACCAAGTATGAACACTGCAACCACTATGAACTCAGCAGCGGAAGAAGCGATAGCCACCAGGTCGAATGTCCTAGCCCCTTCTCCGGTCCGACGCTTCACCGAACCGGACTGGCTAGCGCCCATCCCCGGTTTCACCTTGTTGTATCACGTCACGAGCCACGCAGCTCTGGATGCCACCGACTACACCAATGATCACGCGGACACCAGCGGGTACGTGGACACCAACGAATACGAGGAGAATCCTGCAGCGCAACGTTCTCTACTCAGCCCGGCACCATCCGAAGCCGGCTACTCACCAATTCCTCTGGCAACCCCCAATGCCGTAATCCGAAGACTCGTCACCATCGCGCTAGAGACCGCGAGCGGCCACCGGCCGCCATCCAAATTATCCCCCGACGATTTCGCCCCCGTTGTTCGTCAATCACTCACCACACTGTCCCGCCTGAGCACCAGACCCCATGCCCCCATCGTGGCGGGCCGGCTCATCATGGTGCACTGCTCGACGAACGAGGCCGAAGGAGAACGCCCCCGCTTTGTTGAATTCTGCGGAACGTGGCAAGCACGCCTCCCCCGGTCACACCAGCCAGGTCGGGTGCGAATACTGGCTGGTAAGGCGGCCAAAACCCGGACGTCCTACCGGATAGCGACACTCCGGTTCATGTGAACATCCGGGCACTCCACATGAACGGAGCCCTCCACGCGGGAGGGCAATCAGTTACCGAGCGTGACGTCCGCTCTTGCGCTGAGCCCGAGCAGCCGCACGACGTTCACGACGGTTCTTCGGCTGAGCCTCTGCGTCACCCTCATTCACTGCCGACGCAGAACCGGTCTCATCCGGCCCGGAGTAGCTCATCTGCACTTCCTGGCGCTCGCCCGCGAAGTCGGTCGCGTCGACTTCGCCGTCACCGTTGACGTCGGCATTTTGCTGCATCTTATTCGCTTCGATCTGCTGGCGAACCATGAACAGCTGCCGGACGGCCTCTTCCTTGATGCCGTCCTCCATCTTGCGGAACATGTCGCCACCCTCGCGCTGATACTCAACTAGGGGATCGCGCTGGGCCATCGCGCGCAAACCGATACCTTCTTTGAGGTAATCCATCTCGTAGAGGTGTTCGCGCCACTTCTGATCCACGACGTTCAACAGGGTGTAGCGCTCCAGGTTACGCATCTGCTCGTCGCCCCCGATGGCCTCAACGACCTTCTCAAGGTCCTCGTACTGGGCCAACGCGTCATCAATCAATGCCCGACGCAGATCTTCGACAGGAAGCTCCCCGGCCGGACCATATTCCGACGAATCGATGAGGGACTGCCAACTCATCGTCGGCCCATAGAGGCTCTCCAGGGCGTTCCACAATGCACCCAGGTCCCAGTCCTCAACGTACCCGTCAGCGGTCTCCGCATAGACGTACGCGGAGATGGTGTCGTCGATCATGGCGCGAACCTGGTCGCGCAGATCCAGGCCCTCGAGAATCTGACGACGCTCAGCGTAGATGACTTTACGCTGGGAGTTCATGACCTCGTCGTACTTCAAGACGTTCTTGCGCATCTCGAAGTTCTGGCTTTCGACCTGCGTCTGCGCACTCTTGATGGCGTTGGTCACCATCTTCGCCTCGATCGGGACATCGTCCGGCACGTTGAGGCGATTCATCATGGCTTCCATGGACGGCCCGACGAAGCGCGTCATTAGCTCATCGCGCATCGAGAGATAGAACCGCGTTTCACCGGGGTCGCCCTGACGTGCACAACGACCACGCAACTGGTTATCAATGCGACGCGACTCGTGACGTTCCGTGCCCAGCACGTACAGGCCACCGGCCTCGCAAACCTCTTTCGCTTCCTTCTTCGAGGCATCGCGAACGCGCGCGATCTCCTCATCCCACGCCTGCTCGTACTCTTCGGGGGTCTCCACCGGATCGAGCCCGCGCTGACGCAGGTTAATATCCGCGATAATGTCCGGGTTACCGCCGAGCACGATGTCCGTACCACGACCAGCCATGTTCGTAGCGACGGTGACCGCACCCAATCGGCCGGCCTGCGCAACAACCTGCGCCTCTTCCTCGTGGTGCTTCGCGTTCAGCACGCTGTGCCGCACACCCTTCGACTGCAGCAGGTGCGACAAGTACTCGGAGCGCTCGACGGAGGTCGTACCGACCAACACCGGCTGCCCCTTTTGCACGCGTTCTTCGATGTCGTCAGCCACGGCGCGGAATTTCGCTTCCTGCGTCTTGTAGACCAGGTCGCTCTTGTCGATACGCTGGTTGGGCCGGTTGGTCGGAATCTGGTTCACGTCGAGCTTGTAGATCTGGTGCAGCTCAGACGCCTCAGTCTCCGCGGTACCGGTCATGCCGGCGAGTTTGTCGTACAGGCGGAAGTAATTCTGCAGCGTAATCGTCGCCAAGGTCTGGTTCTCGGCCTGGATCTCTACGCCTTCTTTGGCCTCGATAGCCTGGTGCATGCCCTCGTTATAGCGGCGGCCCGACAGCACACGGCCGGTGAACTCGTCGACAATAAGGACCTCACCATTGCGAACAATGTAGTCCTTATCGCGAACAAACAGTTCCTTCGCCTTAATGGCGTTATTCAGGTACCCCACTAATTGCGAATTCTGCGGCGCGTACAAGTTGTCGATACCCAGCTGATCCTCAACCAGCTCGACACCTTCCTCGCGAATACCGACGGTTCGCTTCCGCTCATCCACCTCATAGTGAATATCGCGGGTCATCCGCGGCACAATCCGCGCGAAGGCCGTGTACCACTCCGACGTTCCCTCGGCGGGGCCGGAAATAATCAGCGGCGTACGTGCTTCGTCGATAAGAATGGAGTCAACCTCGTCAACGATGGCGTAATGGTGACCACGCTGCACCAACTCGTCCAGAGAGTGGGCCATATTGTCGCGCAGATAGTCGAAGCCGAACTCGTTGTTCGTGCCATAAGTAATGTCCGCGTTGTAGGCCTGGCGGCGTTCTTCCGGGGTCATGCCGGAGAGAATGACATCAACTTTCAGGCCCAAGAAACGGTGAACACGGCCCATCCACTCCGAGTCACGTTTAGCCAGGTAGTCATTCACCGTCACGACGTGCGCGCCTTTGCCCTCCAGGGCATTAAGGTATGCGGGAAGCACACAGGTCAAGGTCTTACCTTCACCGGTTTTCATCTCGGCGACGGAACCGAAGTGTAAGGCCGCAGCGCCCATCACCTGCACGGGGAAGTGCTTTTGTCCCAGCACTCGCCACGACGCTTCACGAGCAGTGGCAAAGGCCTCCAAGAGCAGGTCGTTAACCGTTTCGCCATCCTTCAGGCGCTGTTTGAATTCATCGGTCTTCGCGGCCAATTCCGCGTCGCTCAACGCTGCATAATCATCTTCAAGGGCGATGACGCGATCTGCGATGTTCTTCAGCCTTTTGACGGCGCGTCCTTCGCCAACACGGAGGATCGAGGAGAGTCCAAGCACAGGGAATGGTCCTTTAACAACTGTCGATTATGGATGGATAATGCTACCAGCGAGTGTATGCCCCACCAGGTGAGCATAGATAACACGGGCATTCTACTCGGTTGGCAGTATACGGTGTTGACCACTAACGGGTGAACCACGCCAACGTATCTGACTGCTTATCTGTCAACTTGTCTTGGGCCAGACATGAGAAAGCCGGCCCCGCAAGGGAGCCGGACTGGTCTCTTTGCCAACGCTGCGCGGCGCGCTGTACGGAAACAATGCTACCGTCGTGCAGCATCGGTGCTACGCAGAGACGTTACTTGTCTGCGTCGGCAGCCTCTGCCGCAGCCTCTTCCTCAGAGCCGAGGGTAATCAGACCGTAGTCGAAAGCGTGACGACGGTACACAACCGACGGCTTGTTGTTTTCCTTATTCACGAAGAGGAAGAAGTCGTGCCCAACCAATTCCATCTCGCTGAGTGCTTCGTCGACACTAATCGGTGTCGACGGGTGAGTTTTACGACGAACAATCTTGCCCGGCTCGAAATCCGCTGCGTAGGGGTCAACGTCGTACTTGCCAGGCTGCTCTGTCTTCTGCTCATCCTTGGCGTCTTGCACCAGTTGGGCCGTCGCCTCGCCCACGGAGATCGGTGTGCGGTGGCCGGAACGGCTAATCTGCCGGCGCACTTTCACCTTCCGGAGGCTACGCTCCATGCGGCCGATGGCGCTTTCCAATGCCGCATAGAAGCTATCTTCCTTTGCTTCCGCCCGAGCGATATGACCTTTGCCAGACGCCGTGATCTGAATGCGATCAGCACGGTCAGCGCGGCGCGGGTTAGGTTCATGCAACAGCTCGACGTGGAAGGAGGTCAACGTAGGATCCAGGCGTTCAATTTTGGCCAATTTCGCGTTAACCCTATCGGCGAAGTGATCGGGAATGTCAACGTTACGGCCAGTGAGGTGTACCTGGGCTTGTGGTGTGACAGCCTCATCTTTCTCAGCAGGTGTGGTCACGAGCTCTACCTCCAACACTAGGGGCGCCAGTGTCGCACGGACTGAATCGCAATAGCCTTATATGGCTTTTATCCAGTTCTTTTCCTGCGGCACTGTGTATGGCGCCGGTTCCACGGCAACCCGGCGGTTGCCTTCAAGGACACTTTCAAGACTACCTGGACGAGCTCGGGTTCGGGGGTGGGGGTACCCACAATCACGGCTGTGAGGACTACTAAACGGACATTATCAAGGGGGTTTAGTGGGCTAAGCGCTACACAACGCTACCCCCATCGCCGGATGCCACCCGTGCGCACGAAGGACGAGTACCGATTCAGCGCACGTCGATCCGGTTGTGACGACATCGTCCACGAGAATGACCTGTGGTGAGTGAGCGGCGGTCCGCGCCGTGCTTGCCCGTCTGCTCCTGGTGTACCGCTCCCACTCGCGCTTATCGACGGTCACAGCGCCGGACAGGTTCTTCCTCCGCGCGGTGGCAGAAAGCCCTACCTGGTCTCGCTTAGTCCCTCTGCTTCGCAGAACGGGGGCGACGGTGATATCGCCGCATATTGCCTGGGCGGTGTCCTGGCACCATCGCGTCACGAGATCGCCTCCCCTCTGGCGCGAGGCACGACGGGTCGTTGGCGCAGGGACAAGCACCCATGGCACCACCCTCGGATCGGGCAGGTAGCCGTTAGCCCACAGCCACCGGAATGTGCCCGCCATCAGCGCGCTGCACACGTCACGGGCATCACGTCGGCCGCGTTCCTTCGCGCCTAAGAGCACCTGGCGGTGCACACCTCCATACGACCCACTCACCACGATAGGAATACCGGGGTCCAGGCGTGGCGTCGTGAAGAAGGGAGGATCCTGCTGGCACAGGCGCTCGCATCGGACACACAACCCCGACGGTTCTCCCGGCACCGTGGGGTGCCCGCATCCCGGACAATTTGCGGGGAGGAGGAGATCCATGGTGGCGCGCGCGACCGAGCCAACAGTCCACCGCACTGGCATCATCCCCCCGACCGCGTGCTACCGGGAGACGATCGGCTGCGCGCGAATGCCCTGCAGGCCAGGCACTTCACGCCAGTTCTGCGTCGCTGTATCCGACGAGTTGTTCCGCTCCAACTGGAGCACAGACCGCGAATCGGTGATGTAGAGCTCGTTGCGCGTGGACGCCACGGCCGACACCGGGGCCTGCACGTTGTTCGAGGTCAGCCTGGTTGCATCGGAGCCGTCGGGTTGAACACTCCATATCGGCGCGTCCTGCGACTGCGTGCCAATTAAGAGCGAACCATCTGGTTGCCAATCCAAGCTCGTCGCGGTGTCGCCCACAAAAACCTCGCCCAGCTCGCGAGGAGACATGATGCGGCTCTTACCGCCCTCGCCCGGCGCGATAATCGCCGTGAACACGCGGCCGCCGATGATCATGGCCGCCCGCACGCCGTCGTTGGCGACGCGGAATTCACTGATTTTGTGGTCGTTATTCTCGTCGTCGCCGTCGTCGTCGCTGCGGAGTTGGCCTCGGAGAGCGTCGTTATCCACGATGTATTCGTTCTTGACGCTCCCGGACCCGGATTTGCTGTCCGTCCCGGTTTGGTATTCAACGCGGTGGATTTCTTTGCCATCGGCGACGGTCCAGGCCACTGTGCCGTCTTCTGACCAGGACGGCCGGGTGAGCGTTCGACCGCGCACAATGGGTTGCGCCGCCCCATCGGCGTCCTCCAGGCTATTCCGGGTGTCGGCGTCGGTATCCATCACGTGCCCGATGCGCAAAACACTATTGCCGCTGTCTGACTGGCCACGACCTTCGTCATCATCCCCGGTGTTGTCGCGTTCCACGACTGCAGCTAGACCACCATTCGGCGTAATCCCGGCAGAGAGGATCTTGCCGTCACGTCCGAATGGGCCACGATCACCAGTGGCGCCCGAATCCGAGATCATCACGAGACTTCCGTCCGCAACGGCGTGAAGGGTGTTCATCTCTGGCGGCTCAGGGTTGAGGTCAGAGACGTCGGACGCGTTCAGCGATTTATGCGCTTGGTCAAGCAGGGGCGCTCCATCCGCCATGAGGGTGAACGGTCCACGCACATCGGCGTGAATGAGTGTCCACACGATCTGCCCGGCGATCTTTTGGCGGTCGTCGCTACTGACTTGGGACAGCCCTTTGATATCGACGGTAGACCCGCCGGCTTTGTCGCTCTTCGCAGTAATCGACGTTCCCGCAGGCAGAGCGGTGCCAATGCCGGGCGCGAGTTCCTGGCGCGGCCCACTGGCTAGGAGCGACATGAGGCTTGATTCAATCGTGTCTTGCTGGGAATAGATCCACCGTCGGTCGGAGACTAAGTACCGGCCGGTGTGGTCCAAGAAGTACACCGAGTAGGCCCGATAGGTCTGTTCGAAGTCGACGCTCTGGAGGATGATGCCCTCGGGCACCGACGAAATTCTCCACTCGCCGTTGACCTTCTTTAGTTTGAATTGTGAACGGTAGTACCCGCTACGTGGGGTGAACGTTCCCCCATCGCCCAGAACGCCAATTGTGGAGCCCGACACATCGAAGGTCGCTTCATCATCCAACGGTTGACCCGACGAATTAATGTTGAGCTGCTGGACGATGAACGCATCATTACCGTCTTTCCATGAATCCGACGACTTGCTGGTCAGGAACGCGCGAGCGGCCTTGTGACTATGCGACGGGTGAGCTGAGGCCGAGAAGAACCCGCGGAGCACTTCGTCGGGGGCGTCTCCTTTTTGGGGCCCGGGAACGGTTGTGCCCGATTCCCCCGGCGCGTAGGAATGGATAGCTTTCGGATCGCTACGGCTGGGCAAAGTGGCGCACCCTGATACTGACGATGCCGCCCCGATGCAGAGTGCGGTGCTGACGGCGACGACACGTCGGCGTCGCGATGAGGGCCACGGTTTGTTCATCATTGGTCCTCCTCAGAATCGGTGTGAGCGGTTTCGGCGGGGTTGCCAGTATCGGTAGCGATGCCAGCATCGTCGGATGTGGTGACCGGCAGTGATCCGGACGGTTCGGGGTCAAAGTCATCCATTTCAGCGGTTGCGCGGAGTTCTTCTTCACTGATTTCCTCTAACTCCGTACCGTAATAATCGTTCTCGGCGGAATAATCATTCCCTTGGGTTTCAGCGCCAGCATTATCGACAGGTTTCCCACTGGTAGGAGCATTATTCTCGACGTTGATACCGCTGGCAGATCCGGCATGCGTCGTCGGCCACTCTTCACTCGGAGTGACTTCGCCTGTTGGGACTTCATCGGGAGCTGCCGTCGGTAATGCAGATTCAGCTGCCGACGCGCAGACTTCATTGGACTGATCTACATCCGCGCCTTCTGCATGAGCGCTCTGTATAGAACCACTCGTGGACGACTCGGCCGACGAAGCGAATAACGCTTGTTGACCATCCGATGAGACTCCGTGTTCATCCGTGATGCTAGCGTCGGCCGGGCCAGCATCTGGCATGCTTGAATCGCCCATCTCGCCACCAGCGCGACCATCATCGGCAGCGTAGGCATCGCCACCAGCTAGAGCCTCACCGGCACTCGCCTCGTCGCCTTCGGTTGGTTCGCTGACAGCGTGGTCCACAGCACCATACGTCTTCACAACCAACTCCGGATAGGACGCTAAGGTCGCGTCGGCCTTCTCCCCCACTGCGAGGTCCAAGGCAGCGTCATTCCCCGTCACGGGAACGTCGGGGTCAATCGGGAGTGTCAGGCGGAAACAGGAGCCGACCTTAATCTCACCGATCGCGTCGAGTTTGCCGCCATGCAACGCAGCATTCTCGCGGGCAATAGCCAGGCCCAGCCCGGTGCCTCCGCGGTGGCGCACGCGGGAGGGATCGGCACGCCAAAAGCGGTTGAACACAAGGTCTTCTTCGCCTTCTTTCAGCCCGACACCGTGGTCTAATACGATGATCGACACCGCCCGATCATTGCGTCGAACAGCGATATCGAGGGGCTTCCCCTCGGCATGGTCCAGCGCATTCTCAATGAGATTGCGGAAAATGCGTTGGATCCGTCGAGTATCAATGGGCATAAACAGCGGCTCGCTGGGCACATGGAAGCGAACAAGGACGTTGAGTTTCTTCGCCAGTTGGACGTTCAACAGCCACGCATCATGCAGCGCGCCCAGCAAATCGACCTGCTCGAGCGACAACTCTTCAACGCCGGAATCGTGACGGGAGATATCCAAAAGGTCGCTGAGCAGCCCCTCGAAACGCCCCAATTCTTTATTCATCAACGACGACGCACGACGCATCACGGGGTCAAGGTTGTCGGCGTTATCTTCGATGATGTCCGCAGCCATCCGAACCGTCGTCAAGGGTGATCTCAATTCGTGAGACACATCCGACGTGAACTGTTTTTGTAGGTCACCATACTCTTCGAGCTGTTTAATCTGCTTCGATAACGAGTCCGCCATGGAGTTAAAACTCGTGGCCAAGCGAGCCATCTCGTCGCGGCCATTCACCGCCATGCGCTCACTCAAGTGCCCTTGAGAAAACCTTTCAGCCGTGCGGCTGGCCGTGCGAACAGGGGTGGTGACCTGCTGCGCGAATGTCCAGACGATGCCGACCAGCACAACAAGAAGAATGATCCCGCCGCTGGATATCAGCCCGCGCATCAGCGCCAAGGTGGATTCGTCGTTATCCATCGGCAAGATCAGGTACAGTTCCAGCCCCTGCACATCAGAGGACACCGGCGAACCAATAATCAGGGCTTTATATCGACTGCCGTCGGGGCGTCGCAACGTATCGAACTGATACGCCACCTGATTGTCGTGAATAAAATTCCTGAGGCTTTTTGGGATCTGGGCGTTGTCGGGAGAGACGACGTCCTCGCCATTGATATCGGGCGCAATCAGCACCGGCTCATAGGCCGAGTTGACCGGGCCTGATGACGAATCCGACGCATCGGATCCTCCACCGCGCTCGGTCAAGGCAGTCCTGGCCGCGTTGATACGAACCTGAATCGAGTTCGAGGTGTCCGACGCGTCAATCTGCTGCTCCACAGCGCGCCGGGCCCTATCGATGCCATCTTGGGCGGCCTCTACCTTCGCTTGGGTGAGGCGCGTCGTCATGAAAGAAATGAGTGTGAAACCCAGAACGAACAGGACAATCGCCGACGCAATAAACATCCGCCCCACGGTCTTCACCTGGGCGGATGTCTGCCACTTATCGATGATTCGACGCCACAAACGCCGGATGCTCAGTGGCCAGCGGCTGTGGCCATCTGAGTCGTTATCACGCAGCGAAGGGCGGACAAGTGCACTAAGCCCCTCTTGATTCTTCGGATCAAAGAGGGGATGTCGTAATCGTCCCGGACGGGACTCTGGATTTCCGCTACTCACCGATCTTGTAACCCACTCCTCGGACGGCCTGGATCAGCTTCGGATTCTTGTGATCCTTTTCGACCTTGATCCGCAAGCGGTTGATATGCACGTTCAACACACGGGTGTCCGTGGGCTGCTTGTAGCCCCATACTTCCCGCAGCAGTTCCTCACGCGTGAGCACTTGCTTCGGCCGGCTAGCTAACTGGGTGAGCAGGTCGAACTCGATAGGGGTAAGTGGAATTTCCTTCCCATCGCGCTTCACGATGTGCCCCGGAACGTCGATAACTAAATCGCCGACGTGGATCGTGTCCCCCGTGGCCTGTTCGCGACGACGCAACTGCGCACGGACGCGCGCCACCAGCTCTTTCGGCTTAAACGGCTTATTAATGTAATCATCCGCGCCGGACTCCAAGCCCAGGACAACATCGACAGTGTCGGTCCGAGCGCTCAACATCACGATGGGCACCCCTGACGTCTTCCGGATAGCCCGGCACACGTCGACCCCGTTCATGCTGGGCAGCATGACGTCGAGCAAAATAAGATCCGGTTCCTCGTTGGATGCGGCGGTCACGGCCTCTGCACCATCACCCACTACGACCGTATCGAACCCTTCACCTTGAAGGACGATCATGAGCATTTCCGCAATGGCCGGGTCATCGTCGACAACGAGGATTTTTGTCTTCATATTCCTATATTCTGGCATATGGCTGGGACACAGTCGCAGCAACTTACGATAGCTCCGGGTATTCCCCTTCGTCAGATCCTCATAAAAGGAGTGTACGGTGCGGTTTAGCATCAAAATGCGGGCGAGCGCGCGGGTCTCGTCATCGCCCAGAACCAGCGACGGTGCACCATGTGATCGGCACATTTCTGGTGTGGAGCGCATCGTGTCGGCGTCGGACATCATGCGCACTGTGGCCGAGTTGGAACATCGGGCCTGGACGCATTCGAATGGGCGACCCGATGATGTTGTTGTCAGTGTCCACCGCGTTGACGAGGACGAGATCACCCATATCCCGGCTCTCACCCGGGAGACGCGTCATACACAGACTGTCGACGAGGCCCACCGCGCGGTCACGGAGATCCTTCGCGACGCGGGAATTCCGACCGCGAAGCACGCACTCGACGCACTGACGCGTATCCGGGGGATGCGCGGCGCGATGCTTCTTGACGCCGATACCGGGGAGCGTCGGGATACGAAAGATATCCGGGGAGTTCGTGTGACGGCGTTGGATAATGACATGCCGACGGGTGCCGACGCTGCCGAAGAAATGTCGTCCTCGACAACCGCGAAACCGTATTACTGTGAGGCGCTGACGCTGGCGTCGAAAGTGCAGTACCACCCCGCCGTATGCGCGGAGCTGTGCATTTCTGATGACCCTGAGTACACGACCGGATATGTGAGCACACCGGGGCACTACGTGCGGATCGAGAACATCAAACCCGCAGGCAGTCCCCAGGGCGGGCGCGTATTCCTTGTGCGGGGAACGGACGAGGAGATTGCTGACTGCATCGATTTCCTTGAGAATACCGCGGTCATTGTGCATGGAATTCCGTGGCCGCCGCAGGACAACCACTCGCCGCACCACGATGAATCCGACGCCACCCCTGCGACCGACCTCACGACTGATCTCACAACGTTCGCTGAGCAATCCCTTACCGCGTGGGAAAACAAGGGATTGCGGCGCTACCCGCTGGAGTTCTCGTCGGCACCCACGCCACACACGACCGTGTCAGGAGCTGAGACCGTGCTCTTCTCGTCGAGCAACTATTTGGGACTCAGCGAACATCCCGATGTCATCACGGCCGCGACCGAGGCTTGTAAGCTTTTTGGCGCCGGAACCGGTGGTAGCCGTCTGACCACGGGAAACTTCACGCTCCACACCAGTACGGAACGAACGCTAGCCGGGTTCACCGGGTACGACGACGCGGTGCTGTTCGGAACCGGGTATCAAGCCAACGGCGCTGTTCTGGCCACGCTGGCTACCGATATTCCCGATGCCCCCAGCACTGCGCCTGCCAACACACCCGGAATGACCATTTTCTCCGACGAGCTCAACCACGCGAGCCTGATTGACGGCATCCGGATGGCTACCAGGGGAAACGCGGTGGTCCACGTTTACCCTCACAAGGACATGGAGCACCTCGAGAACGCACTCGCCCAGTGCGCGAGCCCCAGGAAACTCATCGTGTCCGATGGCGTATTTTCCATGAACGGCGATATTGCCCCACTCCCCAGCATTATGCGGCTGGCGCGAGCACATGGTTCGTGGGTTCTTATCGACGATGCGCATGGCACGGGAACGCTGGGTCGGACTGGTCGCGGCATTATCGAGTATTGGAGCGACGCTCGACGTCAGGATGGCGGCGCGGATCGTGAGTCCGGCGCGGATTTATCGGACGACTCTGACTTGCGGCCGGACCTGCTCGTCATTACCGCGTCCAAGGCCCTCGGATCAGAAGGCGCGGCCGTGTGCTGTTCCACCCCTGTGGCTGAGTTCTTGCGAAACCGGGCGCGGGGCTACGTGTTTTCCACGTCCTCAGCACCGGCCTCAGTGGCGGCGACACAAGCCGCCGTCAGGGTAATTCTGCGCGAGCCCGACCGCGTCCGCCGGCTGCAGGATAACTCCCTCTACCTGCGCAATCAGCTGCGCGACCACGGTATCCCGCTGGTCGATGGGACAAGCGACAGCACCCCCATCATCCCGATTTTTATTGGCGACGAAGCCGACGCCGTTCGCATTTCCCAAGGGCTATCCGACCGCGGATTCCACGTCCCCGGAATTCGGTATCCCACGGTCGCTCGCGGGCAGGCGATTCTCCGCGTGACGACGATGGCCACACACACGCCCGACGATCTTGATCGCTTAGTCGGCACCCTGAGCGACCTCATGCCTCACTCGGCGTGACGTTTTAGTGACGCGGCGAAATCGTCAGCCGTCACGAATCAGGTGCTGACAGTTATCACGCATGTCGCAGGATGGCTCCAACAACTTCGGTGGCCTGCCGGGTGACGTCACCGGGTTTCACAACAACCCATGGAGACTGCCACTGATCGCGTGCTAATGCTTCATACGCTGCAGCCGTCCGCTGCTGCAGATCGCTATCCTTCTCAAACGCGTCGCGAGCGCGGGAAGCATCCTCGTCCTCGCGGGCCACGGCTCGCTCAGAAGCCAGGCGCGGTGGCGTCGATAAGAAAATGTGGAGATCCGGAACCGGAATACCTAGCCGCTCGAACTCGAGCTCAGCAATCCACGACACCGTGGGATTGTCCTGCGACGGCGATTGCCCATCCCACCCCGACCGCGCTGCGGTGTATGCAGCATTGGATGCGACGAAACGGTCAATGAGCACGAAATATCCGTCCTCCGACAACTCGGCGATGTCATCGGCGATCTCCGCGCGATCAAGGGCAAACAACGTAGCCATCCCGCACGCCGAATCGACGAGATCCCCCATCCCCCCATACAACGCGGACCGGGCCAACTGGGCATGTACAGAATCGTTATAGCGGGGAAAAGACACCAGCGCGACGGGCTTTTCCCTCTCCACCAGCTCTTTTTCTATGGCCGTGACCAGGGTGTTCTTGCCCGCGCCGTCGATGCCCTCACACGCAACAATCATGCACCGAGCCTACCGCGCGGCTAGGACATGGCCGGCAATGAGGCCGATGCCGACCTACACCCGACCAAGAATGTCGAGCGCAGCATTAGCCGCCTGGACCGAGGAATTATCAACCTCATCAAGGTGCACGGACGTCTCAGACTCCCCAATGACGTCGGTCACGGACCGCACCGAGATAAACGGCGTCTCATGAAGAACCGCCGTTTGCGCGAGAGCCGAAGATTCCATATCGACGACGGACGCGTCCGGGAAGACCTCGCGTATCGCGGCAGCCTCGGGGATGCCGACGAAGCGATCCACGCTGACGAAGCCGAGCGCTTTGGCTTCCATGGCATCTGCAGCTGCTAGCAGATCGCGGTCACCCGGGTAACCCGCGGTAAGGCCCGGCACCTGACCGCGCTCGTAGCCGAATGCCGTGAGGTCGAAGTCGCCCGGGACAACTTTCTCGCTTACCACGACGTCACCAATTGAGGCACGACCAGGTACAACACCGGCTGTGCCGATGGACATCACGCAGCCGATCTCGCCGGGCTCGGCGGATTGGCTCGCTGCGCCATTCGAGGATCCGTCGTTACTAGTTCCGTCGCTCACAACGGACGGCCCTAAACACAACCCAACAGTGGCCGCGTGCGCCGCGTTCACCAGCCCAATACCGCTGAGAAGCAGCAGGATGGTCTTGCCACCATGACGGCCCACTACAGCGTCGTGAATACCGGGAAGGTGGACGCTGTGAGCGTCGTCCAAGCGCGCTTTCAGCGGCTCGAATTCCTCCGGCATTGCCGCAATGAGCAGGGCTACGGATGAATCAGATTCGCCATAGGTACGCCCCGGGCGTGGAACGTCGGACATGACCGATGGTTCGTCACCGCTCACGCGAAAACCTGATTCCACTCATCGCTGTGGGCATCGAACTCTGCCAGCTCTTTCTTGGCACCGTCGAGATCGTGGTGCTCCGCCCAACCGCACGACTTAATTCCCGCGCCGGGCACGGAATCCCACTTCTCGATATCCGCGATAGCCTTCTTGACAGCGTCGGCAACTTCGTCCCAGGTGGGGCCGTCGGCAGTCGTGTCTACGGTCAAATAAAAACCGGTCTGGCACCCCATTGGGCCGAAGTCAATGACTCCCTTTAAGTGGTCGCGGAGCGCCTCGGCCATGCTGTGCTCGATCGCGTGCATCGTTGACATCTCGATGTGCGACTTGTTCGGCTGGCGGAACCGTAGGTCGTACTTGACGATCGTGTGGCCATCAGCGATCTCGTAATCGGATGCGCGCCGGATGTAAGGCGCAGCCACCTTCGTGTGGTCTAATTCAAAGCTTTCAACATTCTTTGGCACAGTGTTCACTCCTAACATGGTGGGTAGATATCAAGTTGCCGTTGTGTTTCGGGACACCTATTGAAGTGATTTTCATCACATTATAGATCATGTGATGTCCCATTTATGGCTCTCTACCCATGCTGCAATCCAGGCTATCACTGCTTTGCCCTGACCTTCGTGGCCTGATGGTGCAATCACGCGGCCGGCCGCCGCTCCCATATAAACCAGCACGTCCGTAGCTATTTTGTAACTCTTTTGTTATTCTCTTCCGCAGTTATTGATGCGAGTACCAATTCCCGCGGAAACAAGGGATGACGGCCGTCACTTAAGGGAGGCCACGGATTGACCAACAACAATCCAACCACGGGGAATAATTCCGAGTCCGAACGAACGGACGACTCACTACTCACGAATTCCTCGTCACAATCGACGCCGTCATCACGCTCTGCATCATCGTCATCATCGTCATCAATTGCCGACGGTTCCTCGCTCTCTGGTTCCAGCGACGGAGCTCAAACAGTGTCGTCGGAACGCGTCGTCTATAACGGCACCCCGCCGTCACGAGGCCGCCTCCCCATTTACACTTTCGTCGGAACTGGCCTGGTTTTCGCATGTGCGATCGGAGTAGGCGTCTGGAAGCTCTCCTCACCCGAGACAGCTTCGTCGACCACGAAGCACCCCACCACCGTCGAGACAGAGTCGGTGTCTTCAAATGACAGGACTAACGACGTTGAAGCCGCTGGTTCACAGGGGTCGAACGGTGGTGGCTCGTCCAACTCTTGGCAGGGGAATAGGAACTCCGGGAATGCTCAGAACAATAGTTACGGTCAGCTAGGTAACCAGTCCAGCAACCGGGCTAACAGCGGCGATAAGACCAACCAAGGCTCGAGCGGAAACAGCGCAAGCGGGAACAGCTCGCAGGGGAACAATTCGCAATCCCACGAGCAGCCGAACGCCAACGTCCAATGGGACGAGGACCCCATCTTGCCTCCTGGTACCAAGCGGGGTGAAACACACCTCGGTGCGCTCGGTGCCCCGCGCGACAACGGCAACACCGCAATGGGCCAGCACAGTGGCACATCTGATGCCAGCGAGTCCACGGATGACTCGGATAACGCGCCGGGAATCGGGCTGTGGTTTACCAACACGCCCGAAAGCCTGCAACGCGTCCTGAGCAGTAGCCAGTTGCACCAGACTAAGGAAATTCTCGACGACTCGGCCGCACAGGCACAGTCCGAAGCTGTCCCCATGCATCGAAACAAAGATGGCGTGTGGGTAGCCGACGACAACGACCACAAGAGAGAAGAGGTCAAAGGGAAACACAAGCCCTCGGAGCCACACAGCGTCCACCCGTCTAAGGGTGCGAAGCCCACCGACTCTTCGGATTCCCCTGGGTCATCGCAAGCGCCGGCGCCATCCGAACCATCTGCTCAGCCGTCACACGAACCCACTCCGACGGGTACCCAGAATGGCTCGAATTCTGGAGGTGGAGCTGCCGAACCGACGACGACCCACCCGAGTGCGGTACAAGCGCCATCTGGCCAGGGCAATCAGAGCAACCAGGGTGCCGGACAGAACAACCAGGGTGGAGCGCCGACGCAGGAGCGTACCGCGACTACTACGGTCACACCTGGCGCGCCACAACAGCAATCTGCTGGCAACGCTGCCACGGCAACTCGCGAAGCGCCCACTACCGCCGTTCCGCACACTACCGCCGCCACCGGGGCAAACAGCGCCGACAACGGCTCTGGCGAGTAGCCGCCCACACGGCGCTTCTAGCGCCGCCACTTCTCACCGGCAGCCCGGCGAGGTGGCGCGCTAACCTGCTACCGTCGCAACGAAAACTTCAGCGAGCTCGTCGCTGTTATTCGTCACGAGAGTGCTCTCTGCATCATCGGGAACCCACGCAGCCTTACTAGGCGTGAGATCCAGCGGCCCAAAACCATCACCGCGAATGTGGCCATCACCTTCAGACGCTGATGCGTCATCAACCGATGGTTGCGAAACATGAACAGTGCCGCGCGTACACAGGACAATCGCGGGCCCAACCAATGCCTCCGACAACGAATTCCCATCACTGGCCACACTCGAGACCGCAACCGACTGGCCCGGATTCAGCTCCCAGCGCTGCAAACGGAACTCCGGCGCCGGCGTCGGATAATAAACACCCTGCGCAGAGGGCTGCGAACCTGCAGACTCACCTGAGCCCGACCCCTCCGTCGTTAATTGATTCGGAGTAATCACAGGATCCGGCAGAGGATCGAACGAGAGCACCCGAACCAACTCCGGAACATCAATATGCTTTGAGGTCAACCCACCTCGCAGCACATTGTCCGAGTTCGCCATGATCTCCACGCCGAACCCGTGAACGTACGCATGCAGCTGGCCCGCGTTGAGGTAAATCCCCTCCCCCGGTTCAAGGCGAATGTGGTTGAGCAACAACGCGCAGAGCACGCCAGGATCGGACGGGTAACGGTCGGCCAGTTCGATCAGATGGTCGGCAACAATCGCGAACTCCGTCTTACCACTATCACGGTAGGCCCGAGCCCCCTCAACAACAGCAGCGATCAGCGTTTTGCGTTGGTCAGAGGGAAGAGTAATCCACGTCGTGACCAAGCTGCGCAATCCTTCAGAGGGAAGAATTCCGGAGATCAGCACGCGGTAGCGCTCTAATTCCGGCACAGACAACGCGTCGAAAAGCTTGAGAGTCTGTTCAATCGGGCGGAAACCGCACATCGCGTCGAACTGCGTGAGCGCCACGATCAATTCGGGCTTGTGGTTATCATCGCGATAATTCCGCTCCAGCGCATCACGCGCGATACCCAGGGTGTCCTCCCGCGCACACCCCTCTTCGGCCTGTTCTTTCGTCGGATGGGCCTGCAAGCTCAATGGCTTATCCGCAGCCAGCAGCTTGAGCAAGAACGGCAACCGCCCCTCGTACGCTCGGGACATACCCGCGCCCAGCGCACTGACGGAATCCGAGGCGATGAGCACATCCAGGGGTTCGCCGTCCACTGTTGCCGGGGCACCCGGGTGGGCACCAAACCACATTTCTGCCTCCGGGTGATCCGACGGCGTTGGCCGGCCAGCCATTTGCGCTATCGCCGTGCGCGACCCCCACGGATACGTACGAATTGCCCCAGTGAGCGGCTGAACCATCTAAACCTCCGTTAAAAATATCTATCGTGCAGCGTGACATGCTGGCCAAAACGATGTGCTGGCCACAAAACTTATGCGGACAAGCTACCTACACCGTCATCACTCCTGAGCAACAACATAGGCAGCAGCAGCCGCGCACCGCGCAGCCAACACACAGATATACGCGACCGCGGAATGAAGATCCGACGCCGTCAGATCCACCACCGTCACCGGCCGCGCATCAAAATACCTCTCGAGTCTACTGAGCTCCTGCTCCGAAGGATATGCCCGCGACACCCCCGCATCAGGCTCATCATTCCTCCCCCGGCCCGAAGAATCCCCCAGCCCCGGCACTACCACAGCAGCCAGCGGCTGAACCGCAGGGGCATCCAAGAATGGATCATAAAAAATTGACTTATCGACGTCACTGCTGGCGCCGCCCGACCCAGCTGCCATATCCCCCGACGAATCGATGGCCATATCCATCGACGTCCCCCGGTGAAGATCCGAGTAGAACCGAGCGAGCTCAGCGGTATCGGCGGTAGCAGCGACAATCCCATGATGAAGCAGCCGCATCGCTGCGAACGAAGCAACATGCCGGGTGGCGCCATTGCCTGCAATGACCACACGATGATCCTTCATCCGCAACCCCAGTTGACGCGCAGGGTTCACGGACTCATCACGCTCGGGACCACTAGCTTCCATCTCACGGTCGACGGCATCTGCCGCATAGTCCAACACGCCTTGAATCGGCAGCTGGCCGACAAGACCACACCCGCCCGTCACGGTAGCCACATACCGCCCCCATGATTCTTCTGTGACACCCGGAATGTCCGGGACAACGAGGCCATACCCGGCGCCTGCTTCCGCAACAGGTCCCGACGTCGGCGCAGCCACCATAACCATCGCACCGACCTGGCGGCACCGCATTACGGCTTCCTCCGCTTCACGGTCCGCAGGATCCGGCGTCAGGACAATCACGCAATCCATTGCTCCCACGTACCGCGGCAGACGGTCCACCACCACGATGGGGACCGACGGGTCCGGAATCAGCGCGACCGCGGCACGAGCAGCGTGAACTGCGGTATCCGAACACGCCACAATCACAACGCCGCGAGCAACGTCGGGAATACTTTTCGCGAAAGAACGGAGATCCTCAGAGGAATCGTCGGTCGTGTCGTCGGCAATACCGAAAAAGTCGGAACGCAGACTTTCTGTGCTGGAGCCGTCGGGCGTGCTCTCGATCGTCGGGCGATCAAGGACTGACATCACGTCAGATAGTGATCGGGCGACGGCGCGGATGCGCGCGCCTTCTTGAGCTACCGTGACAAGCGTTTCGCGGGGGTACACAACGGCCTATTCTAGGCGCGAATAACCGCTAAAACATCCGAGGTGAGGGCATCGACGGCCTCACGGGTCTTGGCCTCTGCGTTCAATCTGAGGAGCGGTTCCGTATTCGAGGCGCGCACATTGAACCACTCGCCATCCCCGAGCTCAACGGTGAGACCGTCGAGTTCATCCATGCTCTCTGCACGGTCGGCGTATGCTGCACGCACGGCCTCAACCCGCTCCCGCTGGGCCTCGGCGGAATCCAGACGCGAGTTGATCTCACCGGAAGCCTCGTACCGCGAGTAGTGGTCCATGAGCTCCGACAGGGGCTTGTCCTGCGAGCCCAGCGCGGCGAGCACGTGGAGGGCCGCCAACATTCCGGAGTCGGCGTTGAAGAACTCAGTGAAGTAATAGTGAGCGGAGTGCTCGCCACCGAAAATGGCGCCCGTCTCTGCCATCGTCGCCTTGATGAAGGAATGGCCGACGCGGGTACGCACTGGTTTCCCACCGTTCTCCGTGATCATTTCGGGGACGGTGTGGGAGGTGATCAAGTTGTGGATGATGGTCGCGCCCGGCTTCTGGCTCAGGTAGCGCTCAGCGATAAGCGCACAGATCGCGGACGGCGTGACAGGGTTGCCCTTTTCGTCGACCACGAAGCACCGATCGGCGTCGCCATCGAAGGCCAGTCCGATGTCGGCCTTCTGGTCAACCACGAATTTCTGGAGGTCCACGAGGTTCTTCGGCTCCAGGGGGTTAGCCACGTGGTTCGGGAACGTTCCGTCGAGCTCGAAGTACAGCGGGCGAATATCCAGAGGAAGGCCACCGAGAACGGCGGGGACGGTGTACCCGCCCATTCCGTTGCCGGCATCCACCGCGACAACGAGGGGACGCGAGGAGGTTAGGTCGACGAGACTATTGAGGAACTTCGCGTAGCCGGGCAACACATCTTTGTCCGTAGCTTCACCCCGGTCGCCGTCATACGCCGGCACACCGCGCACGAGGTCATCCTTGATCTCAGCCAATCCGGTTTGCTCACCCACCGGCCGAGCTCCCGCGCGGCACATCTTGATGCCGTTGTACTGGGACGGGTTGTGGGAGGCCGTGAACATTGCTCCCGCGCACTTCATGCTCCCGGATGCGTAGTAGAGCTCGTCGGTCGAGCACAGATGGACCTTGACGACGTCGAGCCCCTGGTCCATGACTCCCTCGGCGAAGGCGTCGGATAGCGATGGGGAGCTTTCCCGCATGTCGTGCCCGACGGCGACTGTGGATTCCCCCTCCGACCGGAGCAGACGAGCAAACGCGGCGCCGACCTCTTTCACAAAAGCTTCATCGATGTGCTCCCCGACGACCCCCCGGACGTCGTAAGCCTTAATAACGGAGTCAACAAATGAGCGATCGCGCGCAGGCACGGGAATCCTTTCGTCTGAATAATGTTCGCAGTTATCTTACACGGGCTTGACTTATCGATGTCACCTATCGCCATCCGGATCCGGGTCTGGAACGGCGTGAAGATGGCCGCGCTTCCGCCCCGGAATGTTATGCAGCGACGGGTGCCGAACTTCCGACGAGTCCTGTGTCCGCGACCACCCCTGCGCGGGCTCGTGTGGTTCTGAATGGTTCGACGCTCCCCGTCGCATCGTCCTTGTCGACGGTTCCTGCTCGGTCCCGGCGCGGTGGGATTCAGCCCGGTTATGGGGTGCGACGTGTGACGCGTGGTGATTGTCCGGCCGCCGGTGACGGCCCGTTTGGCCCGTCGTGATGACGGACCTTCCATAGGAGGACTCCACGGTGGGTTCTTCCCCACGGCCACGCCACAGGCGACGACGACGCTCCCGCTCCTTCGCTGCTTGAAGGAGGGGGGATTCGATCTCCCACTCGGCGTCATCGTCGGAGTTGGTTTCGGCGTCATATGTGGTGCCTTCGTTGCGGTGGCGTGTGGCCTCACCGCGGTGTCCGTTTAAGCGCGAAATAGTGTCTTGAATATCAGCAACTGCGCCCTGGGGTGCGTCGGTATGACGAGCGCCAGAACCGGCACCGAACTGAGCACCGGGACCAGCAACGGAACCGGCGTCGACACGGTGGTCGCCGCCCTGTGGATCATTGACGCTGTCCAAGAGCGCTGTCATATCGTCGACACCATCGACGTCGGGCTCGTCGCGAATAACTGTCCACCCCTCGGGCGGGCGGAACTGCGCGGAATGGCGCGCACACAAATCCCAACTGTGAGGATTGTCGTCTGAGGAGAGGGGGCCGACGATGACTGTTTCCTCCGCGTGCGAATACACCAAGGTCGCAGCTGCGGGTCGGCCGCAACCGGGGCGGCAGCACAGTCGCTTCTTATTCACGCGCTTTTCGTTCACGTCGCATTAGTCTAGCTGCCCATGTCCTCAACGCCGACGGCGTGGATGATTCATCCTGTCGGCGGCGCCCATTAGGGTTGGTGGCATGGATTATTCCCGCCGAGCTGAGCGCCACGGTCGTGGCATACGTGGGCCGATCTTGCCCCCCGAAGTTCCGCGGTGGACCAGCCGCCCGGCAGAATTCGACCAAGCCGTTCTAGACGCCTACGCCCCGATCCACGAGCAATGGTCGGAAGAGTTAGAACACCTGGACATCGCACTCGACACTGTGCCACGCATGCGCTCCCGCCAATTGACGACGGTGTGGCCCGACGAAGTGGTGGCCGACGGCGCAGTCCCCCTGGGTCGGCTGATACCTGCCGGTGTCGACGATGATGGCCGTCCGACGCGACCCCGGATTGTTGTTTTCCGACGCCCCATTGAAATGCGCACACAGAACATGACCGAACGGTCAGAATTGCTCCACTACATTATCGGGAAGTTGGTGGCCACGTATTTAAACGTCGAGCCACGCATGATCGATCCAGATCTGGAATGAGCCGGCGTAGGAGCCGGCTGCTTTAACCCGGCCGCTTTAGCCGATCTGTCTCTTCAGACGACGACGCTCACGTTCGGATAACCCACCCCAAATACCGAAGCGTTCGTCGTGTTCGAGAGCGTATTCAAGGCACTCGTCACGAACCGCGCAGGCTTTACAAATACGTTTTGCCTCGCGGGTTGAACCACCCTTTTCAGGAAAGAAAGCCTCAGGGTCTGTTTCTGCGCAGAGAGCTTGTTCTTGCCACTCTTGCTCCACAGAATCGAAAAGGATATCAAAGTCCTCGGCAAGGTCGGACGAGTAGGAGGCATCGCCAGGCTGGTCCGGCTGTGTAACTTCCTCTCCCATGAGCGCATGGAGGGTAGCGCGAGGGAAGTGCGCGGATGAATCAGCCATGCCTCTCCTTTTTGGTTAAACGACGTGGTCGCGCCGGGGTGGATGGCTACTGGCACGCGTCGCGGTATTCACATCAAGGGTCATTCATGCGGTCAACGGGCCGGCAGGCTAGCACTACATCTTGTGGGGTCTTATGTTGTGCAGGCCGGCACGCTTCTCGCACACTTTCCGCCTGATATGCACCATTCGCCCTGTTAGAGAGCCAAATGTGCCTGGAGAAACCAGGCATTACCACTCTCGCAAGGACAAACCAAGCACATTTTCCGTGTCGGCGGAAAGTCTTTCTACAGGACGATTACACACGTGTAATTCGAATACGTCAAGCCCCGTCACCTGCGCAAACACGCCACATAAACCCCTTTAGTCACATCTGTCACGCAGGTTACATAGGGGCGCTGACCCTTTTTCGGAGAAAACACGACATACCCTCATACTTAACCTGCAGACCACTAGATATTGTGGTCTACCGGTTCTGTATGATTAATATACGTTTCCTTACCAATTTTTCATCAATGGGTGGGATAGATCCTTCCCGCAGAGGCTAAACGTCGGTAGAAAACCTAATTCCGCTATCGGGGATATTCACCCCGGGCCATACGCGGACACCATCGATCAGTTCACACCGCGCACCGATCACGGCCCCTTCGCCGATCACCGCGTCGCGAAGAACAGCACGGGCACCAATCCGGGCCCCGGCGGCAACGATGCAGCGCTCCAAGGTTGCGCCTGCCTCCACTTCGACACCGTCGAAAAGGACCGTCGTATCTAAGCGGGAACCGCCGCCGACTTCACAGCCACGGCCCACGTAGGTGCCACCGAGCAAGAGCGCACCTCCGCCGATCTGTGCCGACGAGTCGACCAGGGCTTCCCCGGTCTTCCCCACCAAAATCGGCGAATACGCAATGCCCCGCACCAGGTCCGAGCTACCGCGGACGAAGTCAGCCGGCGTACCCATGTCGCGCCAATACGCCTGGTCGACGTGGCCATACACACGTAGACCGTCGTCAAGGAGTTTCGGGAACACCTCCCGCTCAACGGACACGACACGGTTCTCTGGGATGCGGCCGATAATTTCGCGCTTAAAGACGTAGCAGCCGGCGTTGATTTGGTCCGTCGGCGGATCCATCGTCTTCTCTAAGAACGCCGTCACCCGGCCGTCCTCATTCGTCGGCACGCAACCAAAAGCACGCGGATCGGGAACACGCACCAGGTGCATGGTGACGTCCGCATCCTTCGTCGCGTGGGTTCCTAACACCGCGCGAAGGTCCGTGCCGCCCAACACGTCGCCATTAAAAACGAGGGCGTTATCGTGGCGGAGCGATGGCAGCACGTTACGGATACCGCCGCCCGTGCCGAGAGCCTCTTCCTCCACGACATACTCGATCTCGAGGCCCAGGTCCGAGCCGTCACCAAAGTGCTCCTGGAACACTTCTGCTTTGAACGACGTTCCCAGCACGACGTGGGTCATCCCGGCCGCTTTGATCCGGCCCAGCA
>NZ_JAUMTY010000078.1 GCF_030530965.1 Corynebacterium sp. | reverse complement strand
CCCGCCAAGTCCTCAGCCAGGACTACATTTTGGCCGCGCGAAGTGCGGGAATGGGGTGGTTTTCCATTGCGACGAAGCATATCGTACGTGGAATTACCGGCCTCATCATTGTCCAGGCGACGGTTTCCGTGGCGCTCGCCATTCTGGCTGAGGCGGGGTTGTCATTTCTAGGACTGGGGACACCGCCGCCGCAGGCCTCATGGGGCCGGATGCTCCAGGACTCTCAGGTTTTCCTCGATTCGCACGCGGAGCTGGCTCTATGGCCGGGGCTCGCTATCGCCCTCACAGTGCTGGGGTTCAATCTTCTCGGCGACGGGCTTCGCGACATCCTCGATCCGTTCTCCCACCGGGCAATGTACGACGCTCCTGCCGTGAGCGCGGCTCATGAAGAGCCTGAGCGGGGGCCGAAATCAGAGGAGGCGTTGCTAAATTCGTCGCCTGATCCAGTCGCGGACGAATCGTCGTCGGCAATTTTGCAAGTGAAAGACCTGTCATTGACCACTCCGCGTTCTGCAGATGCTGCCACGAACGCGCGTCGATTAGTGGACTCTCTGAGCTTCAGTCTTGAGCCCGGTGCCAGGCTCGGGCTCATCGGCGAATCCGGGTCGGGGAAATCGTTAACGGCGCTGGCGATCATGGGGCTTTTACCTGACGATGTGCGCCCGTCCGGATCGATCATGTTCGCTGGCAACGAAATTGTGGGCGCTGCCGATAGCACCCTCAGTCAGTTCCGGAGCGTGCGCATGTCGATGGTTTTCCAGGAGCCTATGACTGCGCTGAATCCGCTCATGACCGTGGGCAAACAAATCGAACGCGCATGTCGGGCCGGCACACGAGAGGACCAGCGTACTGGCCGGAACCGACGTTCGTCTGGTCACAGCCGACGGGAGCGTGACGCTAAAGTCCGTGAGCTTCTTGAGTCAGTGGGGCTCCCCGAGCGCGCTTACTATTCGTATCCGTTTGAGCTCTCTGGGGGCCAACGCCAGCGAGTTCTTATCGCGATGGCGTTTGCGAATGACCCTGAGCTTCTCATTTGCGACGAGCCAACAACTGCCTTGGATGTCACAGTTCAGCGGTCTATTTTGATGCTGATCAACCGGCTTGTTCGCGAAAACAACACCGCGCTGCTGTTCATCACGCATGATCTGTCGGTCGTTGCGAACATGTGTGACAACATTCTGGTCTTGAAGGATGGGGTTCCGCGCGAATACGGGCCGACAGAGCGCATCTTGCAGCATCCTCGGGATTCCTACACAACGATACTGGTTCAGAATGCGCACGTTCATGACATTCGCGACGAACACGATGCACAGGGTCACGATGCGTCCGCCGAACATGATGCACGCGACGAGGCTTCCCCGACGCCGTCGTCAACCGATCCTCTTCTCCAGGTCCGCCATGTAAGCCAGGTATTCGATCAACGTCAGAACCGCTTCGGGCCGTCGTCGGCAATCACTGCTGTCGACGATGTGACATTAGACATCCACCGGGGCGAACGCCTTGGCATCGTCGGCGAATCTGGATCGGGGAAAACTACCCTGCTGAAGATCATGGCGGGGCTCACCCGGCCGACATCCGGCGATGTCCGTGTCGACGGGCACGCCATTACCAATCCGCACGATATGAGCCCCTATGGGCAGGTTGTCTTCCAGGACCCGCGTGGTTCCTTGGATCCCACGATGACTATCGGCGATTCGCTGGCCGAACCACTGCGTGCGCAACAGCATCCCCTCCCCCGAGACAAGCAGCGCGACCGCATAGTCACCGTGCTTGAGCAGGTAGGGCTGGACCTGTCGGCAATAGATCGGTTCCCTCATCATTTCAGTGGTGGCCAACGTCAGCGGATTTCACTTGCCCGCGCGCTGACTACCCACCCTCAGATTCTTCTTGCCGACGAGCCCGTTTCGGCGTTGGACGTCACCGTGCGGAACCGCGTCATTGCGCTTCTCGACGAGCTTGCCGAAGACTATGGCCTGACAATGGTGTTCTTGTCGCACGATCTTGACGTTGTGCGGCACATTTGCGACACGGTCGCTGTGATGAAGAACGGGCGAATCGTCGAAAAGGGAACGAGTGATCAGATATATCGCGATCCTCAGCATGAGTACACGAAGGAACTGATTAGCGCTGCCCGCCAACCGGTTCCGCCGACATAAGACTCAACGTAAATCTCAACCGGCCGTGACGGAGCGGCTGGTAAGCTCGCCGGCATGAAAGCTAAGTACCATTCTGAACCTGAGGGGGACGATTCCATCACGAATACCAATGAGCATTACAACTTTTATGAGCAGCTCAACCTGGATCCGTCGCTAGCGCCGGAAGAGCTTGTCGACATTTGCACGTCCCGGCTGCGCGAGCTGGACGACAACGGTGTTCCTGAAACCGATGCGCGCGTGCAAGAGCTGTTAGCTGCTCGGACGATTTTCCACAATGACCGGGCGAAAGCCACCTACGACGATGCGCTGCAGCGGACTGATATCCCGGCGATGACTGTTCCGGCGCTGCGTCATCTTGCCCGTACAGGCACATTGCCGGACGAGTATGCCAGCGCAGCAGCTTCCGGCACCCAAAGTGATGAGGTCGGCGCACACTGGGGTGAGGGTAACGCGACTGCTGACCAGTCCTCGGAGGAAGGCCTGGACGAGCAGGCTGGTTCTGAGACCGATGCCCAGTCCTCCACCACGTCGCTATCGCCATTTAACGCTGCTCCGACGCCGATCAAGATCAGTGTGACGTTGATCGGTCTGATGGGAATCATTGCGGCAATTGCCGTCGTGTGGTCCCGGTTCTCTGATGATGTTCGCGTCATTCAGTACAACCCCATGACTGGCGCTGTGATGTATAACCACCCGACGTTCACAGTCAACGAATCATGGGCAATGCTGACGATGGGGGCTGGCATTCTTATTCCCGCCCTCCTTGTGCCCCAGCTTCGACGTTTCATGCGCGTGCCCGTGCTTGCGTATGCGGTCACGGGGCTGATGCTCTCGGCGTTCCCGTATAAGTCCGTCGTCGTTGGTGAGGGCGACAAAATCGTGACCATCATTACCGCTCTGGCGTCGGCAGCGCTGATCGCGCTGGCCATGATGATGACCACTCGTACCCGCACAACAACCGACGCATCGGGGCAGGATGGTTTCACTACCCCGGATTCTGATAGCTCGGCTTTCGAGGCGGAGAACGCGGGTGCGGAGACCGCGGGCGCTGAATCCGCAGCGAACACTGAAACTGTAGCCGGTACTGAGGCCGCAGCGGGTTCGCAAACTGCGAGCGGCGCAGAGGCCGCCGGCCAGCACACCTCTGGTACCACCGACAAGCAGACTAACTAATAGGTTTGCCTTTCTCGTCGTACGTGTAAAAGCCTCGGCCGGTCTTCTTTCCTAACCGACCGGCTTGGACCATCCGACGCAGCAGGGGCGGGCAGGCGTACGTCGGGTCGCCGTATTCGTCGACCATGACGTCGGCAATAGACGCCACAGTGTCCAGCCCCACCATGTCGGAGAGCGCGATGGGCCCCATGGGATGTGCTGCACCATTGCGCATACCAGCGTCGATATCTTCCTTCGTCGCCACGCCATTTTCCAGCATGCGGATCGCAGAGAGCAGGTAGGGCACCAACAAGAAGTTGACGATAAACCCGGAGCGATCCTTCGCCTTGATCACCGTTTTCTTCAACACTTCGCTAGCCCACTTTTCGGCCCGATCAGAAACGGCATCTGTCGTATCCAAGGTTCGGACGTGCTCAACCAGGGGAAGAACCGGGACGGGGTTGAAGAAGTGCAGCCCCATCACGCGACCCGGGTTCGACGTTGCCGACGCAATCTGCTGAATGGGCAGCGACGAGGTGTTAGAGCACAAAGGCGCATCGGGATCCGAAACGATCTTGTCGAGCTTCCCAAAAATATCTGCTTTGACCTCGGGATTTTCAACAATCGCTTCGCAGACTAGCTGGCGGTCCGCAAACTCCTCCAAGTCAGTGGTGATGCGGATACGCCCGAGCGCGGCGTCCTTGTCTTCCTCAGACAGCTTGCCTCGTGACACACCGCGCTCCAACGACTTGGTGATCCTTTCGAGGCCTTTGTCGGCGAACTCCTGGGTAGCTTCCCACGCTACGACGTCGGAACCATGACGGGCAGCAACTTCAATAATGCCTGACCCCATTTGACCAGCACCGACGACACCTACGCGCAGCGCCGAAATGTCGACCGAGTCCGATGACTTATCGTTGTTCTTCTGATCTGCCATGAGTATGTTGTCCCCTCTTTTTCTCTTAGCCGCTGTGGTCAGCGTCTTATCCGTGGTTTCGCTTATTGGCGGTTTCCCTCATGGTAAAAACCTCACTGGCTTTTCGTCGGAAAACACGAAAGAAAATGGCAGTAGTACTCGCCCGGTGCTCATCCTCGTACTAGTCCCCCGCGCCAGCATGAGGGCGTTTACCAGGTCTTATATTGCTTATCGTTGACGAAAAAGCCGTGTCCTTCAGCGCTGGTACACGTCATTCCACTTGCCTTCGATGTGCATGTGTAGGTGGTTGTGTAGTTCCCCTGGACTGGAATTGTTTTCGATTGACCATAAGGCAGCACAGGTCCTGTCCGTGGGAACTCTCCCTGCAAGAGCCAGTGGCATGGTTCCGCGTCGGGGCCTCGACGGAAGCCAATCATGGTGTCATTTCTGGCCTCGACGCCCAGATATGGGCACCGGTTTTCGTCGCCCCACCGGGGGTGCTGATGGACATCGCAGCCATCGTCATCCATCCCGCGGAACTGGCACACGATGTTGCCGCTGGGACTCTGAAATACCGTTCGGCCTGGTGAGGTCGCCGTTGTGGCCCCACCTGCTGCGCCACTGCCGGTCCTGGGAGTTGCCGTCCCATTCTTCGCGGTTCGTGGCGATGCTGCGCGGTTCCCCTGAGCACCGCCCTGTTGTTGCTGGGTAGTTCCATTCGTCGCACCCCGCTGCGTGCCACCATGACGGCTGGTCGTCGTCGAATTGAGACTGGGATGTGGGTTATCTTGCGGTGCCCCAGTCGCTGGCTGCGGTGTACGCGAGTTCGAGGTGGAATGAGCCTGCGACTGGGTCGCCGACGCTGCCGATGTGTGATCATGGGAAGAATTCGCAACGTCATCGCTGCTGCTACACCCAGCTAAGCCACCGCCGACCATAATCCCGACGGCCACCGCGATGCTCGCGCCACGTCGTGTGGTCTGCATGATCCGTCGACAACCGGCACGTCCAAAAAGGCCACGAGACTGGGCCACCTCGGGGGTGCCCGTTAACTCGGGTTGGCGACGTCGACCATGGGGAGCATTCATATCACCGACAATACGTGACAACCCCGGGATAGGACACCCCCATTTCGCGGCACGAAATAGGTATGAGGTAGGAAGGAAAACTCACTACAGAGGCCATCGGAGCAAGGATGCTCGCTGTGAATGACGGCCACACCCGACGGTTTATCCGCAGTTTTCCCACGTCACCCTATCCGAACTCGAGTTCGAATTTTATGTGTATGATGTCCCTCATGCGAACGACGCGAGCACATTGTTCCAGCCA
>NZ_JAUMTY010000077.1 GCF_030530965.1 Corynebacterium sp. | reverse complement strand
TATAAGAAAGCCGATGGCAAAAGATGAGAACACTAGATGAGAAGACTAGGTCTCGCTCGTTGTGCTTTTAGTTATCGAGGGTAACTTCGATGTTTCCTTCTTCGGTATCAAACCATAATGCGGCGATTTCTTTTGCAACGGCTTCCCCATCTTCACGTCGATTTGCCTGACCGAAAATGTCGTACTTAGGGATGGTGACAAGCCACCATTCTCCATCCGGTTCAACTGTTGCATGGACGTGTATGGTCATTATTTTTTATCTCCACTGTGCCGGCGTAGTGACAATCGTTGTAATAATACCTCCTCTGATTCCAGTGGAGCAGTGTTTTCTCCGCTATTCCGCTTTCCCGACGCAAAAGTGTAACGGGGATTACCCTGGCAGTTATCCCTACACGTGACAGTCAACTGACCTGTGACAATCAATCTGAAAGGCGTCGTTGTGTCTATTGATCCGAAAGAGCTGATAGCGAAAACTCCTACCCAGTTGTTTATTAATGGGAAGTGGGTTGATTCGGCTAGCTCAGAGACGTTTGATGTGGAGAATCCTGCCACCGGTGAGGTCATCGCAACCGTGGCTAGCGCGACGGGCGATGATGCCATTAAGGCTCTTGACGCGGCATCCGATGCCCAATACGAGTGGTCACATACGTCGACCCGTGAGCGCAGCTCAATACTGAAAAAGGCGTTTGACCTGGTTCAAGAGAACTCTGAGGAATTAGCCACGTTGATGACGCTGGAAATGGGGAAGCCTCTCGCGGAATCCCGCGGTGAGGTGACTTATGGCGGGGAGTTCCTCCGCTGGTTCTCTGAAGAAGCTAACCGCATCGGCGGTCAGTATTCCACGAGTCCGGAGGGCACTCTACGGTTCCTGGTCTCCCGCCGCCCCGTGGGGCCGTGTTTCCTCATTACCCCGTGGAATTTCCCGCTCGCGATGGGCACCCGCAAGATCGGCCCAGCGCTGGCTGCCGGTTGCACCGTCGTGTTGAAGCCCGCGCGTTTGACTCCTCTCACCTCGCTGTACTTCGTCGAGCTGCTGCGTCAGGCCGGCGTGCCGGATGGCGTCGTCAATGTGGTGCCGTCGAAATCCGCGTCGTCAGTGTCGGAGCCGATCATGGACGATTCGCGGTTGCGCAAGATGTCGTTCACCGGCTCGACCGGCGTCGGAAAGCACCTGCTCGAGGCTGCCTCCAAGAACGTGTTGCGCACCTCGATGGAGCTGGGTGGCAATGCTCCGTTTGTCGTTTTTGACGACGCCGATCTGGACAAGGCTGTTGAGGGCGCGATGGCTGCAAAGATGCGGAATATGGGTGAGGCCTGCACGGCTGCGAACCGATTTATCGTGCATGAGTCGGTGGCCGAGGAGTTCTCGAAGAAGCTGGCCGAGGCAATGGGTGATCTGACGTGCGGAAATGGGTTGGATGAGGGCACCACGTGTGGCCCTCTGATTGAGAAGAAAGCCCTGGATAACGTAGCCGCTTTGGTTGATGATGCTAAAGAAAAGGGTGCGAAGGTGCTCTGCGGCGGCGAACCCCTCGAGGGCAAGGGCTATTTCTATAAGCCGACGGTGCTTTATCCGGTTCCAACCAATGCGCGAGTATTCCGGGAAGAGATTTTCGGGCCCGTCGCCCCGATTACGACATTCTCTACGGAAAGCCAGGCACTTGAGTTAGCCAACGATACCGAATATGGATTGTCATCCTATTTATTTACGACGAATGTCCAGCGCGCGCTGCGGTTCTCAGAGGACCTCGAGGCTGGAATGGCCGGGTTGAATGTGGGAGTGTTGTCCAACGCGGCGGCCCCATTTGGTGGCGTGAAGCAGTCCGGCTTGGGCCGCGAAGGCGGAAACGCCGGCATCGAGGAGTACCAGGAGGTTCGCTACATCGCGATGCCGACGGAGTAGGAGTGCGAACTCGTTAGCTGGAAATAGTGTGCCGCGTCGCTTTCAACGTCGCACCCGATTTCCCGAGTTCCATCATTTTCGAGATGAGGTCGGCCGCGGTGAATGCCGCGTGGTCATAACTCAGCCCGTCCGGCGGGTGAATGTTGGAAATGCAGTTCCGCCGCTCGTCGGTCGTCCCCGGTGACGCGTTATACGTGATGTACATGCCTAGCGAATATGGCACCGAAAGCCCAGGTCGCTCGCCGATAATGACGACAATCACGCGCATGTTCATGGCGTGCGCAATGTGATCGCCCAACGCGACCCGCGCTTGGTCAGCTCTGACGGTGGAGGCAATGGAGAGCTCCGGGCAGATGCGGTGAAGTGTGTCTCGCAACGCCTCTTCCGTGGCTTTCCCGTGGTAGGACAAGGCATCGGGAGAGAGACCATCCGCCATGACTATCCCCACATCCCATCCGGCCTCACGAGTGGGCAGTTTCTTGAGGTCGTCTTCGTTGGGGAGTCGTCCCAGGTCCGGGCGTCGTAAATACTCAGACCGATTCCCGGCGCGTGACCGCACGAGCGGTGCGTCGGCAAGGAAGGAAAGTCCTTTCGCGGTGCCGGAACTACCCGCGCCACCCGAATCATCCGCGCCACCGGCATGACCTGAATGAACAGCGTCGCGTGCGGCTGCGTGAGCTGCTGCGAACGATAGCTTCGATGAGGTCGGTTGGGCCGCTCCGTGTCTCCCTAACCCGATCCGCGCCGGGGTGAGATCACGGACTCTCGCCCACGCGTCGGGACGATTGTTGTCCTCAGCACGGTTGTCGTCCTTAGCGCGGCCGGCATCGCCACCCGTGGTCGTGACGTCGAGCTGCTTCGTCATGATGTCCACCCCAATTCCATGGCATGGTCGGGCGAGAGCGCGGGCGCAGGGCCGTCGTCGGCAAGCAATCCGCCTTGGTCCGTAACCCCGGTTGTGTGCAACCACTCTTCGAATTCGGGCGCCGGCCGTTTGCCCATGGTGGCGCGAACCTGCGCGATGTCATGGAAGGACAGGGACTGATAGCCCAGCATGATGTCGTCGGCACCCGGAACGGCGATGACGAAACCGGTGTTCGCCGCAGCCAGAAGGTGCAGGAGCGTGTCCATATCGTCGCTATCCGTTTCGGCATGGTTGGTGTAGCACACGTCGCACCCCATTTGAATGCCCAGGAGCCGCCCACAGAAGTTGTCCTCCAGCCCCGCCCGGATAATTTGCTTACCGTCGTATAGGTATTCGGGCCCGATGAACCCCACCACCGTATTGACCAACAGCGGTCGATACGCACGCGCCACCCCGTACGCGCGAGCCTCCAAAGTTTGCTGGTCAACCGGCCCATCGACGCCGATATTCGCGCCTGCTGACAGGCACGATCCCTGACCGGTCTCAAAATACAAAGCATTCGTGCCGACGGTTCCTCGGCGCAATTCGTCCGCGGCCTGCTCTGCTTCGGCCAGCATGTCGAGTGACACCCCGAAGGACCGCAGCGCTCCCTCCGTCCCTGCAATTGATTGAAACGGCAGGTCCACGGGCGCGCCGGCCTCCATGAGGTCAATCGTCGTCGAGATGTGCGTGAGCACGCTCGACTGCATGGGGATGGAGTACCGCCGCCGCACCTCGTCGAGCAGAAGCAGCAGGTCACGGACCGCTTCGGGGGAATCGCCGGCCGGGTTAATGCCCACCACCGCGTCGCCGCACCCGAACAGCAGCCCGTCGAGGACACTGGCCGCCACACCCGCAGGGTCATCGGTGGGGTGGTTGGGTTGCAGCCGCGACGACAAACGACCAGGTAAACCCAGGGTTGTGCGGAATTTCGTGACGACGCTTAACGCGGCGGAGACCGCGATCAGCTCGCCATTGCTCATGAGTTTGGAGACGGCGGCGGCCATCTCTGGCGTCAACCCCCACGCCAACGAGGAGATGTCGGCGCCGCGATAGGCCTGTTCCAGGAGGTATTCGCGGAACGCGCCCACGGTCATGTGTGCGAGGGGGCGGAACGCGTCGGAGTCGTGGGTTCGGTGGATGAGCTCTGTGACGGCATCGTCGATGAGCGGGCGACGGAGGAACTCGCTGAGTTCCACGTCCGCCAGCACCATGGCCGCGGCGACGCGCTCGGCCGCGGAATTGGCGGCGCATCCGGCCAGTTGGTCGCCCGAGCGGATCGGTGATGCCTTCGCCATCACCTCTGTTAAGGAGGCGAATGAGTACGTGTGTCCAGCTAGGTGTTGGGAAAACATTAGCGGACCTCCTCGGCCTGGAGGGTGGTGGTTGTGCGTGGGGTGAGGGCGGGTTCCTTCAGATCCCTTTCAGCACGTTTCCGCGCAGCGCGTTCCTGCGTAATATCCACCGGCGACGTATTCCGGCCCCACACCGCGTACCCGACGGCTGCCAGCGCCATCACACCCAACGCACATCCGGCGAGCACAGGCGCATTCATGAACGTTGCCACAACCGCGCCCAGCGACAACACCAACGCAACACCCGAGGTCACGACGCCACCGGGCGTCCGGTACGGCCGCGGCAACTCCGGGCGCCGCACCCGCAACACAATATGCGCCACCATCATCAGCGCGTAGGACACCACGGCACCAAACACGGCAACAGACATCAGGGCGTCACCATCGGCCACCAACGTCAACGCAAACCCCACGCACGCGGGGACAATCAGCGCCCACGTCGGCGCGCCGCGGCGGTTCGTCGTCGATAAGAAAGCGGGAAGCAAACCAGCGCGGGACAGCGAAAACGTTAGCCGCGAATACCCGTAAATAATCGAAAAGAACGACGCCACCAGGCCCAACAAGGCCGCGTAATTGATGGCCACCGCAACCGCGTGGTTCGCACCGACGCGCTCAAGGGCGGCTACCAGCGGATTTCCTGACTCCGCCACGACTCCAGTGCCCGCGGCGCCCGGCCCCACCACCATCATCGTGATAGCCGCCACCAGCAAGATCATCATCGCGACGACGATCGCCTTCGGAACCGATTGCGCCGGGTCCTTCGCCTCCTCGGCAGCCATCGGAACGCCTTCGATGGCCAGGAAGAACCACATGGCGAACGGAATAGCCGCCCAAATTCCCGCGAGTCCACCGTCGAAAAGAGAAATTCGGTCCGACGTACCGGATACAGCGTGAGATGAGGACCCTGACCAGCCATCGGTGAAGGCGCTGATATGCACGTGCGGGGCCATCACCACGGTGTACAGCACCAGTGCAGCGACGGCGATGATGGTGACGACGCACATCGCTTTGAGGGCCTCGCCGGCGCCTGCCAGGTGGACAACCACAACCGCGATGTAGCAGAAGAGATAAATGGGCCAACCTGCGGGAACGCCCGGGATGTGGAGGGATTCGACATAACTGCTAATGAAGGTCGCGATGGCGGCGGGGGCTAGCACGTACTCCAACAGAATGGCGATCGCCGTCATGAAACCGGCGAAATCACCCACCGCTACCTGCGCAAACAGGTGGCCACCGCCCGCCGAGGGGAGGGCGGCCGACAGTTCCGCGAGGGCCAGGCACATGCCCATGTACAGCACCGCAACGATGAGGAGAGCGCAGAAAAGGCCACCCCAGCCGCCGGAACCGAGCCCGAACTGCCAGCCGGCGAAGTCCCCCGAAATGACGAACGATACGCCCAGTCCAGCCAGGACAACCCAGTTGAAAGAACCCTGCTTCAAATGGGTTGATGGCTGTGTAGTGGTCTCAAGTGTTGCGGTCATAATGAGACGGTAGGTGCGCTTTCTCTCTGTCCCGTTGCTGCCATGTTGCGGAAGCGTTGCTTTTCTGAGTTTGTGTTACGGCGGGGTAACACGGGGTGAGTGGGAGTGAGCTGTGGTGAGGGGCGGGTGTTGAAGGGCTCAAGCCAGGATGCGGGGGTCGGTGGCTGACGTTTGGCGTTCTCAAGAAAGCGCAGATTTTTACAGTGATTCCACAGGTTTGTTTTGTTGTTCGTTCAGGGGGGCTTCGTAGGTTAAGTGTCGTAAGCGAAACAGAGAACGTAAACACAGAAAAGCGGCTCACGCTTTTCGCGATCTGAAAGTTTGGTGATTCATCT
>NZ_JAUMTY010000076.1:3915-6423 GCF_030530965.1 Corynebacterium sp. | reverse complement strand
GCTTTAGTCGTCGCGAAGTCCTTCGAACAGCGGCGTGGAGATGTAGCGCTCACCGAAGTCGCACACCACAGTCACAATGGTCTTGCCCTTGTTCTCCGGCTTCTTCGCTTCCTGAAGCGCAGCCCAGATGTTACCGCCGGAGGAGATCCCGCCGAGGATGCCTTCCTTCGCGGCCGCCGCCTGTGCCGTCGAAACGGCGTCCTCAAAGCTGACGGTCAACACATTGTCCAGGATGTCGCGATCGAGCGTCTCCGGGTAGAAGTTCGTTCCGATTCCCTGGATCTTGTGAGACCCCGCGCGGCCCTCAGAGAGCAGCGGAGAATCGGATGGCTCAACACCAACAACTTTGACGTCGCTCTTTTGTTCTTTCAGGTACTTGCCGACGCCGGTAATGGTGCCGCCAGTACCAACACCGGCAACGAAAACATCAACGTTTCCGTCGGTGTCGTTCCAGATCTCAGGCCCGGTGGTTTCGTAGTGCTTCTTAGGGTTGGCCGGGTTGGTGAACTGTGATGCCAAGATGGAGTTCTCGGTGCTATCGGCTAGTTCTTGAGCCTTGTCGACGGCACCCTGCATGCCTGATGGAGGCGGAGTGAGGACGAGTTCCGCACCGAGTGCGCGGAGGAGTGCGCGACGCTCTTTCGACATGGATTCCGGCATGGTGAGCACTACTTTGTAGCCGCGCGCGGCACCGACCATGGCGAGGGCGATGCCGGTGTTTCCGGATGTTGCTTCAATAATGGTGCCGCCGGGTTTGAGGGAACCATCGGCTTCGGCTGCGTCGATGATTGCTGCACCGATGCGGTCCTTCACCGAGTTTGCGGGGTTGTAGTACTCCAGCTTCACGAGGACCTCGGCGTCGAGGTCTTTGGTGAGAGAGTTCAGTCGAACTAGTGGCGTGTTGCCGACGAGTTCGGAAACATTGTCATAGACGTTTGACATGGGTGAATCTCCAATTCGTGATTTCTTACCGGTCCTTGCCCAATGGCTACAGACCTTATTTTCGCTGCATGCTGAGGGAATCGTAGATGTCGTCCCTCGCCGTTCGTCAGTTTACGCTTTCTTCCCCGAAATAAACAGACAGATCGGTCTGTAACGCGCGAATGTGCACTGAGCGGATATGCACCGAGTTTGTAAAGTGCGAACACCTATTGAGGACGAAAACTACGTTTCGTCCCGTGTGTCCGGACCTCACGTTAGGATCGTCCCCACAGTCCTCAACTGGATCACCGAGGCTTCGATGGCCACAGATCTGGAACAGGGATCTGGCGCAACAATCCAGTTGAGATGAACATGTCACTAACACTAAGTACTAACGCTGAGGTGGAAAATACATGGCCAGTAACGCGAGCAACAACGCGGAGGACCCGTCGACAATGAGCGAAAAGAATAGTGAAAATAAAGCCAGCGAATCGACGGTTCAGCCCGATTTGGCCGATTACGAGACGGTGCTGGTGTCACAGGATGATCGCGTAGCGACGGTGACGCTGAATCGTCCGCGCGCGCTCAATGCGCTCAATGCGGCGTTAGTGCGTGAATTGGTGGATGCCGTTGAGAGTTTGGATACCGATCCATCCGTCGGCGTGATCGTCATAACCGGCTCTGAGAAGGCCTTCGCCGCGGGTGCAGACATTAAAGAGATGAAGGACCGCACTTTTCCTGAGATCAGGGAACGACGGATGTTCGGCGAGCTCGATCGCCTGCGCGAGGTCGATACGCCAATCATTACCGCGGTGTCGGGGTACGCGTTGGGGGGCGGGTGCGAACTGGCCATGACCGGCGACATTGTGTTGGCCTCGGAAACCGCGCGCTTCGGGCAGCCGGAAATCACGCTGGGAATTATTCCCGGCCTCGGTGGTACTCAGCGTTTAACCAGGGCAATCGGTAAAGCGAAGGCGATGGATTTGGTGCTAACGGGTCGGCCGATGCGTGCCGACGAAGCCGAACGCTGCGGCTTGGTCTCCCGGGTGTTCCCCGCTGACTCGTTTACCGAAGATGTTTATGAGGTGGCGAAAACAGTTGCTGGTTTCAGCGCTACAGCTCTTCGCGCTGCGACGAATGCTGTGGATCGAGCCTTTGAAACGACGCTATCTGAGGGCCTTCGTGCAGAGCGGGAGAGCTTTTACAGCCTGTTCGCCACTGCTGATCAGAAGGAGGGGATGTCGGCTTTTGCTGAAAAGCGTCCGGCGAAATGGCAGCACAATCAGTAGAAATTGCTGTTAGTGCATTCGTGCCAGTGTGTTCGGCATGCCCGTGTGACTTCATGAAAGAATGGCACGTATGAGTGCGTCGAAGACGGAACAGCGTGACTTTGCTCAGCCGATTGACCGCGTGTACGAAATTTGCTGCAGCGAGGAATTTCTACTGCGAAGTGGTGGCACGTCCGAGAGGCCGGTAACGATCGTTGACTCACGCTATGAACATCGTGACGACGGCTCAGTTTTCTCCGAGGCGACGGCTGAACAGGTCATGCAGCCGCCGGAAGACGCTGGCGAGGACGCCAAGCCG
>NZ_JAUMTY010000076.1:0-3815 GCF_030530965.1 Corynebacterium sp. | reverse complement strand
GGAAACTTGAAAAGAGCGTCGTCTCGAGTCTCGGTTCCTCCTTGGATAGGACGATTGAGCGGATAAATAATCTGGCCACCCAGACGTGGGGACAGTAGGTGTGCTGGGATGATGAAAACACCACGCTCAACACGCATGGGGGTAGAGGGGGTAAAAACAACGGAACCGTAGGTTTTAATTTTTGGTTTTAGGTGGTGCTAAACCCCCTTTATAGCGGGCCATCATTCCGTCGTCTTATCGTGCGGTTTTGGTTGCTGTTCCGTCATTCTGGTGGCTCGTTGCGTTTATCATTTCGTGTGCCCTTTTGTGAGCCGGATGCCTTGATGTATGCACATATTTACTTTAAGCCCTGGTAGATAGGTTTTTTCGCGTCGATTAGCTATCGGGTGTCGGCACGTCGGTGATAGTTGGCACGTAATTTTGCTGCTAAAAGAATATGAGAAATCTTATTTATCTCTGTGAGAGAAAGTTCACATTTTTTGGCGCTCCCGTAGCCTACTCACGGTGGAAAACCCCTGTTCAAGGACGGTGTTGCGACCGTCGATGATCGTTTGAATCATCTAGTTACATTTTGTAGGGCAATTTAGTGGCTTTATAGTGAAGCTCGAAGCGTGTTTTTGCCCCCATCGGGTGTAACCCGGTGGGGGATACCAGGAGGGTAGTCGTGGACGCACTACGATACAAAGACGATGGTGAAGCCGTTCGGAGAGCTCTCGCCTCGTTGAAGAACACCACCGGAATTCCCGTGACCATGTATGGCGCGATCGAGACGGACAACAGCCTGAAGATCAACGCGTGGGTTGGGCTTCGTACACCGGCTTTACACAATCTTTCCATTGACGCCGGTTCAGGTGTGGGCGGTCGCGTAGTAACGACCCGCCGCCCGGTCGGTGTGAGTGATTACACCCGGGCAAAGGTCATATCCCACGAGCACGACCGTGCCATTCAAGATGAGGGCCTGCACTCTGTGGTCGCGGTGCCGATCATTGTCTCGCGTGACCTGCGCGGGGTTTTGTATGCCGGCGTTCACTCACCAGTCCGCCTAGGCGACAAAGTCCTCGAAGAAGTGACCATGACTGCCCGCACCCTTGAACAGGATCTCGCTGTCGGCGACGCTTTCCGTCGCACCGACCCGAGCCGCGGTGGTGGGAAGAGTGGCCGGTTGATGAACGGTGCCGAGTGGGAGCAAGTTCGCTCTACTCACTCGAAGCTCCGAATGTTGGCGAACCGGGTCGAGTCCGATGACCTCCGCCAAGAGCTTGAACAACTATGCGATCAAATGGTTCAGCCTGTTCGAGTGAAGCAAACGACCAAGCTTTCCGCCCGTGAGCTGGACGTTTTGGCCTGCGTAGCCTTGGGCCACACCAATGTGGAGGCCGCGGAAGAGATGGGCATCGGAGCGGAGACCGTGAAGAGCTATCTCCGTTCGGTAATGCGTAAGTTGGGTGCGCACACCCGCTATGAAGCGGTGAATGCTGCACGTCGCATTGGGGCCCTGCCGTAAAACAGAGCTCCGGAGGTTGAGATCGCCTGTACCGTTACAGGTGCGTCTATAACGAGTCGCGTGTGCCTCCACCAACCCATTTCACGTCGTTACCGTCGTTCGCCACACGCGACAAAATAAACAGCAGGTCAGAAAGCCTGTTGAGATACTTGGCAGGCAGCTTCGACGTTGTATCCGGATAGGCCTCAACAGCTGCCCACGCCGCCCGTTCCGCACGCCGCACCACCGCTCGCGCGTTCTGTAAAAACGCCGAAGTCATCGTCCCCCCGGGGAGGATGAACGAATCAAGTTTAGGCAAGTCCTCATTGAATTCGTCGCACCATTTCTCAAGGCGGTCGATGTAGCTTTGCTCAATCCGTAGTGGGGGGTATTTCGGATTTTCGACGACGGGCGTTGACAGATCGGCCCCAGCGTCGAAAAGTTCGTTTTGAATGATGGCGAGCGCGGATTGTGCAGCGTCGGGAAGTTGCGGCTTCTCGGCGCTTTTGTCCGCTGCGAGAGCCATGCCGATGATGGTGTTCGCCTCGTCGCACGTCGAATATGCGACAAGCCGCGGGTCGTTTTTGCTGACGCGCGAGAAGTCGGACAGTCCGGTGGTTCCGTCGTCGCCGGTTCGTGTGTAGATGCGGGTGAGATGGACGCTCATGATTTCATGTTACGTCCGTGCCGGTCTGCGCGTTCCCCATTCGCGTGCTTTATATAGCCCCGTTGCCCACGAATATTTTCGATAACCGCGCTGCTGAGACGGGTTTCTGCGCATTCCCGATCATGCTTGTTTAACCTGTAAGTGTGAGTGACGTGAAATCCCGAAACGATAGTTTCAAGGTAACTGGTGGAGCCCGTTTGCAAGGGCAGGTTCGTGTGGCGGGGGCGAAGAACAGTGTCCTTAAGTTGATGGGGGCCGCGTTGTTGGCCGAGGGCACGACGGTGCTGACCAATTGCCCCGAGATCGCCGATGTTCCTTATATGGCCGACGTCCTGCGGGGGTTAGGGTGCCGAGTGGTTCTGGATGGGCCGACGGTTTACATCACAGTTCCAGAGCACGTGACGAGTGACGCAGATTTCGACGCTGTGCGTAAGTTCCGCGCGTCGGTGTGCGTGCTTGGGCCGTTGACCGCTCGTAGTCATCGTGCGGTGGTTGCCTTGCCAGGGGGAGATGCGATCGGGTCGCGCCCGTTGGATATGCACCAAAGTGGTCTTGAAAAGCTGGGTGCGACGACGAAAATCGAGCACGGTTGCGTCGTATCTGAAGCTGAAAGCTTGCACGGTGCGTCGATCAAACTTGATTTCCCCTCGGTTGGCGCGACGGAGAACATTTTGACGGCCGCGGTGTTGGCGGAGGGCACCACCGTTCTGGATAACGCTGCTCGCGAGCCTGAGATCGTGGATTTGTGCACGATGCTCTCAGAAATGGGCGCGAAGATTTCGGGGGCTGGCTCGAACACGATCACGGTCGAGGGTGTTCCTCGGCTGGACCCGGTCCGCCACGAAGTGATCGGTGACCGCATTGTCGCGGGGACCTGGGCATATGCCGCTGCCATTACTCAGGGCGATATCACCGTCGGCGGAATTGATCCCTCTTTCCTCCACCTTGTTCTGGAGAAAGTCAAGGGTGCGGGTGCCGAGGTAGAGACCTATGCGACGGGGTTCCGCGTTGTGCAGAACCACCGTCCGAAGGCTGTCGATTACCAGACGCTGCCGTTTCCCGGCTTTCCGACGGACCTCCAACCGATGGCGATTGCGCTGTGTTCAGTGTCGGAGGGCACATCCGTGATCACCGAGAATGTCTTCGAGTCGCGTTTCCGGTTTGTTGATGAAATGACCCGCCTAGGTGCCGACGCCTACATCGACGGCCATCACGTCATGATCCGAGGGGTGGAACAATTGTCGTCTGCCCCGGTATGGAGCTCCGACATCCGTGCAGGTGCGGGGCTTGTTTTAGCCGGTTTATGTGCCGACGGCATGACTGAGGTCAACGATGTTTATCACATTGACCGCGGGTATCCGGACTTTGTGGAGACGTTGACGGAGCTGGGAGCGACCATTGAGCGCGCCCACCATGACTCTGCGGAGTGATGTTCCTTAGTGCCGCAGTGTGATGCTTTGTAGGTGCGTGGCGTGTTCCCTTGTAGGCCTACTACTTGGTCTCTCGCAAGAGTGGTGTTCTCTGAGCGCTAGTGGGGTCAACTAGGTTGCCGACGATGGAGCGAACGGAAAGGGATCGCATATGCGGTTCCTTTTTTGTTTCAAGTTCGCGTGTTTTGTGGTGTTGTGCTGGGGGTTTGTGGTGTGTGGGTGGGGTGTGTAGTGT
>NZ_JAUMTY010000075.1 GCF_030530965.1 Corynebacterium sp. | reverse complement strand
CGAGCCCACGTTTTCCATTCGTGGTCTGCACAGGCGGAGTTGGATCCGATTGTGATGGAATCGGCCCACGGTTCCTACATCGTCGATGCAGATAAAAAGGAATATATCGACTTTTCTTCGCAGCTGGTCTACACGAATATCGGCCACCAGCACCCGAAGGTCGTGCAGGCCATCAAGGAGCAGGCGGACCAACTGTGCACCATCGCCCCGGCGTACGCGAATGATAAGCGTTCAGAGGCCGCGCGCCTGATCACGTCGCACTTGCCCGATCATCTCAACAAGGTGCTGTTTACCAACGGTGGCGCGGATGCCGTCGAGCACGCTATCCGTTTGGCACGTCTGCACACGGGTCGCTACAAGGTGTTGTCGCGTTTCAGGGGCTACCACGGCGCAACCCAGATCGCTATGAACATTTCGGGCGATAACCGTCGGTGGAGAAATGACTACGGCACATCGGGCGCGGTTCACTTCTTTGGCCCGTTCTTGTACCGCAGCCAATTCCACGCCACGACGGAAGAGGAAGAGTGCCAGCGCGCCCTCGAGTACTTGGATAACCTCATTGCGTTTGAAGGGCCGGAGCTGTTCGCCGCGTTCATCATGGAGTCCATCCCCGGAACTGCGGGAATTATGCCTCCTCCGGCCGGATACTGGCAGGGCGTCCGCGAAATCTGCGATAAGTACGGCATTGTCATGATTTGCGACGAGGTCATGGCTGGTTTCGGCCGGACCGGCAACTGGTTCGCCTTCGAGGAGTTTGGTGCGAAACCGGACCTGGTGACCTTCGCTAAGGGCGTGAACTCGGGTTATGTCCCGTTGGGCGGCGTCGCAATCTCTGACGAAATCGCCGCTGATTTCGACCACACCCCCTACCCCGGCGGATTGACCTACTCCGGTCATGTTCTGGCAACATCCGCTGCCGTGGCGACGATCAATGCCATGGACGAGGAAGGAATGGTTGAGAATGCCCGCCGGTTGGGCGAGGACGTTTTCGGCCCTGCGTTGCGTGATCTGGCAGCAAAGCACCACAGCATCGGAGATATCCGAGGCCTTGGTTGCTTCTGGGCGGTCGAGCTGGTGAAGGATCAGGAAACCCGCGAGCCCCTCGGTGCGTATGGAACAACCGCGCCCGAGGTCAAGGAACTCGTTGCGGAGTGCCGTGAGAATGGCTTGGTCGTGTTCCAAAACATGAACCGTATCCACATTTGCCCTGCCCTCAATATTCCCGACGACGTTGCACGCCAGGGTCTTGAGATCCTGGATAAGGCGCTGACGACGTTGGATCAGAAAGTCGCTATTCAGTAGTAGCGACTAGCGGCGCGGTGGGGGCGCATTCCGTCGAGCAGGGCACGTGTGTCCCCCACGACCCGTACAATCTTTAACCTGTAAAACCCTTAAAAATATCCGTACCTTTGGAGAATTATTTATGACATCACCTTCTAAAGACGCTTCTTCCGCTACCAATCACGATTCTGGCGCTCATGGCGACGGCACCAAACCTGTAGCCGTCATTACGGGCGCAAGTTCCGGCATCGGCGCGGCGTCCGCAAAGGCGCTGGCCGACGCGGGATACACCGTCTACATTGGTGCCCGGCGCGTCGAGAAGCTTCAAGCCGTCGCAGAGGGTATTGACGCCGTCGCCCTGCCGCTGGATGTGACCGATCAGGAGAGCGTCGATAAGTTCTGTGAGCAGGTTCCGCGGTGTGACGTGTTGGTCAATAACGCTGGTGGGGCGCACGGATCCGAGTCGATTGCCGACGCCAACGTCGAGGACTGGCAATGGATGTATGACACCAACGTGTTGGGCACGCTCCGAGTGACTCGTGCTCTGCTGCCCAAGGTTGAGGCCAGTGGCGATGGTCAGGTCATTAATATCAGCTCGATTGCCGGGCACGAGCCGTACCGCGGTGGAGCTGGATACAACGCCGCCAAGCATGCAGTGGCTGCGATGACGCGCGTGCTTCGCCTCGAGTTGCTGGGTAAGCCGGTTCGTGTGTGTGAGATTTGCCCCGGCCTGGTGAACACGGAATTCTCGACGGTGCGTTTCGGCGGCGATAAGGAGAAGGCCGACGCCGTCTACCGTGGCCTCGAGCCGATGGTTGCTGAGGACATTGCCGACGCTGTCGCCTGGATTGCGACGCGGCCGTCGCGGATGAATATCGACCACATTACGATCATGGCTCGCGACCAGGTCTCGGCACAGGAAGTCTATCGTCGCGAGGAGTAACGCTGCGAGGAGTAGCCGCGGCTTGTTCCGGCTACCCCCGGTTCTCGCGGCTTTCTAGTATGGAGATATGGAAAACTCGGCTTTCGCTCCACAAACGGCTTCATCCACGGACGGTCCGCTGCTTCTCCCGTTCAACGGGAAGCGACCGCGAGTTCACCGGACCGCGTGGATTGCGCCCAATGCCACGTTGATCGGTGATGTGGAAATCGGCGCGCATTCCAGCGTGTATTACGGCTGCGTGCTGCGCGGCGATGTGAACTCGATCCGAATTGGAGAACGCACGAATATTCAGGACAACAGCGTTCTCCACGTCGACAGTGATGCCCCCTGCACGCTAGGTGACGATGTCACCGTCGGACATATGGCGCTGGTGCATGGCTCCACTGTGGAAAATGGGGTGCTCGTGGGGATGAAGTCTGCGTTGCTCTCCCACAGCGTGATCCACGAGGGGAGCTTGATCGCCGCCGCTGCTGTGGTGCTGGAAGGGCAAGAAATTCCTGCGCAATCGCTGGCTGCGGGCGTTCCGGCGAAGGTCAAACGGCAATTGTCCGATGAGCAGTCTCACTCATTTATTCCACATGCTGCCCACTACGTGGAGAATGCGGAGTCACAACCGCGCCGTACCGAGTCGCTGAAGCCAGAAGACGTGTATTTTGACTGATATGGCAAAGACTAACTGGACTTTAAAGAAAGCCAAGTACGTTGATACGGCACCCATCGTTGCGACGGGCTTGATCGGCGGATGGATCACCGCCCGCGAAACTGGGATCCGGCCGCTGGGCGGCGTCGTTCTTGGTGCAGCTGGCCTCTACGCTGGGCGGACCTGGCTTGCTAAGAGAGGCCCGGCGAAGGCTGGAGCGCTCGGCGCCACCTACTTGGCCGCGTTCGGGGCGTCGCACCCGCTAGCCAAGAAAATTGGGGCGTGGCCCTCTGTTCTGACGGTGGCGGGACTCACCGCTGCTGCGTCATACGTCGTTTCGGATATGTAACGAACGTCACTGCCATTTTTTGATGGTATCCATTGACTGCCTCCTTGAGCTCACCGATAAGTCGGTGAGCAGGCAGTTTTCCTTCTTCTTGCAGCCTTCTCTCTATGCACGATTATGTTGCAAATCGTACGGCTAGGCCATTAAAAATCGTTAGAAATTGAAAATAGGCACTTGACGAGGCTGCCACGGCAACCTACGCTACCGAAACTTGAGAGTACAAACCTTTAGCTCATCTACGGTGTTTCGTTGTTCACCGTGGAGATAGCGAACCAGCGTGGCGTGGCAGCCTCCGCTTTCCGCGTCCTCGATTGACCCAAGAGAGCAGCTTTTTCTCGGGCCGGAACGCACCTACGCAGTGCGCTCCCCCACATCGTGCAATCGCGTACTCAGTGCAGTAGCACGACTGCTCATAAGACAGTAGTGGCAGCACTTCAGCTGGATAAGCACATCGAAGTACTGGTACCGAAGCAACGCACCAGCACAGCAGCAACGTACTGGCACAGAAGCACGGCAACAAGCAAAACGAAGGACGACACGATGGAATACACAGAACTAGCCGACTACCCCCTCCCCACCGGACAGCTATCCACCTGGCAATTTACCGACGACGCTAGCCAGTGGAGCGAGGACGAACGCAGCCTTTCCATCAACCACGAGGATCACCTCCGCGAAGTCCTCCGCGCAGAAAAGACCAACGCCGAGCAGGGGCTTCCCTCCGTCTACGAGGACTGGATCGGTGGAGCATTCGTTATCCACCAGCCACTGCGTACCGACGCTTTCCGCGAGGCCCTCACCACATGGTTTAGCCGCCATGAGGCATACCGGACGACAGCCGTCGCTAATGACCGCGACGAAGCGACCACGAGCTTTACGCGCTACACGCTGGGTTCTTCCGCAGTTGACGTGTCCCGAAACGACTTCGGCGTCTACCACGACGACCAACTCTTGCGCCACGAGATTCACCGGCATTTCGCTCAGCATGTCAATGGGATCGGATGGCCACACGTCACCGTCGCGACGATTGAGCCTGAAGTTGAAGCAGCGCAGGAATTCACCGTCATTTTCGCCGCTGACCACGCCGTGATGGACGCTTACACGCAGCTGTTCACCATCGCCGAGCTCCGGGAACTCTACGCGGCAGCCGTCGATAAGCGGGAACCAGCACTGCCACCAGCGGGTTCTTATGTGGACTTCTGTGCGGGAGAGCGCGCGGTCACGGAATCGGCGTCCGCTCGTGAGCGTGCGGTGGAGGAATGGAAAGAGTTCCTCACTGGTGCTGATGGGCATCTTGCACCGCCGGTGTTCCCGCTGCCTATTCGGTCGGACGCGGAGTCGGGGTCGGCCACGCCGGCGGACCAGCACCGGGCACAGCACAGCCTTTCGCAGTGGCTGCTCAATGAGAAGGACATCTCGGAGCTGGGTAAGCGCGCCAAAGCCAACGGTGGCTCGACCAAGTCGGCTCTTCTGACTGCCCTGAAGTTGGCCCTCACCGAGCTTTCGCCGGTGTCGTCGGCGCGGTATATCATGCCGATGCACACTCGCCACGAACCCAAGTACATGCTGTCTGCCGGGTGGTTTGTTGGGCTCATGCCTGTCGACGATCCGCTCAACGGGGCATCGAGCTTCACCGAGGCGTTCTCGGACACGGTTCAGGCGACGAAGCGGCACCGTGATCTCTCCGTCTACCCCTATGCCGCTGTGAGCGACGCATTGCACATCAATGAGCCTCCGCGGTTCGTGATCTCGTACGTCGATACGCGGTTTGTTCCAGGTGCCGACACCTGGGGCGACCACGATCGCGCCCTCCGTAGCTCTGTGATGAGCGACGACGATGTCTACATTTGGCTCAACCGCACTGGTGAGGGACTCAACGTTTCGATGCGCTACCCCAATAACGCTCAGGCGGAAGAATCGATCGCTGCATTCCTGTCACGGTTCGCTGCCATCATTCATAGCGTCGTGACGACGGGTGATTACGCGGCTGCTGTGCCCGTCCGCGCTTAGTTGGTGCGTGTTAACCGGCGAGTGAGATCGTCAACGCACTCGTCGAGTATTGCCTCTGCCTGGGGCGTTCCGGGATATTTCGCCCGGAGTGATAGCCCTTTGTCGTTTCTGGTGAACCACAGCTGCACTGTTGCTGTAGGGGCGAGCGACGAAAAATACACGGCTCCGGGGACCGCTGCCGACCGGCCGGGCCCGGTACGAAAATCGCTGTATGACACCATGAACGGCTGCGGGGTCGGCATCACAGGTTGGAATGTCTCCATAATGATGTCCAGTGGGACGGTCACGGCGTTGATACCGTCGCGCAACCATTGGCGCACACCATCGCTGTTGCCTGGCTCGGCGATGACGGGACCGTTGCTGACCATCCACCCCACGGTTCCGTGGTAGGAGCTCGACGACCGCCCGCGTGTGTGGATAGGGACGACGCATGGCAGGGATTCCGCACCCACCACGGTGTGCACGGAGCTGGCAAGAGTTGCCATGGCCTCGGCGAACGTCCTCGTTGCAATCGGTCCGGTCATGTCAGCTGCGGGTACAAGAAGTTCGGTGCGGTGATGAGGAGTCACCGACTTTGTCGTTCTTAATTCGGCAGGGAACGCCGGCACGATTCCCTCGGTGTGATCGAAGAAACGCTTCCATACCGCGAGCGCGCGCTGCAGTTCATCGCTGTTACTACTGTCATGCCAGCGAGCAGACGCTTCCTTTTCTTTTCGCACCACATCAATAAACGACGGAGCCGCGGCGGGATCAGGAGCTGGGGAGTTTTCTTCGTTCCCGTCAGCGGTCCCGGCGTCTTCTTCGGCGGAGTTGTTATTACCGTTTCCAAGCTTCTCTGCCGATGAGGCCACAAGATCCCACAGCCGTCGGAGAATGATGTGGATGCTCGCCATATCCGCATGAAAGTGGTCGCTCGCCACCACGAGGCGATGACCACACAGGGCGAAAAAGAGCCCTGGTTTGCACCCTGGAACGCAGGCGGCGTCGATCCTCGCCTCCACTTCTTGACGAATAGTTGAAGAATCTTCGTGAGAATCGGTGAGGAATGCTTCGGTCGAGATAGATAGTTGATCACTCGACCACATTCTCTGGATGCTTTCGCTTTCCGACGGATCGGAGGGGACTAGCCGCAATGCGTCATAATCACCGATAAGAGTGCGGATTGCCTCCGCAATAGCGTCTACGTTCTTCTCTGTACCGGCGAGAACACCATTGGGGAGGATAAAAGATCCTGCAACCCACGATGGACGGCCACTCGCCCTGACGCTCTCCAGATGGTTACGTTGGTTAAGCGTCAGTGGAAAGGTTTCCGAACCGGGAATTCCGTCCCAGTCCAGAACATACTGAGTACACGGACCTGAAAGGGCAATATCATCGAGGTAGCACACATCCACGTCACCGACGGTACCAGGAC
>NZ_JAUMTY010000074.1 GCF_030530965.1 Corynebacterium sp. | reverse complement strand
TGGGGTCTTTTTTGTTGCCATTTTTAAGGAGAAAGCGGTGACTATATACGGAATCGATGTATCTAGTTGGCAGGACGGCTTGTCGCTAAAACGGGCCAAGGCTGAAGGTATCCAGTTCGCGATCATACGATTATGCGACGGAACCTACGCTGACCCGGTATTTAAATCACACCTACAGGACGCAGAGTCAGCCGGACTGCTGGTCTCGACGTACTGGTATTTGCGGGCCCCGTCTGAGGGGACGACGATTGCCCAGCAGGTCGATGTGATCGACCAGCAACTCGGTGGGCGTAAAGACCTCGGGGTCTGGATTGACGTTGAGTCGGTGCGCGGCTCCCAGAAGCTACTGTCTGGGGCTGACGTGTGGGCAGCGAAACGTGAGCTAGAAAAGCGCGGCTACCACGTACCAGGCATTTATAGTGGAGCTTGGTTCTGGGAAAACATGCCCGGTGGTGAGCCGTCCATGAGTGGTCTTGGTTACCTGTGGGTATCGAACTATGGGGCGAATAATAGGGGTACGCCGGATCAGATTTACCCTGGCGACACAAGTTCCCGTTGGCTGTATCCGCTGGGGGATCGTAAGCCTGACCTGTTGCAGTTTGGGTCGAATGGGCAGGTGGCGGGGTTCACGAGTGTTGATGTGAACGCGTGGCGCGGCACCCTCGATGAGTTGCGGGCGGTGTTCAACGGCACGGCCACTGAGCCCGCGAAGAAAGTAGAGCCGTCCTCGGTGCCCGTGCCCAGTGAGGTTGTGCTGGACTATCCGCGCGACCAGGTCAAGCAGGATACGAACTATTGGTGTGGCCCGGCCTCAACGCAAACAGTAATCCGGTCGCGCACGGGCCAGCTTATTGCTGAGCGCACACTGGCCGGGGAAATGGGCACCACCGTCAACGGAACCAACCATATCGGCCTGGTCCGCGACGTACTCAACAAACGGTTGCCGGGGGCGAACTATGCGGTCGCATGGCTGCCCAACGACCCACCCAGTAGTGAGCAGGCAGAGGCCGTCTGGAACAACATAACAGGTTCTATCCGCGCCGGGTTCGGGGTGGTGGCCAACATTGTTGCCCCGCCGAATAACTACCCGCGCGGCGTGAACGGCTCCGTGTCTCCACGGTATGCGGGTGGCACCGTCTACCACTACATCGCGGTGATGGGGTTCGGCGGCAGCGGTAATGACCGCCGGTATTGGGTGGCGGATAGTGGGTTTACACCGTACGGCTATTGGATTAGCCACGCCCAGCTAGTCAGCCTGATTCCCCCGAAGGGCTACACATTTTCAACCAACGCGCCGAATGAGTCGGTGCCTGATTCTCATAGTGAGGTTTCTGTGGATAATGCACGATTGGCGCTCGACCAGCTTGTCGGGCCGGAACGTAATGATGATGGCACTCCGAAGTTTACGGGGTGGGCGCAGTTGGGTGGCCGCACGGTGGTGGACTACCTGGTAGCGCAAACAGGGGAGCTGGCCGCGTTGCGTCAGAGCATGAACCAACTACTCGAGTCGAACGCTGAGCTGACACGCCAGCTGAAGAATCTAGGGGGTAAGTAAATTGAGTGACGCTGGTTTCGTTCAGGACGTTGTTAACGATTATGTCGCGACGCAACCGTGGTGGGAACGCCGTAAGAACACGATTATTGCGGTGGCCGGCCTGGTGTTGCAGGTCGCGCAGGTTGTCGCGGTGTATGCGGCCGGTGGCCCACAGTGGGCGTCGGTAGCCCTGGCCGGGGTTATTGGTGTGTGCGAAGCCCTCATGCACGCCACAGCGAAGGGGGCTGTTACCCCGTCGATGGGGCCAAGGTTGGGGGATGTGGCCGCGCAGGTCACGGCACCCGTCGATCATGAGCCTGTGTTCACCTCCACAGCTCTGCCCCTGGAGGGTGAGGAGCCAACGGTCGCGGACTACTACAGCGGGAAGGAGACGGCACAGTGAGTCGCTATATTCACACCTCAGCCGGTAATGGTGGCCTGTTCGGTGGCCACCCCACAGACCGGTGGCATGTGCGCGGCACCGACCTAGGATTCCTGTTTGAGGGCGGTAAGCAGTTCGACCATGAGGGGCGCTCGTCGCTGTGGGTGGGTGGCCTGTTTGGGGATACGGTTAATACGCTGTTGCCGACCTCGGGGGTGGAGTGGCGCTCCCCGGTGATGGGTCGCACGTCGAATACGGATTTCCTGGACAAGGGTGTTCAGTGGGATAACTTTGCTGGCGGTGAGGTTGCTAAGCAGATTTTCCCCTATAACCACGTGGGTAATACGGGCCGGTTTAATTCTGGTAATGCGGACGCTTTCACGGTGATCCCGAATGACGCTATCCAGCTGCCTAACGGCTATTACATGGCGATGGGCTTTAGGGTGCGCGACTGGGACCACGATTTACAGCAGACCATGTGCCATACGATCTCGAACTGCTGGTTCTGGTCGGATGAGCCCCACGCCGAGAACTGGCAGCTGGCACGCCACGCGAACAACCTAAACCGGGTCTACGAGTGGGCCAATAGTGGCCGTGACGCCCTGTTCCAGAACGCCACATTCCTCATGGTTCCAGGGGATGAGAACGTGTATGTCTTCGGCACCCGCGAGGGTAGGCACGTGAAGAGTGAGATTTTCTTGCGCCGGTGCCATTGGACCCGCCTCACGGACGATAGTGCGTGGGAGTTCTGGGGCTTTGTGAACGGCCGGTGGCAGTGGGGCCGTGACGTGGCACCGACCCCGATCATCCAGTCGCACACACCGAATAGTGCGATTGGTGAGATTAACGCCCAGTACATAGGTGGCAAGGTCGTGTTGACCTACGTTGACGGCATTATGGGCTCGGTCGCCGTGGTGGCGGACCGTCCGGATAGTGTGTGGTCTGACCCGACTATCCTGGTCACTGTTCCACAGTCGCCCATGCAGTATGCGCCGTCGGTCCACCCGTGGAACACCGGCCTTGAGGATGCTTATTTCCATTTGTCGTCGTGGCTGCAAATGCCGAACCCGCTGGCCCCGGACCGCAAGGAGCACCTGAACTATTGTGTGCAGGGTTGGCGCGGTTCCCTGGTGTCAGAGAACATTTTTAAACCCCGAACCTTGGCGAGCCGGTTCCTCGGCATGAACACCGGCAACCTGAGTAGGGACGCGGCAGATAAGGCCCGCGAAAAGATCGCTGCCGCTACCCGTGAGGCGAACACACCATGACTAAAGCACTAAGGGCCGTGATCGTCTGCCTGTTGTTCACCCTGACCTTGCGCGGCTTGGACTATGTGACTGGTAGTGCTGGGGGTGAGCGGGAAGCAGCGTTGCCCCCGTTGATTTGGGGCACTACGTGTCTAGTCACTGCTGCTGTGGTGGCGGTGGGCCTGGTGTGGCACATTACGAAGGCTATTATCGCCGGGGCTTTGATGGCCGCGGCCACCTACACAATGTTTGCGCTCTACCAGATACCCTTGATTTTTGACTCCCACCCGATAGACGATTGGCGCGGGTTTGGGGATTATGTGGCGCTGGCTGGTTTGTGGGCGGTGGTGTGTGTGACGCTCGCGCTCAGGTTTCACGTGGCGCAGATGCGGAGAGGGGGCGACAGCGGTGACGTGGCAGGTATTGAGTGAGTGGGCGAAAGAACCAGTTAGCCAGTTCGTTGTGGGGTTCCTGTTCTTGGTGTTTGGGACCCCGGCGATTTTGTCGGAGAAAGCGGCGGAGAAGTTCGGGGCATTCGGTGTGCTGGCTAGGTGGTGGCGCGAACGCAAGAAACGCGCCGAGCAAGAGGCAGAGGATATTCACTCACGAGTGATCGCTGATCTGCGGCAGGAAATCGCGAGGGTGGATAAGGCCCGGCAGAGTGACGCGACCGAGTTCCGCTCTGAGCTTGACCGCGTATCAAAGTCGGAGCGTGAGCAGCACGAGTACATCGTGTGGATTACGGAGATTTTCCGGAATTTGGAGGTGTGGGCAGTCGATCATGGTTTGCAGTTGCCACCGCCGCCGTTCATGACGTTCACAGAGTGGAAGAGGAAAGACCGGCCGGAAGGCTAGTTGTGTAGGGGTCTGGTTGTGTGCCAGGCCCCTATTTTTTTATGTCCGAATTGGTGTTCTAGTGGCGTGGGCTGTTCGAGTTTGGTTGGCGGGGTTTGTGGCTCTATTTTGGCTCTACGAGTTTGTTAAATTTTGGTAGATTTTGGTAGATTACGGGGGTAATTAGCGGGGCTGAACACCGCTTTGAGCTGGCATTTCCCCTGGTTAGAGCGGGGGTGGAAAAAATGCGGAAGCGGGTTCGAATCCCACTGGGGGCACTCTTTTTTATGCTCTGACCAGGGGGAAGGTCAGTAGGTGTGTCTCGGGTTCCTTTAAATCCGAAGAATGCCTCAATCTAGTTAAGTACAAGAACTAGACGTATAATCCTCGTTCCACTTTCGTCGCTCCGTAACCTCGGATAGTCTGGGACTTGACCGTTTAGGTTAGCTATGGTCGAGTGATTTGGCTGTCTTAGGAAAAGGGGCTTAATTATTTTCGGATTTTATTTAGCCGCCGTGGCCGCCGCTAATAACGACTGGGGATCAGCGGTGCTGTTAATCGGGGTGGTAGCGCTCATTGCGATCCCGCTCGTGATTTTTATTGGTGCCCTGGTTTCAATCGTGTCATCGAGCCGCTATACCGTTTTCGGAAAAATAATCTGGATTGTTGTTACATTCTGCTTCCCCATCCTGGGACCGATTGTGTGGTTCATATGGGGGCGGAACGTGGAATCGATCGTGAAGAATTAGTGCCTCTTTGCGAGCGATATTCCGCCCGTTTCTTCTATGTTTGTCCCGGATAGAGCACATGGCCTGGGATCGGAGCTCGGTTATTTGTTTCGGGTTCCCCAACAGAGGCTCAGGCTCAACACCATTAAATCGATTTATTTCCGGCGAATGTGGAGTAGGCCCACTGTATTGCGCCATTTCGAGGTGTGCAGGTTTTACATCTGGCAATCCAGGTAAGCCTGAGTGATTCGGTTCTGAATTGTTCGGTCGATCTTGTGGTATGCCCGGAATGTCCGAGTCATGTTTCTCTGGTGTGCTTCCCGTTCCGCTTGTTTGATCCGTGGAGTTTGGTCCATGCTGATCTGAGACATGCTCGTCAGGATCTGTCGGATCGTAGTCATGATTCCGCCCGCCCCTTAATTTAATGAACTGTTGCTTATTCTATTGTGTTTGCCCGGGACTGAGACTCCGCCGGGCTTTATTAGTGCCCCATTCACGGCGTGCGGATGTAGCTTACACTGTGGTCCTCACCAGCATGTTTGTCGGAAAACTCTCAAACTAGTGAAGGTGATCGATCGCGTATTGTGCTTGGTCAGGAGTGAACTTTTCCCCGTAATCGCTGGTCAGTTGGTCGTAGATCGCGTCACGAGACATATTCATCGTTTTCTCGTAGTTTTTCGCGGATTTCAGCGCTTGTTCATTCCAATCGACGTCTACGTGATCGACCGCATATTGCGCAGCGTCAGGCGAGAATTTTTCTCCGTAATCACTGGTCAACTGCTCGTAGAGTTTGTCCTTAGAAAAACCCGCCATTGTGGTGTAGACCTTGGCTTTAGCTAGCGCCTTCTTCTGTTCAGCAGAGGAGGATGATTTATCACTGTCTGTCGTCGGAGCCGAGACCTTTGTGGAAGTTTCTTGTGGGGCAGGATTTGGAGCAACTGCGTCGGCAGTATCATTTGCAACCTCCTGGGTTGGAGGCTCCGTGGAAGCGCTTTTCCCTGCGGCAGCTGTATTGCTATCTTTCGCATTTGTGTCACTGCCGGATCCACCAATTGCCATAGCGGCGATTAGCGCGATGGCAGCCAAAGGTGCAACGACCTTCCAGTTTCTTGGTGTGTGCTCCCCAGTCTGTTGATCCTGAATACGGCGAGCGGCGACGTAGGAGAGAAGTGCAGCGATGATAGCGAAGAATAAAAATCCGCCGATCCTGCTGGATGCGTTGCCACCAGTAAACAAGCTGATAATCGCGAATAATGCCATTAACCACCAGGCAACAACGATAGCTTTGTCTTTACTGGTCTTTGTGTTTGTGGGGACGATCTTCATGAGATGCTCTCTCTTTCGTAATGGATTACTGGTAGGGGTCGGTGTCTCGGCAGTACTGTTCATCGTGGGATGAGATACAGTCCATCCACCAGCTTTGGATCTCTCCAGAGCTTGGCCCAACCTGCGGTGGTTGGGTGGTTACGGGCCGCTGGTTTGCCATTTGGGTGGCACAGTACTGCGTCCACCCTGAGGTCCCGTCGGTGAAAAATGTGGTTCCGGTTTCGTGTAGTTGGGGATTACCGCAGCTGCTAATTGTCTTGTTGAGTAGGTGCGGGTGATCTACCCCTGGTGCCCCGGTGTAGCCAATGACGCCTTCAGACTGAGTCTGAGTTTGTGTGACAGCGGGTTGCTCTGCTGGTTCAGCCGACGGATTAGCGGCAGTAGTTTCGGTTTGCGTTGGTTGGGATGGTGCGCTGCTGGCCGACGAAGATGCCGTGCTGGTTAATGCCGCTGTCGTTACGGATGATGCTCTTGTGCCGTTTCCGCCGTTGTCGGTACAAGCCGAAAGCGATAGCGCTGTGAGTAGCAAGGCGAGGGCGATGCCTTGACGTTGTTTGTGCATGATTAGGTGTTCCTTTTTGCGTTGTCCACACCTGAATTAGGTTGATAAATTCACCTAGTTCTTCAGCTATATGCCAGGGGTTGGGGGCAGTGGATCAGCCTGGCAACTCTATATTCGCCTGGGAAAGTCACGGCGTTAGCTGGGAAAATGTCAGCTTTACGTCTTTTCCGTCGTATCAGCGCTTCACTTGTGCTGTTCTAGATGTAAATGCGCAGGCTAGCTCGTGTTCGAGGCG
>NZ_JAUMTY010000073.1 GCF_030530965.1 Corynebacterium sp. | reverse complement strand
TGATCTCCCCGGAGAACATTGACAAGTTGACCGCGGACTTCATGGTTCTGTTCGCCGCCGACGGGATGGACGCGGTGCGCGCTGTGCCGGGCTACAACGACTTGAAGCAGGTCAAGAGCGGTGCCACGGTTGAGGACAACAAGGCTGTGTCCTCGGCACTGTACGTTCCGTCCTCCCTGTCCCGCGAGTGGGCTCTGAAGGAAATCAAGCCGGAGTTGAAGAAGGTCTCGGGCGAGAAGTCTGACTCGAAGGATGACTCCAATAAGTAAGGCTGTTCATCTACTTCATTGCCGACGCTTCTCTGTGGCTGTGGGGTGGCGTATCGGATGAGGGTTCCCCGGGTGTGTCATGTGGCATACCCGGGTTTTCTTGTACCGTACGGGCGTAACCGTACAGGCATGATGGGTGCCCGTGCCCGTAGAACGTTAAAGCCAATTTATAAAGCCGACATTCACGACGTGTTAAAAGGAATGAGCATATGAAACGCAATAGCCGTCACCACGACATTTACCCGATTTCTTTACGTGAGATCACGGTGAGCCGCGTGGAAGACATCACCCCGGGAATGCGGCGCATCACCTTCACCAGTGACCAATTCGACGCCCACCAGCAAGGCGACGTGCACGTCCCCGAGATGATCAGCACAGGTTTCGACGACGACGTGCGTTTGATTTTCCCCCACCCGGAGACAGGGGAGCGGCCAGCCCCCAGGGCGTTAGGCGACGGCCGCCTGGAGTGGACCGCGGAAATCAACGAACTATTCCGCACGTACACCGTGCGCCGATGGGATGCCGACGCTGGCGAGGTCGATATTGATTTCGCGCGCCACGGATCCGGCCTGGCCGAGGCATGGTCGGAGTCCGTCGCGCCGGGTGACAGTATTTATATGGCGGGCCCGAAGAATTGTGGCGCTCTCCCCGAGGGCGTGGATTGGCTGCTCCTGGCCGGGGACGGAACCGCGCTGCCAGCCATCGGCCGTTGTGTAGAGAGCTACCCCACGTTGAAGGCTGTCGCGGTTATTGAGGTCACCACGCCGGACCGAATCCAGAAGTTGAACATTCCATCCCCCGACGTGGAACTGCACTGGGTGGTGAGGTCCCAAGGCCACTCGCTCGGCAGCGCGCTCGAGTCCTTGGACTGGCCCGAGGGCACGCCGTACGTGTGGTGCGCCGGTGAGGCCGGCCAGCTCCGCAGCATCCGTAAGTTGGTCAAGGAACGCGGCGTCAAGCCCGAGAACACGCAGATCGTGGGTTATTGGCGCGACGGCAACGCCTCCGCCAGCAAAGCCACCAGCACCATCGCCGCCTACAACCGTCTCTCCGAGATGGCCGACATCGCCCCGGCCTTCGCCGTCCGCGCCGCCGCCGAGGCCGGCATTTTCACCGCGATCGACGCCGGCTTCACCACCCCTGAACCCCTGGCCGAGAAGACCGGCATCGCCTCCGACCGCCTGGTGAGGTTCATGCGGTACCTCGCCGCCCTGGAACTGGTCACCATCGAGCACGACGAAAACCCGTCCGCAGATCAGTCCTCCGCAGACCAGCCCTCTAGCGACGCGGTGACGTACGGCCTGACTCCCGTGGGCATGGAGTTAGCCGATCCGACCTCACCGGCAGGCGGCTACCTATCCGGCTTCGGCTCCATGCCCGCAATGTCATTCATTCACGTGGGCCAGGGTTTGCGCACCGGGAACCCCGTCCAGCTGGGTACCTCCGGCCGCACGATGGCCGAGTGGCAGGACGCCAAGCCGGAGCTGGGCAACCGCTTGGCGGTGGGCGCGAACCTCCGCATGGGGTGGGTTGCCCCCGCCGTGGTCGCGGGCTTGGACCTGGGCGGCGCGTCCTCGGCGCTGACCCTCGGCCCCGGTGCCGCCGTTCTTGCCGATGAGCTCACCCGCACTAACCCCTCCCTCACGGTCACGATCGTGGATCGCCCCGAGCACGAGGACCTCAACATGGCGGAGATCAATGATTCCCGACGTTCCCGGGTCTCCCACACGACCGCGCCGGGCGCCGAGCCAGATACAGCGTCCGCCGCTTCCCCCACGCCGGACCAGCTCGACTTCCCCCGGGCCGATGTTGCCGTTGTTCATGATCCGTGGGGCTCAAATGGCCCAATAGATGGCCCTGGTGTTATAGCCAATCTTAAAGACACTGTGTCGTTAATCGTTGTGGTTACCCAAGTTCTTGCCGACGACGGGTCGGGCGATGAAGAAGACTACGAAGCAGACATTCAACGCATGTTGGTATCAGGCGCGTCGATCCCGACGGAGCGGGAAGTTCGGGCCTCATTACGCGACGCGGGCTTTGAAGTAGAGAGCCGTCAGCCGGTCGGATGGGGGCCGATCCGTTTTGTCGCCCGCAGGGTTGGATGATTGTCCCGATGTATGCAATACTGTTCGGGTTGTCTGAGGCAGGTGGTTAACCTGCCCGAATGTGGTAACGTCGCCATCCCTTTTAGCGATATAGCAAGCGGAAGGCGTGATTCTCACCTGGTCAGCGCGCAATTTGCGTGTGACAGGGTGCAGTTACCACCAGCTGTTCAGTGCTCATGTCGCCCCGGTGTGGGCGGTGGTGAGGCTGAGGAATCGGGCTAACCATCTCAAAACAGACAAGACCAGGTGCGTTCGGGTCGGAAATCCGGCGCACGAAGCAACAACCCCAGGTCTAGGAGACTCTAGTGATTCAGCAGGAATCGCGTTTGCGAGTCGCCGATAACACGGGTGCACGGGAAATCCTGTGCATCCGTGTGCTCGGTGGTTCCACACGCCGCTTCGCTGGTATTGGTGATGTCATCGTTGCCACCGTGAAGGAAGCAACCCCCGGCGGAAACGTCAAGGCCGGCGACATCGTCAAAGCCGTTATTGTCCGCGCGAAGAAAGAAACTCGCCGCCCGGATGGCTCGTACATTCGTTTCGACGAGAACGCTGCCGTTCTTATCCGTAACGACAATGAGCCACGTGGTACGCGTATTTTCGGGCCAGTTGCCCGCGAGTTGCGCGACAAGAAGTTCATGAAGATTGTCTCGCTCGCCCCGGAGGTGCTCTAAATGAAGATCCATAAGGGCGATACCGTCATCGTCATCTCTGGCCCGGACAAAGGCGCAAAAGGTAAGGTCATTGAGGCTTACCCGAAGCGTGACAAGGTCCTGGTTGAGGGTGTTAACCGCATCAAGAAGCATGTCGCTAATTCAGCACCGGAGCGCGGTGCGGAGTCGGGTGGAATTGTCACCCAGGAAGCTCCCATCCACGTCTCTAACGTGATGATCATCGATGCTGACGGTAACCCGACACGTGTTGGTTACCGTTTCGACGAGAACGGCAAGAAGGTCCGTATCTCCCGACGTACCGGGAAGGACATTTAACCATGAGCGAGAACTACACCCCCCGTTTGAAGACTCGGTACCGCAGCGAGATTCGTGAGACTCTGAACAAAGAGTTCGAGTACGCGAATGTCATGCAGATCCCGGGTGTCACCAAGGTCGTTGTCAACATGGGTGTTGGCGACGCTGCTCGTGACTCCAAGTTGATCAACGGCGCACTGAACGACCTCACCCTGATCACCGGTCAGAAGCCGCAGATCCGCCGCGCGAAGAAGGCTATCGCTAACTTCAAGCTGCGTGAAGGCATGCCGATCGGTGCTCGCGTCACCCTCCGTGGCGACCGTATGTGGGAATTCCTCGACCGCCTTCTGACGGTTGCTCTCCCGCGTATTCGTGACTTCCGCGGTCTGTCGGATAAGCAGTTCGACGGACACGGTAACTACACCTTCGGTCTGTCCGAGCAGTCCATGTTCTACGAGCTGGACGTGGACAAGATCGACCGTCCCCGCGGTATGAACATCACCGTGGTGACGTCCGCAACGAATAACGAAGAGGGCCGTGCTCTGCTGCGCGAGCTGGGCTTCCCCTTTAAGAAGTAAAGAGCGGTAAGTAGAACCTTTTACTGGCTCTCAGTAGGGGCGAGTGGTGGTTGATAACCATCCCTCGCCCCTTTTCGTGTGCCCTACAGAAAATATTTGTATAACAATCCGTTAACAGTAAAAACTAAATGGGGGTGGGCTGTTCGTATCTAAAAACTCAACTTTGAAGCAACGTTAGCGAAAGCTGCAAACTTTATGTGCAGCGCTTGTGCGTATTTGTGGGTGTCTGACTTCCGCTAATGGGGGTAACGCGGTGTGGTAGTGATCAAACAAAAAAGACTGCAGTCCTGAATTAATACCGCATACGTAGGTAATTTTGTACCGCCTGCAGCATTTGGTTTACGGACCAGTAGCCACTATTTTCGGTGAACATGTCACTTATGTTGTAGAAGTTTCTCTACGTTTAGGAAGCTTTCACCGGAGCGTGGCGACGGGTGGATACGTCACCGCTGCTCCGCAACATAGGGGCCATAGGTACTGTTGTTTTACCTCTATGGAGTTTTGAGATGCATAACCACAGGCGCGGAAGCGCCGTAATAACCGGGGGAGGTGAGTCGCGCGCACGCGTGGTCTACGCCATCATCGGCGCAATGGCCCTGCTGTTGGGCGTCGCACGGTTTGCACCGTCCGACATGGCACCAACTGCCTACGGAGCGTCAGATATCGGCGATCCCAGTGCAAGCGCGACTGGCAAAGTCGACCCCAAGGCTGTTGGGGAGTTAGCTGCCCCAGGGAATGGAAAGGGGAATGGCGCTAGCTTTCACGTCAAGTACCCTCATGGCTATCAGGGCAAGCCGCTAACACGTCAGCCAGAGAACAATATTGTCGTTGACGGCAACATTCGGGCAGCGTGTGTAGACACGTTTGGTGGCCCGGCCGGTGAGTCTCGTGGTAATACCGTCGCCCCGGATAACAGCATCCGTGGGACGCAGACGTTTAACCCCGAGCTCGGCAAGAAGTTCGCCGCCCGGTGGGCTGACGTTTATGAAAGCCAAGACTTCGCCTCAGTTGCTAAGGCAGCCGGTGTCCCGAACGCGGATTCGAGAGCGCTCGAATCCGGAGTAGCCATGGCGGGGTGGGCCCTCGAAGGGCGCGACATCGACGAAGCCTCAGTCGTTCGCCACATCCCAAGGGTTCCTGGAAATATTGGTGATCGGGAGCTCCCGACCGAGACTGAGCAGGCACGCCAAATCGCGCACTACATGATCAACGAGGCGCAGAACTACTCTGGCAAGACTGAAGAGTCTGCTGAACCGGCGACTGTGAAGATTTCTCAGGGTGACCGTACTGAAAACGGTGACGGGACTGTTATTCCGATCTCCGTGTCTGGTAGCTCTGACAACGACAAGGCAACTATTAAAGTAGAGGGCCTTCCTTCCGGTGCGAAGCTCACCGACGCTAATGGCAAGACCGTTAACGACGGTGACGAAGTCGCCGTTCCGTCCGAGCTGAAGCTGACGATTCCTAGTGGAACTGATCCTGGCCAGGCCAAGATCTCTGCTACGACTACGAAGACGTCAAAGCTTCCGGCAGGTACGTTGTTAAAGCCTAACGACGACAACGCTCAGTGGATCATGACGATGAAGCCAGGCAAGGACGTTCCTTCTAACGCGACCGCTGGCATTAACGTCAAGTGGGACAAGGAGACCCCGTCCTCGAGCTCTTCTTCGTCGTCGTCTGCTACGTCCTCGACGTCTGCTAGCAGCTCTGCCCCGAAGCCGGTCGTTCCGACCTCCTCGGATAGCGCTACGTCCAGCACGTCGTCTCGTGTGACCTCGCCGTCCTCGACCTCGAGCAGCGAGTCCTCCACGACTTCGTCTGAGAAGCCGTCCTCGACTGCTTCTGAGTCTTCTTCGACCAGTGCTTCGTCCTCGTCGACCCCGGTCATTCCGGCTAATGACAACCCGAAGATTTCGACCACGGTTGATGTTGACGGGAAGAAGTCTGCCGAGGGTAACCCGGTTAAGGTTGATGCTTCCAAGCTTCATGAGGGCATTAACGTTAAGGACCACATCGACTACGAGGGCTTGGCTCCGAACACGAAGTACGAGTTCACCGGTACGTTGATGAAGGTTGAAAACGGCAAGGCCACCCCGGTCTCCGGTGTGAAGCCTGCCTCCAAGGTTGAGACCATTGGTAAGGATGGCAAGGGCACCGCAACTGTGGACTTCGGCAAGATCACGGATCTGAAGCCGGACACCCAGTACGTTGTGTTCGAAAAGGCTGTTCCGCTCGATAAGAGCGAGAACCCCTCGGTTGATGACAACGGAACTCCGAAGAACCCGAGTGAGGATAAGCGGGAGACCGTAACTCACGAGGATGCTGACGATGATTCCCAGACCTTCATCTCTGGTGGAGAGAGCTCCTCGTCGACCACTCCGGCTCCGTCGAGCACCTCGAGCACCTCGAGCTCGTCCGTGAAGCCGTCGTCGACCTCCAGCGAGTCCACCTCGAAGCCTGTTCCGGCTGAGATCAAGGAATCCGAGTCCTCGACCACCAGCAAGCCGTCCTCGACTGCTTCTGAGTCCTCGTCGACCAGCGCTTCCTCGTCCACCAAGGTTCCGGCTAACGACAACCCGAAGATTTCGACCACCGTTGACGTCGACGGGAAGAAGTCCGCTGAAGGTAACCCGGTTAAGGTTGACGCTTCCAAGCTCCACGATGGCATCAATGTGAAGGACCACATCGACTACGAAGGATTCGCACCTAACACGAAGTACGAGTTCACCGGTACGTTGATGAAGGTCGAAAACGGCAAGGCCACCCCTGTCTCCGGTGTTAAGCCTGCCTCCAAGGTCGAGACCATCGGCAAGGATGGCAAGGGCACCGCGACTGTTGACTTCGGCAAGATCACCGATCTGAAGCCGGACACCCAGTACGTCGTCTTCGAAAAGGCTGTTCCGCTGGACAAGAGCGAGAACCCGTCTGTGGATGACAACGGAACTCCGAAGAACCCGAGTGAGGA
>NZ_JAUMTY010000072.1 GCF_030530965.1 Corynebacterium sp. | reverse complement strand
GACAGCGCACTCATCGACGCCGCAGTCGAATCCGTGGCCAACAACGACCCAGCCGGGCTCTTCACCACGATTAATAACGTTCTCGACGCCGGGCACGACCCGCGGCGATTCGCCACCGACCTCGTCGACCGCTTCCGCGACCTGCTCGTCCTCCAATCCATACCCGACGCATTCGACCAAGGACTTGTCGACGCGCCACTTGACCAGCGCGAAACCCTCGCCGACGAAGCACAATCCCTCGGACCCGCCACGCTCACGCGGTGTGCAGCCGTCGTGAGTGATGGGTTGAACGAACTAAAAGGCGCCACATCTCCGCGACTGCTCCTCGAGATCATGTGCGCGCGGATGGTCATGCCCGGAGCGGCCGAGGGCATAGAAGCACTGTCACAACGCGTCGAGGCGTTAGAAAGTGGCCAACCAGCGGCAAGCCGTTCTGCCAGCGACAATGGCCATCGCTCCGGGAGCACGAGTTCTTCTGCTGCTGAAGGTGGTGCTCGAGCTGCTGATAACGGTGCTGCTGATAGTGGTGCCCCAGGATCTGATTCGAACGCGACTCCGCCCCGGGCCAAAGGTGGCGGGCGAATCATCTGGCCGCGCAAGAATAAGAAAACTGACACTCCGACGCCGCAGCCCTCGCCGTCCTCGGAAGCGAACACCGAAACGTCCCAGGAAGCTAAGGGCACGCAGCACCGAGACACAGGGAATGCGAAGCCCCAGGAGACCCAAAGCACCTCGTCGGGAACACCTGAAACACCGGCATCACCGCAGGAAGACGCTGCGACGCCGTCGCAGGATGAGGCCGCAGCATCGTCGCAAGCTGAAGCTGCGCCATCACAAGAGTCTGTTGATCCGCGGACGATGGATCGGGAAACGCTCTCTAAATACTTGCGTGAACAGGCGCTACAGCAAGAGAGAGAAACCCGCGCCCGCGAAGCCGAAGAACGTATGCACAGGATCGAGGAGAAGGAAGGCCCCGCCGTCGTCCTCCCCGAGAGCGAACGTTCTGCCGATGCGCAGAACACGCACGCCGACAGCGCACGTTCCGATGACACGCCCACGGCAGATTCCACGGCCACTGCAGCTACCGACGCTAGTGAAAATTCCGAGGCCAGTGCAGGTCCCGAGGCTGACGGACACGAGGATCAGCCCAGCGATGCCGAAACAAGCCAGCGCGACGAACATGCTGATGCTGGTGTGGAAAAGGATCAGGCCGACCGCGACACCGCAGACCACGAAACCGGCCTCACGGCGGATGAGCTCCGGCCACAATGGACACAGATCAAGCAGGCCGTCGGCAAGCGAAGCAAAGTTGCACAAGTTATGGTCAGCGAAGCTGTCATTCTTGGTGTCTTCCGCAACCACGTCGTCCTTGGTCACCACACCGGGGCGCTCGCGCAAAGGCTCAATGACCAGCACATCAACACGTCCATCGTGGACGCAATCACAGACGCCACCGGGCAAACAGTCACCGTTGAGGCGGTCATCGGTACCGACGACGCTGCCCTCCAACGATGGAAGGACGCTCACCCAGACCACCCTCGCTCAGCGGTAGCAGATAACTCCGCTGCTACCGCCACCACCGACACCGAAACCAGCGACGCCAACACCAACGACGCCACTGCGACCAGCGCCGACGCCGACAGCGGAAACGACTCCGCGCCTGGCGATCTCGCGGGGACCACGTCACCCGCATCACCGGCCTCGCCCACGTCTATCCTGTCCGATTCTGCTCGCACCGCATTAACTGCAGCCGCAGCATGGAAAAAAGCGCAAGAACAACAGCAGTCAACCGCCGACGAGACCGGCCAAGGCCAGCGCGACGGGCATGCCCATCCACGACACGACGCCGCACCGCAATCACGGAACGGCCAGTCACGCCCAACGCACACGCCACCCGCGGGAAGACGAGCGGACTCCCCGCAGGAATTCAGTGACGGATCGCCACTGCCTCCCGAACCCGACGACCCCGATGGCTACGGCCCACCACCGGACGACTACTACTCCGCATCCAACAACGCGCCGGGCAACGCTGGCACCGAAACAACCGGTGACACCACCAACACGAGAGGCAACTCCGACACAGGTGGTTCCGACACGGGCGGACCGACTGCCGAAGCACCATCGTCGGCAAGCACCGAATACACGCAAGAAGAAGCCGAAGAAGAAATGGTCAACGCCACGCGCGACGACCCCAACTACGACCATCGCTCGGCTAAAGACATAGCCATGGAGCTCCTCATTAAGGAACTCGGAGCACAACCGCTCTAGGCCCTTCCTTTAGCGGTGACGCCAACGGGAACTCCTCGCAACCGGGTCCACCTCGCCGGGGAGTCATGGCCAGCCGCAACCACCCTCGTCGCACATATTCGTTACACTGAACCGCGACAATGACACACCAACACGACGATCATTAACGACAAAGGAGACAACAATGGCAGAGCCCGACTTCAACGAAATCATGGCCCAAGCACAGCAAATGCAGGAAGAACTGCAGCGCGTACAAGGTGAAATCGCGCAATCCGAAATCAGCGGCAGCGCAGGCAACGGCCTGGTCAAGGTCACCATGAAGGGCACCGGCGAGGTCGCCAACGTCACCATCGACAAGTCCGTCGTCGACCCTGACGACGTTGATACCCTCCAAGACCTCGTCCTCGGAGCGCTCCAGGACGCCAACACCGCGTTGCAGTCATACGCGCAGGAAAAGATGGGCCCGTTCTCGCAGGCACTCGGCTAAAACACCTGGCTAAAAACGTTCGGCGCCTAAACGATTGGGCGCCTACAACACCCGGGTCTTAACAAACCTAGCCGCCCCATCACGCTCACCCCACCTCACCCACGAAATCAGGACGTCGTTGTTCGAAGGACCACTCCAAGACCTCATCGATGAGTTCTCACGCCTACCCGGAATCGGCCCCAAAAGCGCCCAGCGCATAGCCTTTCACCTGCTCCACACCGACCCCGACGACATCGACCGACTCCGGGCAGCACTCACCTCCGTCCGCGACGGCATCACTTTCTGCCGCATCTGCGGAAACATCTCCCGCAACGACGTCTGCCGCATCTGCGCCGACCCCAACCGCGACGCCACCACCATCTGCGTCATCGAAGAACCCAAAGACATCGAAGTCATCGAGGCCACCGGCGAATACCAAGGGCGGTACCATGTCCTCGGCGGCGCGCTCGACCCCCTCGCCAACGTCGGACCCAAAGACCTCTCCATCACACAGCTCCTCCAGCGCATCGCCGGGGTCCTCCCCGACCGCGAAACCGCCGACTCCACACCCGACGAACCCCGCTACGAAGACGCCCCCACCATCAAAGAAGTCATCATCGCCACCGACCCCAACACCGAAGGCGAAGCGACCAGTTCCTACCTCGCGCGGCTCCTCAAAGACTTCCCCGACCTCACTACCTCCCGGCTCGCATCCGGCATGCCCATCGGTGGGGACCTCGAATACGTCGACGAACTTACGCTCTCACGCGCACTCGCCGGACGGCTCCCGCTCTAGGAAGTGGAGAGCTGCTGCTCTAGCGCCCGCGTCAGAAGTGACCCCACCCGGTCACACCACCCCGCCCGACCTAACAAAAATACCCCCGGGACATGCGAAAACAATGACACCATGTTAGAACTGGGGTATGTCTTCTGATAAAGCCCGCTGGGGCCTCACCACCCTGTACACCGTCGCCGGATTCGGACACTTCGTCACACCCAAACCCTTCGAAGAAATCGTCCCCACCTACGCCCCCGGCACAGCACGGTTCTGGAACTACCTCTCCGGCGCGGGCGAACTCGGCACCGCCGCACTCCTCGCCGCACCCAATAACAAAGCCAACAAATATGGTGGCCTCATTTCCGCAGCTCTGCTCCTCGCCGTATGGCCGGGCAATTTCGAGTCCGTCCGCCAACGCCTCGACCGGCCGTGGACGGAGCAGATCGGATGGATAGCGCGCCTCCCGCTGCAACTTCCCATGATCCACGCGTCGTGGAAGATCTGGAAAGAAACAACGGACTGACCAGCCCTTCTGATAAACCCAGTCAAACCGTGTAAGACTGTGGTATGAGCACCTTTGCATTAGAAAATCCGAGTACAGGCAAGACAGAAGACCAATTTAACCGCATCGACGACGCTGACCGCGACAAGATCCTCGACCAATCCACCGAGGCTTACAAGCAGTGGAAAGAAACCTCCCTTGAAGAGCGCGTCAACGTCCTCAACAAAGTAGCTGACCTCTACGAAGAGCGCGCCGATGAGCTCGCCAGCTACATCGGCCGCGAAATGGGCAAGCTCACGCGGTGGGCCCAAGGCGAGATACAAATCGTCGTCAATATTTACCGTTGGTACGCCGAGCACGCTTACGAGCTCATGCAGGACACCGAGCTGCCCCGCCAGGGCGCGATCCGCACCTTCGTACGGCACGACCCGATGGGTCCAATCCTGGGCATCATGCCGTGGAACTTCCCCTACTACCAGGTTGCACGGTGGGCTGCACCGAACCTCCTGCTAGGAAATTCCCTCGTGCTCAAGCACGCCTCCATCTGCCCGCTATCCTCCCAGGCATGCCAGGACCTGCTCGAAGAGGCCGGCCTGCCCAAGGGCGTGTTCATCAACATGTACGCCTCCGGTTCACAAATGGACGCGTTCGTCGCCGACAAGCGCATTAAGGGCGTATCGCTCACCGGTTCCGAAGCAGCCGGTGCAGCCGTCGCAAAGACCGCCGGCGAAAACTACAAGAAGTCGCTGCTCGAATTGGGTGGTAACGACCCATTCATCGTTCTTGACGACGACAACCTCGACGACGTCCTGGACAACTTCGTGAAGATCCGCATGTACAACACAGGGCAGGCATGCAACGCTCCGAAGCGCCTGATCGTCATGGAATCCTTCTACGACAAAGTTGTCTCCGGCTTGGAAGAGCGCATCAGCAAGATGACCGTCGGCCCGTGGGATGACGAGAAGGCCGACATTGGCCCGCTGTCCTCGATCGACGCCCGCGACGGCATCGTTGAACGCCTGGACAAGGCCGCTAAGGAAGGCAAGGCCACCATCAAGGTGGGTGGACACGCGCTGGATCGTGATGGCGCTTACATGGAGCCCACCCTTCTTACCGACGTTGACCCCGCGTCGGACGTCGGATGCAACGAGATCTTCGGGCCCGTTGCGATTGTGTACCCGGCGAAGGATGCCGACGAGGCTGTTCACATCGCGAATGATTACTCCGACTACGGGCTGTCCGGCTCCGTGTGGGGCTCTGACCTGGACAAGGCTTGGGAAGTGGCCAGCCAGTTGAAGGACGGCATGACGTTCGTGAACGAATCATCCGTAACCGAGGCGGGCCTGCCCTTCGGCGGTGTTGGCCGCTCCGGATACGGCCGTGAGATGGAACGGTGGGGCGTTAAGGAATTCGCTAACGAGCACCTCTTCCGCATCAGCGAAGGCCCGAACGGTGGAGGACTTTCCCCGGCAATGTAGTTGCTGGCGAGGAGGGGGATCGGCGTGTGCTCCCTCTAGCCCCACTTCGGGGCCGGAGGGAGCCAGGCGTCGACCTTTTCGTACAGCTCCCGTGGGGTATCCGCAATAATGAGCGACTCCAAGTACGCAGAGCTCAAGAAACCCTCCCCCACCATATGTTTAATGGCGCTGATCAGCGGATCCCAATAACCGTTCACATTGAGCAGCGCCACAGCGTGCTGCGTGTAGCCCAGTTGCTGCTGGGTCCACGCGTCAAAAAGCTCGTCGACAGTGCCTGCACCTCCGGGAAGCCCGACGACGATATCGGCTAACTCCCCCATCCGCGTTTTACGCGCAGACATCGTGGGCACGAGTTCTAAGCGCGTCAACCGGTCGTGGGCGATTTCCCCACGCGCCGGAGTGGGCACCGTCCCGTCAGCCCGCGGAATAACATAGGAACGTCCGCCCTGGTTAAACCCATTAGGCCCATCCACACCGGCCAGCAAATATGGGATGACGCCGATACACAACGTTCCATCCTCAGCGGCGGCATCCCCCACAACTCCCATGAGGCCCGCACGCCCGCCACCATAAACAATGTGGTCATTGTGCGCGCCGATCGAATGCACCAGCGACTCCACGGCCTCCCGATAGACCGGATTGTTCCCCAACGCCGAACCGGTGAACAGGAGAAACCCGCGCCCATATAACTGCGGCACCACTTCACGCGTCAGAGGCGCGATAGGTTCGCGTTCGGTTTTAATATCCTCGCTGGTAAACCAGCGCGCCGCGTCGATCTCAGCATGCGGGGTGACGTTACGTGCGTCGTTATTGTCATTATTGCCGACGTCGGTGTCGTCGCCATCATTACTGCCGTCGGCACTATTACCCCAGCGCAGCGAGTCGTCGAGCGTAAAAACGTCGGCAAGTAGTTGTGTGTTGGCCTCATTCGCAGCGTTTGTTCGGAACGTGCCGACGAAGGTCGGATCCTCTGTTCCGACGCGGAGGTTTAGTTCTTCATCGAGTTCGCGAATGAGCGTTTGATCTGGTGTTTCGCCCGGCTCGGGCTTGCCGCCGGGGAACATAAATGCGGTTGTGCCTTTCTTGCGGACGAGTAAGAACTCGCCGTCACGATTCCGGATGATTGCGGCGCTCACGCGAATGATTGGCATAGGTTGCGAGTCTAACAAAGGGGTGTGGCGGGGGAATGGCCTCTAGCTCGACACTAATCAGTTTTCAATAAGGGATCCTGCGATTCCGTTTCCAGCGATTTTCCATATGTGGTGAATGTCGTTAAGATCGGAGTTGAGTAACGCGCGGAGTGTATCCGTAGCGTCGATAAACGCACAGGAAGGTTGCGCACTATGACTGCTGAGCACGTCATTCACGAGAATCACACCCACGAGCACGGTCCGGGTTGCGGGCACGTTGCCATCCCTCACGGTGACCACGTCG
>NZ_JAUMTY010000071.1 GCF_030530965.1 Corynebacterium sp. | reverse complement strand
GCCGACCACCAAATAGGACGACCAGCTCTCTACGACAACGCTATCCCAACCAAGTACACACACTCAATCGGCATCCAAAAGGGCCAGGTCTAGCCCCGGGGTAACACGCCGTGGAGACACACTTTTGTCGTATAACCCACAAAAATGAAGGGCCCTCGGGCCCTTCACATTCTCAATTTTCATTCGTAGGTTTCCCACGTAGCTTGAGGCAGTGCCCCACGTACTCAGGGCACCCCTCGTCCAGCGTCGTTAAACCTGAGCCACAGACTTGGATTCAGTGGGATCATCAGTATCGGGAATAACAGCGGCTGGTTCATTCAGAGCCTCGCGCCGGGCAGACTTCCGTTCGTAGCTCAAGTCTTTACCGTGGATTGTCAGCGGCAGGGTCTCGGTCCGCGTGGCCTTCGCAGCACCCGCGAGCGGAATGGACAGCAGGTATCCAGCCACTAGCGTTACAGCAAACGCAACGATGGAAATCATGAACGGCCCCAAATCAGTTTGGTTCATGAAGTAGCCGGACACCGCTCCCAGAAGAAGCCCCGCCAGCACACCAAACCGGTTCGCCCGCACGGTGAAAATCCCCAGCGCAAAGACCGCAGCAATCGGGATACCGAACAGCCCGGTGAGCGTCAGGAATAGATCCCACAGCTCGCCCTTCTCCGATGCGATGAGCCACAACGCGACACCCGTCGAAAAGAGGCCGGTAATCACAATAATCATGCGGCTGAACAGGACTGATGCCTCGCCACGGCCAGGCATGAGACGGTTACGGATATCAACCGTGATGCACGCGGAAATGGAGTTCAACGAGGAAGAAATGGTTGACTGTGCAGCGGCCAAAATACCGCCGATGATCAAACCAGCGACGCCACCCGGAAGCTCGGTCAGGATGTAGTAAGGCACAATCGCCGACGTGTTCACGTCATCCGGGAAACCGCCATTGCCCTGGTAGTAGGTGTACAGGGCGGTTCCCATGCCGTAGAAAATCGGGATGGTGATCAGCGCGAGGCACCCGTTCACATACAGGGAGCCCTTCGTGGCCTGGACAGATGGCGTGGTCTGGTACCGCTGAACCACATCCTGGCTGGCCGTGTAGGACTGCAAATTATTGAGCACACTGCCCAAGAAAATAATCGGGATCGACACCGACAAATCGCTGAAGGTGAAGTTCTGGCCAGAATAGAACTTCCCGTCCGACGCGGCCTCGGACAACGTATGGGTAATCGAACCCGGACTATTCACCAGGGCGACGACGATTACGACCAACGCACCCGACAGCAGGATGATGCCCTGAATAACGTCGGACCAGATCACGCCCTCCATACCGCCGAGGAATGTGTAAATCACGCACGCAATCCCGACCAGCCCGGCAATGAGATAAGGGTTGATATCGCTGACGGCGGTGAGAGCCAGCGTCGGCAAGTAAATGACGATGGCAATCCGTCCGATGTGGAACAGGACGAAGAATAGGGAGCCGAAAACTCGAAGAACCACGTCAAAGCGTTCTTCCAGGTATTCGTAGGCCGTCGTGACGTCCAGCTTGCGGAAGAACGGGACGTAGTAATAGACGAGGATCGGGACGATGGCGAAGATCGCGATGTTTCCCGCGGAGTATGCCCAGTCCGTCAAGTACGCCTTTTCCGGGATGGACATGAAGGTGATGGCGGACAGCGTGGTGGCGTAGATGGAGAAACCCGCGGCCCATGCGGGAATGCGCCCACCAGCTTTGAAGTAATCATCACTGCTGGCACCGGCCCGTTTCGAGAAATAGATGCCCACTGCCAACATGGCGACGATATAAACCGCAATGGCTAGCCAGTTCAGTGTGCCAAATTGCTGATGCATGGAGGATCGCTCCTAACGTGTTGTCAACAACCCGCTCACTGTGACTCACCGCCGTGCGGGTCGAAACCCACACTACCGACCTGTCAGATGTCCGACAAGTGCAGTAAGGGGTGGCCCCTACCCCCGGCGACAACACTCGCGGCGAAAACCATGTGTTGTTGACCCCCTGAGTGAGGTTCGTTACGTGTTATTTGGGGCTTGGCTTCGGTGGTGCTGTCCGACGCTTATGGGGGCTGTCCGCGGTGGCGGGCATGGGCGAACTCACCCAGCCCCGCAGGCAACTGCACCAAAACGTTGATCGTGAAAAGGCCGCTGAACAGCAGAAGCGCCTCAATCGACCCGTCGGACCGGGGCTAGAAATCAGCTCCGGCAGCGCATCGAAAAAGGACGATGACTTCGAGATAGCTTCTAAACAGCTTTCTAAGCCGTTGGACCTGCCTCGGGTAGGCATCCTCATCCGGTCCTGTCAGCAGCTAAGACCAACCTTTTTTAAGGTTACGAGCGATCCGTCGGAGCGATCGCCAACCAGAAGGAGTCAAGACGGCTCCGGCAATAAGTCCACACATAACCCCAAGGTATATGGCAGAGGGCCAAGACCCTTCAACGAAAAAGCGGAACACAAGTAAGGCCACCACAAAACCCAAGATCGTTACTAGTAGGCGCAGCATGGTCTACCCGCCCATATAGGTAGCGAGGGCGCCCCCCGCATCTGGACTACAGCTGATTGCAAGACCTGGACCGACTTTTTTCCCGACACTTTCAGCTTTATATTGGAATGCTCTTTTAGACAAAGGATTTCCCCCTACCAACTCAATATTTTTATTAAGCTGAGCAAGCTCATCTTTCGAAACGGTTTGTCGCTCGGCAGTGGAGGTAGAAGATCCCCGGTGAGCTGTTACGCAACGTTGTTCTTGTGAAGCAGGAGAAGCGCTAGCCGAGGCACCTGGGATCGAACCTAAAGGCATCGAAGCATCCAACGACAGTGCCAATTTCTTCTCCCAGTGCATAAATATGCCCTTGCGGACAGAAATAGATAGATAGATTTACCACTTAGAAAAGGACTATCTCAAACGAAACGGATGATCGCAAGGATCTCGTCCATTAATTCAAATAATTAATCAATTTCCAATGAAAGATAGGGGACAAAGGGCGCGTGTTTGAGAGTTTGGGGCCAAGTTCAACGGAGACAGCGAAATCGAAAAGTTAGCAGAGAATTTCTAGGGCTTTTCTACGTCTTGGCTCGAGAACTGCGGGGCATATGCAGCCTGGATAAACGTGCGGGGGTATGTGGGCGAAAAATCGCCAAAAATTGACCATATCCCCCCACAGTTTTCACAACCGACCCCTATTTGCCCCGCAGTTTTCCGCCATACAGGCACGAATTCCCCAAAAACCAACACAAAACAGGGGTAAGTAGCAAAGAGGCAGTCCGGACACTTTTTTGCTACTTATCCCCTACTTATCCCAGGAATTCGCCAGGCCATATGCAAAAAAGGCAGATCCACAGAATGTGAATCTGCCTATCTTTTGGCTAACCCAACCGGGCTACATGCAACCAACCGGGCTAGCCGAGCTAACCGCTGTACTGCGGCTACAGAAAACTACTCAGCCTCGCCGGTGTAGTTCTTCACCACGGTGTTGTCGACGGGCACGGCCGGGCCGTTGGTGCAGGACACGGTGACCTTCTTCAGGTAACGGCCCTTGGCGGCGGACGGCTTCACGCGAAGCAGTTCGTCGATGAGCGCACCGTAGTTCTCGGCAAGCTGCTCAGCGGAGAACGAAGCCTTGCCCAGCACAGCGTGCAAGTTGGCGGCCTTGTCCACGCGGAACGAGATCTTACCGCCCTTAATTTCCTTCACAGCCTTGGTGACGTCGGTGGTCACCGTACCGGTCTTCGGGTTCGGCATCAGGCCACGGGGACCCAACACGCGTGCAACACGACCAACCTTGGCCATCTGGTCCGGCGTCGCGATAGCAGCGTCGAAGTCGGTCCAGCCACCCTGGATACGCTCAACCAGTTCCGCGGTACCGACGACGTCGGCGCCAGCTTCCTCAGCGGCGGTAGCGTTCGGGCCCTCAGCGAAGACCACGACGCGAACCTCTTTACCCGTGCCGTTCGGCAAGGAAACGGTGCCACGAACAAGCTGGTCAGCCTTGCGCGGGTCAACACCCAGGCGGATAGCAACGTCGACCGTCGGGTCGTAGGAGGAGTATGCGGTCTCCTTGACGGTCTTCATCGCGTCGATAGGAGCGTAGATACGACCAGCGTCGATCTTCTCCAACGCAGCCTTGTAAGCCTTCGAGTTCTTGCTCATAAAAATCCAATCCTTAAACGTTTGGAGTAGTGGTCGCGGGCCAGCAAGAGGCCCTCCCACTGAAAAGTGAATTACGCGAAATGCGGGCACAAAACCCGCACTAAGCGAAGTTACGCAGTAGCGCCCTTGACCTCGATACCCATGGAACGTGCGGTACCAGCGATGATGCGCGCACCCATGTCCAGGTCATTCGCGTTCAGGTCTTCCATCTTGGTCTGTGCAATCTCCTTGCACTGATCCCAGGTGACGGATCCGACCTTGTTGGTGTTCGGCTCGCCCGAACCCTTCTGCAGGTTCGCAGCCTTCAGAAGCAGCTTCGCAGCCGGCGGGGTCTTCAGCTTGAACGTGAACGAGCGGTCCTCGTACACAGTGATTTCAACCGGAACGACGTTTCCGCGCTGATCTTCCGTTGCAGCGTTGTAGGCCTTGCAGAACTCCATGATGTTGACACCATGAGCACCCAACGCAGGACCAACCGGCGGGGCCGGGTTAGCCTGACCAGCCTGAATCTGCAGCTTAATGAAGCCCGAAACCTTCTTCTTCGGAGCCATTGTTACAACCTCTTTCTGTTACCAAACAACGCGACTCTAACGCCCACGGTGAACGTCCACCATGACCATCAGAACCCGCATCATTCGACCGGATGCCTGAATTCCCAGGCCACCGGAAAGATGACAGTGACATTCGTGCGTCCAGCCAGCGGCATCCACCGTTACGGTATTTCACCGTCGCGATGTCCACCAAGGCTCAGACACACACGAAGAGCCAGGATACCGGAGCGCAGCACCTGAGCCCAAATTCGCCACGTGCTTTAGTTGATTTTCTCCACCTGGTCAAAGTCCAATTCCACAGGGGTCTCACGCCCGAAGATGGACACCAGAGCCTTCAGCTTGCTGTTCTCGGCATCGATCTCGGAAATCGTCGCGGACACGGACGCAAACGGGCCGGATAGGACCGTCACGGCCTCGCCAACTTCATAGTCCACCTTGACCTTGTCCGCAGCAGGACGCGGAGGTGCAGCCACACCAGTGCTGGACACGTCCACAGCGGCCGGTTCTTCGCCTTCCTGCTCGGCCTTCTGCGTTGCCGTCTCCGGCGGCAACAGGAACTTCGCGACCTCGCGAATCTTCACCGGCGTGGGGTGCCCCTCATTGCCGACGAAGCTCGTGATCCCCGGCGTGTCACGAATGACCGACCAGGATGCGTCGTCAAGCTCAATACGCATCAACACGTACCCCGGAAGCAGCTTGTGCTTGACAACCTTCCGCTTCCCGTCCTTGACCTCGACTTCTTCCTCGATGGGGACGACGACTTCGTGGATCTGCTCGTCGACGCCCAGAGTCTGCGAGCGAACCTCCAGGTCCGTCTTCACTTTGTTTTCGTAACCTGAGTAACATTGGACGATGTACCACTCACCCGGCAGCTTCTTGAGCTCACGCATGAACTTGCGCAGACGCACCTTGTAGGCCTGCATTGCGGCCGCCTCGGGGTCCTGCTCCGCCTCGTCCGCAGCGGAGGGCTGGTCGGTGGCTCCCTCATTTGCCGATGCAGACCCGGCCGCGTCGCTCCCCGTGGTCACAGAGGGCGACGCCGCAGTGTTATCGCTTTCCGACGCCGTTTCCGTGGCGACGGCACCTTCGGCGTCCATATCACGAGCTTGATCGGCCTCATTGTCCTGTGAGCCAGCAGCGTCGCCCGCGTTACCTGCGTCGGACGAGCTCTGTGCAGCACCCGCGGAGAACTGGGGCTGCTGAGCCTTGCGAGCAGCCTCTTGAACATCAGCGGCTGCCTGTGCTGCTAAATCCGCGGCACTCTGCGGCTTGTCGGACTCGGTGGATGAATTCGTTGTGTCACTCATGAATAATGTCAGTCCTTCTCTGCGGTGTTTCCAAAGGAAAATCCCGCCTCCCCTCTCGGGTTGGCGGGACAATATGGGAGCGATTATACACAGCTGACCGGGCTATTCCCAACTACACTTTGCGCTGCTCTGGACCTCGGCCGACGTGGGTTGTTAATGCGTATTTAGTGAGTAAGAGTCCACTCGACGCCTTTACCGGCGAGGAAGTCGACGCCCGAAACAATGCCGATCACAACGATCAGGAAAAGCAAGACAACGCCGGTGTAGACGCCCATCTGACGCCACGTCGGCCAAATGACTTTCCGCATCTCGGCAATAACGCCGCGGAAATAATCGACGATCTGGGTGAAGATATTTCCACGGCCGCCCACGGTCTCTGGGCCCGATTGGGCGCTACGAGCGCGGGATTTTGACACAGTGGAGGATCCTGTGATCTGGCGTTTACCGGACGGACGCAATGCTCCCGTAGAGCTTCGTTCCTCGCTCACGCGCACTCTCCTCGACTGAGATGAAAATGTACACACGCCAGTTCCGCGGGAAACTGGCTTAATACGCTTTTGCAGGGGCGACAGGACTTGAACCTGCAACCTGCGGTTTTGGAGACCGCTGCTCTGCCAATTGAGCCACGCCCCTATGTTTTCCTACCGCTACCGTACAGCAACGGATCCACATCATCACTGATGCGAACTCACATCTCTGCACCTGCACCGGTCAGGCAACACACCAACCATAGCAGAGAAACCTCACGCCTAAACCAGGCGATAGTGGGCTCCACTTTCGACGGCGGTGCGCAGTGGGAGAAAAAGGGCCACCCGCCAGGGCGACCCCTCATCTATCCCCCAGTAGCGATGGAGGGACTCGAACCCTCGACCTCACGATTATGAGTCGTGCGCTCTCACCATCTGAGCTACATCGCCACAGTTACAACACATAATCCCGGTGGACCTACCGGAGCACCGTCAGTCCACCGGGAATTGGTGTAACGGAGCCCCCTGACAGAATCGAACTGTCGACCTTTTCCTTACCATGGAAACGCTCTGCCGACTGAGCTAAGGGGGCAACAACTCGCTGGAATCACGTATAACAGCGCAAACGTGATCTTGCGAAGCCTCACACAATGTAACCGACCAGAATGGAACTCACAAATCACCAGGTCAGAGCGCGTGGC
>NZ_JAUMTY010000070.1:4620-7610 GCF_030530965.1 Corynebacterium sp. | reverse complement strand
CTATTTCACAGTTTGTCCACCGAGTTCACCACAGCTCTAGCGCCCGAATCGTGGTAGATCTAGCACTACCCCCATCGCTGGTGGAGAGGGTGCGGCCGCTACTCACGCGGGGTTTAAGTTTCTATCATGGCACACATGGCATTATCAGCCTGGCAACGATTATCGCACCACTTAAGGCCCCGGAACCGGTCCGCTGGTTCGCGGTCGCATGAAAGTGTGGCCGCCGAGCGCATCAACGAGTTGACGGCGTCGCGCCGGGCCATTGCCGATGCCTACGAGGTTGAGCGCCGTCGTATAGAGAATGACCTTCACGACGGGGCTCAGCAGTATTTTGTGGCCGCGTCTCTTAAGCTCGGGGAAGCCGAACTTGAGGCGGAAAATGGGAGCCCGGAGCTACAGCGGCTCCTCGAGGAGACGCGCTCACACCTTGACGATGGGCTTCATGCTCTCCGCCGAACGGTCCACGGTATTCACCCGCAAGTGCTGCGCGACCAGGGCTTATACGCCGCAGTTCAGGAGATCGCCGAATCATATGGCTCGAATATCGCCGTGCATTGTCCGCATCCACTCCCCGAGCTTCAGCCCAGTGTGCTGGCGTCGGCCTATTTCTTCTGTGCCGAGTGCCTGACCAATGCTGCAAAGTATGCTCCCGGCGCGCCCGTGACCGTCCTTTTGGTCTCTGACCAGGATTTACGGATTTCTATTGTCGACGAGGGGAACGGCGGAGCTCGCCTGGGCCCGGGATTATCGGGAATGCGTGAGCGTTTGGCCGCCTTCGGAGGTTCCATGCAGCTGAACTCCCCGATTGGTGGGCCGACGACGGTGATTGCGTCGATTCCCGTCATGCTCAACCGCGGACAGAGCGGATATCCCACGGCCGACTCCCCTGGTGCTGCGGCTGCTTCTACGGCTGTTTCTGCGGCTGCTTCCACGGGGTCTGCTTCCGTGCCCTCCCCGGGGTCTGCTCCCATGACGTCTGGTGGGAATGTGAACCAGGTTGGTGAGGATTCTTAATGAAAATTGTCATCGCCGATGATTCCGCCTTGTTGCGCGAAGGCGTCGCAGGGTTAGTTGAAAAACGCGGATACGAGGTCATTGCCAAGCCGACGACTGCCACGGAATTACTCGACGCTGTAACCACCCTCGGTGACGATCACGCTTTACCTGATCTCCTCATTACCGACGTACGCATGCCTCCTGACATGCGCGAAGATGGCCTACGAGCTGCCCTTCAGTTGCGCAAGCGCTTTCCGTCGTTAAGCATCATGGTGCTCTCCCAATACGTGGCTCCCGCTTATGCTCGTGAACTCTTCACGCCTGGAACCTCCCACGGTGCGGGCACGGGCTACTTGCTGAAAGATCGGATCGGAAAAGTCAAAGACTTCCTGGAGTCCATCACCATCGTCGCGCAGGGCGGAGTGGTCATTGATCCGGATGTGGCGACAGCGTTGATGAAATCCGGCAGATCAGGATTGCGGCTGCTCACCGCGCGCGAACGTGAAGTCATGGAACTCATGGCGCGTGGAAAATCCAATGCCGAAATAGCGCAGGACTTGTTCCTTTCTGGTGCCGCGGTGGCGAAACATGTGTCCAATATTTTCTTAAAGCTCAATCTCGAACCGGGTGAAGATAACCGCCGGGTACGCGCGATTTTGGAGTACTTAACGGAAACGACGGGGCTGATCTGACCGAGTTAATCCGAGGGGTTAATCCGACGCGGTTAAACGATAAACCTGCAGCACACTCCGGCTCTAAATTTGAGGCTATCTTTACTTTTGCACGTCCAGTAGTATGGGGACCCTCATTTGTTTGTTTCTCTAGAAGGAGTCACCTCCGTGTCCCGTTTCAGGTCTCCCCATCGCTTGCGCTCAGTGCGGGCGGTTTTGGCGTCAACACTCGCCGTATCACTCATCATGGGTACAGCCGCATGCTCGCGCAATGAGGATTCAACCCAATCGTCATCGGATACGGCCTCTTCTTCGTCTTCTGAATCAGGTCAGAGCTCATCCGCACAGGCCAACGAAACGTGGCCCCGCACGGTGGCCACCGATCACGGAGAAGTCAAGATCCCGGCCAAGCCGAAAAAGGTCGTCTCAGCTGCCGTGACGCTGACTGGTTCCTTGCTTGCCATTGGCGCACCGGTCGTAGCGTCGGCAGGCGGACAAAAGGGCACACCTCTCACCGATGACAACGGTTTCTTCACTCAGTGGTCCCAGGTTGCGGACAAGGAGCATGTGAAGGTCCTGGACCTCAACCCGTCGGCGGAATCTATCCTTGCTGAAAAACCTGACTTGGTCGTGATGTCCTCGACTGGTCAGGACGCCACGCCTGACCTGTATGAACAGATTTCAGAGGCTGTCCCCACGGTCATGATCGACTACTCCGATAAAGACTGGCAGGATGTCGCCACGATGCTCGGGAAGGCGACTGGCCTAGAGAAGAAAACCTCTAACGTCATCAAGAAGTTTGATGACACCGTGGCTAAAGCTCGTGACGAGATCAAGAAGCCTGCGCAACCGGTCACGCCGTTGGTGTACACCCCGCAAAACAAGTCGGCACGTGTGTGGACGAAAGACTCCGCACAGGGCAAGTTGCTCACCAAGCTAGGGTTCACCCTTGCCGACGTTCCAGAAAGCGCACGCGGAGCGAATTCGATGGGCCCTCGGTCTGACGTTTATGTTGTCTCCGCTGAGAATCTACCGACGGCGGCCACCGGCAAGACCGCGTTCCTCTTCGCAGCGGATGATAAAGCCGTAGATGCATATAAGAGCAATCCGGTTCTGACTAATACCCCCGCCGTAAAGAACAAGTCCGTGTATTCCATGGGCACTGACACGTTCCGGATGGATTACTACAGCTCACTGGCCATGATTGACCGTTTAGAGGACCTGTTCCATTAAGACTCCCCACCACGCATCGTTGAGATCAAATCCCGTTGTGTGCCCCGGGCCGACTGCCACTACTCGAACCTTGGTTTTCTGGTGGCAGGA
>NZ_JAUMTY010000070.1:0-4520 GCF_030530965.1 Corynebacterium sp. | reverse complement strand
ATCAACAGATCGATTTTCGGGCGCGCTGGAAAGCCCTCATGACACTCATGGTGGTCGATCCGCACGCCCAGATACCTCCCCTACGATCACGACGATCGTCACACTCCTCACCCGATACTGACCACCCCTACCGCGCGAAGTCATCCGGGATTGTTCGGCTCGAGGACGCCTTGCCCGAGCCTGGTTGGGACACCGCGGACATATCCGATACCCCTGCCGACAACACGACGCCCGGGTTTACCCCCTACACATGGCACTCGACGTCGGAATTTTTCCAGGACAGACATGTGTGGGTGAGAACTCCCGTCGGCAATCAAAGAGATAATTCCCGACGTCGACCGTGGCTGCTCATTCTTCTCGACGGCCAAGACTGGTACGAGGCGCACACCGGTTTTGATTATGCACTCCGCGCGCTTGAGACCAGCGGCAGCATTCCCGAGGTCACGGCGGTCGCCGTCGAAACGACAGATTCCACATCCCGCGGACAGAACCGCCTCCGCGATCTTGGCTGCAATCCCGCCTGGAGGCGTGCGCTCCAGGACGACCTTATCCCCGCCATCACGCGCGACTATGGCATTGCCGACCCATATGTCATTGTTGCTGGTCAGAGCCTTGGCGGGCTATGCGCCACCGACTGCGTTATTGAAAGCCCCGAAACGTTCCATGCCGCTATCGGGTGTTCACCATCATTCTGGTTTCCGACGCGACAGGGGCCGCGGCTACCAGGCCCACCTGGCGGACTCATCGCTGAGAAGCTCCAGGACCAAGCGACTTTGACAGCACTCACGCAGAATGATTCACGGTTCTTCTTCGACGTGGGAACCGGCGAAGGGTTGATGGAGTCTCATGCGCGCGCGGTCGTTGAGGAGTTGGAACGAGCCCACATTCGCTGCCACTTTGATGTATCCGCACATGGGCATGATCCTGCAGCGTGGCGGGGTGCCCTGACACGGGGGCTCTCCTTCATGGCGACGCAGTAGCGTTCCGAGAAGAGCATTGTGAAAAGGCGCGCCAATTCCCACACTCACCCCGGAGCCAATACCCCATTTCCACACCTTAAATAGGGTGGTTTGGGTTTTTATCTTTCAGAAAAACTTGGGTGCGCAGCCCAAAAACTAGGCTGGAGTTAGTGGGCCAGCAACAACGCCTCTCACTGGTTGACGCCGATTTTTCAACCCCAGCATCCGCTGTTAGCTGACCATTTTTATGCGCAGCATGCCCACATCACAGGACGTGTTGCAGATATTTCATTCATCTGCCTACTTTTGGAGGCGACTTACAATGGCTGATGAACTAACTGGCACCACATTCGAACAATCCACTACCGAACGCGGTCGTGAGCTCTTGGCCCGCATGGATCGCTTCCCTGCGTGGCCACTGCGCAAGCGTGATTTCTTCGTTATCGGTATCGCATACTTCTTCGTCTTTTATGACATCAGCGATATCGGCTTCGCCATGCCGGCTATCGACGAGCAAATGAATCTGGGCCAGGACATGTCTTTGTTCGTGGCCCTTGCCGTCGGTCTCGTGGGCTACATTATTGGTTCACTGCTCGCTGGCTGGCTTTCCGACGCAAAGGGACGAAAAGTCTCTTTCATCGGTTCCCTCGTTTTCTCGGGAGCAGGATCTCTCCTCTGCGGGTTCTCCTTCACGGTGTGGGACCTTTCGCTCTGGCGCTTCTTGACCGGTATGGGCGTGGGAGCAGCGCTGAACCTAGCGTCCACGTACGTCGGCGAAATTGCACCGGCTAACCAACGCGGCAAGCTTTCCGTCGCCACCTTTATGGTCGGAATTATCGGCCAAGCGATCACACCGTTCGTTGCCCTGGCATTGGTTCCGAATTTCCACACCGGATGGCGCTGGCTATTCTTCATCGGCGCACTTGTCGGCGTCTTCGGTGTTCTCTTTGCCCTAGCCCTCCCCGAGTCGCCCAGGTGGTTAATTTCCCAATGGCGCTGCGATGATGCTGAAAAGATCATCGAGAAGATGGAAACGAACTTCACCGACGAGCAACTGCGTAAAGGGCAGAAGATTCGCGAGGAATTCCGGAAAGAGGTTGAAAAAGAAGAAGAGAGGCAGGATCGCTCTCTTGGGCTCACCGGGACAGACAGCGCACCGTCGCTCACTGAAGGAAAGTACCTGCGCACGGCCATCGTTATGGCTCTGATGTGGTTCCTGTGGTACATCGGCAACTACGGCTTCTTAGGTGATGCCCCCGACCTTATTTCGTCGCACGGCGAGAACATTGCCGGGTCGATTCTGTACCTTGCCATCGGTGCTATCGGCTACCCGACCGGCGCGCTCATTATGATCTTTATCTCCGATAAATTCGAGCGTAAGTACCTCATCTTTGTTTGTACGCTGGTGTGGGCAGCCGGAATGCTGTGCATCGCAACGATGGCCAGCTCCTTCATGGTGACGCTTGGTTCATTCCTGGCGTCCATGGCATTGGGATCCTACTTGCAGATGGGCTACACCTTCACCGCGGAATCCTTCCCGACGACGTTGCGTGCGCGCGGGTTCTCCATCGCGGATGGTTGTGGTCACCTCGGTGGCGCGGTTGGTTCGCTCCTGCTGCCCTTCGTTGTTAACAAGACGTCGTTCTTTGCTGGCTTTGCGATGATTGCGTTGACTGGTGTCGCCGCCGGATTGCTGGCATTGACAGGGCCGAAGTCGTCGTCGAGGTCGTTGGAAGACATTTAACGACGATCTCATATGAATCATGGCGGGGGTGTACTTCCCCGCCATGTCAAGGCCCGATTCTCGGGTTCTTCATCACGTGGCTTTCTTCTGAGTCACGTGTTTTTCGTCGTCACATGGTTGTTAGACGGCAGATGAAAGATTTTCTTTGTCGTCCCACTTTTCTTTCATCTTCTCGGGTCTAGACGGAAAGATCGTCATGATGAGGAGCACGGGAGCAGCGATAACCGTAAAGGAAATGAAGTACCACGGTCCGGCAAAACCAGCATCATGCAAACGTCGCCATGCGAGCGAAAGACTGGGCACGAAAATAATCGCACTAAAGACAGCGCTGGCGAGTCCCACTGGATTGGTCACATCATCCGGATCCACACCAGCACTAATCGCTACTGCGGAAACCGCAGCGTAAATAAGGAACAAGACCAACTGAACCCACCAGTATTCGGACCTTGAGGAGCGCCCTTTGAACCGAAGGACTCTGGTGACAAATCTCTTGACGGCTGCAGGCAAACTTGCGCCGTAGAAAGGCTGCGACAATGGTGGCTCACCGTCGTACTCAGGGGCATCATCGGGGCCGTGGTACCTACCTGGAGTAGTGGCTCCGTATTGTTGAGTGTCGTTCTGCGACGGGAATGGCTGCATATCAGTCATGTTCTCCACCCTAACAATTTTTCTCATCGTTTTTTAGGCCAAAATCAACGTTTTGAACTTGTTTAACTAAATCGGAACATTGGGTTTTAGCGCCACACATCGCCACACGTGATGGAATACATCTCACTCATACGTGTTGGATCTAACCGGGAGGGCGAAACAACGCCGCCATATGATCACGTGTTTATTCCGCGGTGTGGCTTCTTCTCTGAAAGAAGCCGTGCGCTCTCCAGAACAGATCAACGCAATAAAACTACTCGAATTTCTGAGGAGATAACGTCATGGCAAAGAAAGCAGTCATCATCGCAACTGATTTCGGCGTCGAAGAGCCAGAAATTATCTCACCACGCGACGCCTTATCGTCGGCAGGCATTGATGTCACCATCGCTTCCAACTCGGGCAACGACATTCAAACCGTGACGGGCGACAAAGACTGGGCATCCACCGTCAAAGCCGACACGACCCTCGACAAAATCAGTGCCGACGATTACGACCTGGTCGTTCTCCCCGGAGGAACCGTCAACGCCGACACCCTCCGCATCGATACGGAGGCGCAGCGCATCCTTAAGGAGTTCGCGTCGGCACACAAACCGGTGGGCGCCATTTGCCACGCACCGTGGGCACTGATCGACGCCGGACTGACCGAGGGCAAGACCATGACGTCCTACCAGTCCATTCGCACGGATCTCAAGAACGCGGGTGCTCACTGGGTGGACGAAGAAGTCTTCCGTTGCCCCGGGAATGACTGGGTATTGATCACCTCACGCAACCCACATGACCTGCCGGCCTTCACCAAGGCACTCACCGACGAGCTGTCTTAACGAGCTGCAGCGGGAATCGTCCCTGGCACTTGGCACCCAACGACCTGTTTGTTTTGGGGATCACGGATCCTCGGAGTAAAGTGCTGGGGGTCCGCGGGGCATTGGCGCAGTTGGTAGCGCGACTCGTTCGCATCGAGTAGGTCAGGGGTTCGATTCCCCTATGCTCCACCAACATCGTTTTCCCTGGTTACGATTGACCAGGGATTTTCGTGTATCTACAAGCAGGGCACCTGTGTTGCCCCATCATCCACCAAACCCAATCGATCTGACAACCCCTCTACCCCACTCGACGAATGTGCGTCACGCTTGCGCGCCCATCACCGTCTGTCTCGTAGCGATCGTACTGAC